>NZ_MUBM01000078.1 GCF_002154505.1 Streptomyces carpinensis | reverse complement strand
ATCGGCGTCACCTCGGGGCCCTGCGAGCACGGCACATTCGGGGCGCCGGGCCCCGAGGTGACGCCGATCAGCTCCCAGCGGCCGTCCCGGCCTTTTTGGACCTGCGGTCCGCCGGAGTCCCCGAAGCACGCCATGGCCTTGGGCCCGGTGGTGATCGTGCACAGCCGGGTCCTGTTCGCGTAGCCGGGCGCGCACTCGGACTCGGTGCCCCTGCGAGTGTTCAGCTCCTGCAGCCGGTCCGGGAACTTGAACTCGGTGTCGACGGTGGTGCCAAAGCCCAGGAGCCGGGTCGGTGTGCCGGGCGGCCCTGCCTGCTCGGCGATCTTGATGGGCTGCTGGGCGACCGGGCGGTCCAGGCGTATCAGCGCGATGTCGTTCTTGTTGGCGGCCTTGTTGTCGCCGTTCACATAGCCGGGATGGACGAAGGTCCGGTCGATCTTCCGGATAGTGCCGCCGGACTTGCGGTGGTCGCTACCGACCCGCACGATGCCGTCCAGCTTGAGCCCCTCTACCTTCACGCAGTGAGCTGCCGTCAGTACCCACTGCTGCTCGATCAGCGATGCCCCACAGTTCCCGTCGATCAGACCCTGGTCCGGGGCCGACGCCGGGATGACCGCCATGAACGGGTAGCTCTCGGTGGAGTCCGACCCGTTGACGATGGCTCCGGCGCTGCCGGCCAAGACAGTGACACAGGCCGCGGCGGCGAGAGCGCAGACGGCAGCGGTGCGGGCGGTACGGCGGCGCGGCGGCTTGAAGCTGAACACAGAGGGTTCCCTTTTGCTTGGTGGATCCGTATGTCCTCAGCCTCGTTGCCCGAAACCTGTCGCACCATCCGGGCAACGGGTCGGTCGATGGTATGGCCAGCCCCCCTGTACTGGGAAAACTCGAGCCGGCGGCGGGCCGGACGTGTGGGAGCGGTGACCTACTCGTCGTCGACTGCGCGCAGGTGGTGATGGGCTTTGCGATGCTGCTGCTCCCACTGGGCGATGAGTTCCTCGTCCGTCATGGCGTCTGTCTCTGGTGTGTGCAGCATGAGGCGTCAGGCTGGCCCGAACAGCCGGACAGTCATGACGGGTCGTACCAAGCAAATGCGGCGATCCGCCAGCCCTCCGGAGTGCGTACAAACTGGAAGGACTTGGCGCCACCGCCCTCGAACGGCTCGCCGTCCAGGATCCCGGACTTGCGGTATTCGCCGATCCGCGACGCGATATCGCCCGCGATCTCGGTGCGCTCGGAGGTCTCCCACTCGGAGAATTCGACCAGCCGACCGTCGGTCAGCAGCTTCTGGCGAGGCTCGATGAACTCGTCCACTGTGTAGACCGTGAACTTCGGGCCGGTCATGACGATCACACCGCCAGGGACAACCAGCCTGCGGATCCGCTCCACATCGGCGAGGCGGCCACCACGGTTGTCGAAGGCGCCGAAGAACTCGGCGGTCACCGCATCAATCTCGATCTTGGACATGGGGCGACCGTAGCACCGGACGGACGAACGTACGGAGAACATGGATTACGCTCTCAGGCTCCGTCTACTGAACTCCGGTAGCGCGCAGAGCCTGAGGGAGCTGCTAGGACGACTCGAACGCGATCTCGCCGGAAGGGAGGGAAGCGTGACCGCAGACTCCGGCAGGCGCCAGCGGACTCTCGCTGTCGTATACCGCGTCGGCAGGACGCGACTGTGATGGTGCATGGGTTCGAGTCGTAGATGCAGTTGTCATGAGGACCGCAGTTGGTCAGCAAGTCGCGGCTGACCGTGGACGGTACCCGCGCCGAGCCGTGCCGCGGTCTCCTGCAGCGCCAGGCGTTGTTCTCGCAGTGCGGCGCTTCGCCGGCATTTAAGCAGAGACATACATGGCCCCGTCCGGGTATGCCGAGACCGTGTCCACCTCCGTCAGATGTGAGTACTCCTGCCTGGAGTCGAGGCGAGCGTGAGGACCCAACGGTCCCTGTTGGTCCACTTTCAGCTGTCGCCGACACGCCGACACACCGTTGGCCAGACTCGCACGACCCGCGCGGCGGTCTGGACGAGATGGCCGAGGATCGATCAGATCGGCCGTACATGGCGCAGGCATTGTCTGGCCAGCCTCTTGCTCAGCCCTGTGGAGCGGGCGAGTTCGGCGGCGTTCACCGATGTCGAGTCCCTTTTCCGCTGGGCTTGTAGTGCGGCTGCGACTCGCTGCAGAGCCCATGGGGGAAGCTTGTTCGGCATGGTCACAGTTCTCTGGTGAAGAGGGAAGCGATGGGAGGCAGGGGCTGTTCTCGGTGACATGCGTGCTGCGCGGGGAGGATGTCAACGGGTGCTGGAGGCCCGGGCTCACAAAGCAGCGCCATCCTTGACGACCAGTTGGACCAGGACCGGCTCGCGGCGGCCGAATGCACGGACGCCGCCTGCCAGTTGCATCTCCTCAGTGATCGTGCGAAGCCATCGTCCTGGAACGGTCGGGTTCGCCTGAGGAGAGGCGAGTCCCGTCGGCGTTCCTCACCCACAGCGGTTTGAGCCGGTAGGTCAGCAGGTACAGGAGCGCGCCTGCTCCCGTTGCGACAAACATGCTGAGATCACCGGCGCCCGGATGGGCCACCGAGAACGGTCCGGTGTAGAAGCTGGACTGCCAGAACGGCACGGATGCGGCGACCCCGCCTGCCCACGCGACGAATCCCCAGTCCAGCACGCGGGAGCGGTCGTAGAGTTCGGGGATGCGGCTCGCGTCGGAGCGGCCGCCCAGGTAGTAGTCGAGCAGCAGCACGGCGGCGAAGGGGGCGATGAAGTATGCGGTGAGGTTGAGGAAGACCTTGAACTTGGCCTCGGTCCCGGACGCGCCCCACAGGCTGAGGGCGTACGCCAGCACGCAGATGCCGACGACGGCCTGGGTGCGGGTGACGGGCACCTTCAGCGTCTGGATGGAGATGGCGCCGCCGTAGACGTTGAGGAAGTTCTGCGCCAGTGCCGACAGCCCGACCGCGAGCAGGGCGGGAAGGGCGAAGGGGCCGGCGAGTTGGTGCAGGGCGGTGATCGAGTCAGAGCTGGTTGCGCTGCCGCCGACGACCACGCCCAGGATGCCGAGCCAGCAGATGGTGACGAAGTTGCCCAGGCCGGTGTACCAGGCGGTGCGCGTGACGACCTCGCGGGTGTCCGGCAGGTAGCGCGAGTAGTCCGAGGCGAAGGGCGCCCAGGCCACCAGGAAGGACAGGAACCAGCCGCCGAAGGTGACCAGGCCGCCGGTGGAGCCGATGTATCCCTGCGCGTGGGGGTTGGCGTGGAAGACGCTTCCGCCGCGTACGACGGCCACCACGGTGATCAGTGCGAACAGGGGCGTCAGGACGTAGGTCAGCGCCTTCTGCAAAAAGTTGATCATGTTGTAGCCGAAGATGGCGACGACCATCTCGACCAGTGTCAGCAGCCCGGCGCACAGCCAGAACGGCAGGTGGGTCAGCCCGGCGAACGCCTTGCCGCCGAGGATGACGGTCACGGACGCCCATCCGACGCCGGCGAAAACGTTGATGTAGGCGACGGGAATGAAGTTGCCGAAGAAGCCCAGCGGTCCGCGGGCCTGGATCTGCTGCGGCACGCCGAGCCGTACGCCCATCCGGGACATCACGGCCATGAGCAGGGAGCCCAGTGCCGCCCCGATGACGATGGCGGTGACAGCGGCGGGGAAGCTCAGCCCGAACCAGGCCGCACTGAACCCGAGCAGGATGATGGGAAAGTTCAAGCCGGCGGCGAACCAGACGAAGAACTGCGAACTAGGCTTGCCGTGCCGCTCGTTGTCAGGGATGTGGTCGACCCCGAAGGGCTCGACCTTCGCTACCGCGCTGCCGTACACCGGCGCCGAGGCATCATGGGACATGGCGTGCTCCTGAGGCGGAGGAAGAAGGCTGCTTGAAGGGGGAGGCGACTGCTGGGTCTCACCCATGCGGAAGTCGTTCGTGAGATATCGGAAAAATCCGATGCTGCGGACCTGCGAGGCGAGGCGGTGGGTGGCGATGACCCGGCCGGCGAAGACGAGGGGCTGGAGGCCTGGCGCGTGATCAGGGGTGTGGGAGCGGGGCGGCCGGGGAAGGCCGACGAGCTGTGGGTCGTCTTCCGGTGAACGGAGAGCGTTCGCACCACAGTTGGACGACCTTCCCGGGCCCGCGGCTGCGCCAGACGGTCTCGGTTTACTGGAACGCCGGTGCGACTTCCTTGATGAACAGCTCCAACGACCTGCGCTTCTCCTCGTGGGGCAGGCTGGTGTCGATCCAGAAGCTGTACTCGTCGATGCCGAGCTCCTGATAGGTGCGCAGCCGTTCGATGATTTCGGCCGGGGTGCCGATCATTGCTGTCTTGTGCAGCGACTCCGGTTCGAACTCGGGGCGGTCTGCGAACTTCGACTCGGGGCTGGGGGCGAGGAACCCGTTCTGCGGGGTGGTCTTGTTGCCGAACCAGGCGTCGAAGGTCCGGTAGAACCGGCCGATCGCCTCCGCGGCCGGTCGCCACCCGTCGGGCTGGTCGGGGGAGTGGACATGGGTGTGCCGCAGCACCATCAGCTCGGGACGCGGCACTTCGGGGTGGTTGGCCACGGCGGTGTCGAACTTCCGCTTCAGGTCGACGACTTCCTCGTCCCCCTTCATGAGCGGGGTGACCATGACGTTGCAGCCCTGAGCGACGGCGAAGTCGTGGGAGTCGGGGTCGCGGGCGGCGATCCACATGGGCGGGGTGGGCTGCTGCACCGGCTTGGGTACGCTGGTCGAGGTCGGGAACTGCCAGATCTCGCCGTCGTGGGCGTAGTCGCCCTGCCAGAGCGCCCGGACGGCGGGCACGAGCTCGCGAAGGTGCTTGCCGCCGTCGCGGGCCGACAGCCCACCCGCCAACCGGTCGAACTCGAACTGGTAGGCGCCCCGGGCGAGCCCCACCTCCATCCGGCCGTTGCTGATGACATCGAGCAGCGCGCATTCGCCGGCGGCCCGGATCGGGTTCCAGAACGGAGCGATGATGGTCCCGGCGCCGAGGCGGATGGTCGAGGTCTTCGCGGCCAGGTTGGCGAGCAGCGGCATCGGGCTGGGGGAGATGGTGTATTCCATCGCGTGGTGCTCGCCGATCCACACGGTGCCGAACCCGCCGGCCTCGGCCATCAGGGCCAGCTCGGTGAGATTCTCGAAGAGCTGGCGGTGGCTGACCTCCTCGTCCCAGCGCTCCATGTGCACGAACAACGAAAACCTCATGACTGCTCCTCGTCTTGCGTGCCGGTCAGGTGTCGGCTCTTGCCCTGGCCGGTGTGTTCGTCGGTGGTCGCGCCGGACTGTCCCGTGCCGGCGGCGTCCATCTCGGTGAGGGTGACGTCGCCGGTGACCCAGTGGGAGCGGGGAACCTCGTGAACGACGACACGGATGTATTCGGGCTTGGTATTGGTGGTGCGGAGGACGGCGGCGTGTACTTCGTGCAGCAGGTCCCTGATCTGGTCCGGAGTGCGGCCTTCGGCGAGGGTGATGGCGACCTGCGGCATGTCAGCTCCGCATGGTGAACGGATCGGCCACAGGCTCCTCGCTGGTGTTGATCCACACGCTCTTGAGGCGCGTGTACTCCTTGATGGTCTCGGTGCCGTGCTCGACGCCGACGCCGCTGGTCTTGAAGCCCTGCCGCGGGGACATGGGGGACATGGCCCGGTAGGTGTTGACCCAGACGGTCCCGGCGTCGAGTCGTGCCGCCATCCGGTGTGCCCGGGCGAGGTTCGTCGTCCAGACGCCGGCCGCGAGCCCGTAGTCGGTGTCGTTGGCCAGACGTAGGACCTCGTCCTCGGTGTCGAACGGCATGATGGCGAGGACGGGGCCGAAGATCTCCTCGCGTACGACGCGCATGCTGTTGTCGACGTCCACGAGGATGGTGGGCTCGTAGAAGTAGCCGCCGAGCCCGCCGTCGGTGGCGTGCCCACCGGTCAGCACCCGGGCGCCTTCGCTGCGTCCGAGATCGACGTATCCGGCCACCTTGTCGCGCTGGTCGGCGAAGGCCAGCGGGCCGAGCTCGGTCTGCTCGTCCAGAGGGTCGCCGATGCGGATGGTCTTGGCGCGTTCGGCGACGCGCTCGAGCAGCTCGTCGTAGACCGACCGGTGGGCGAAGACGCGGCTGCCGGCGATGCAGGTCTGTCCGGCGGCGGCGAAGATGCCGGCGACGACTCCCATCGCCGCGTTCGGGATGTTCGCGTCCTCGAACACGATGTTGGGGGACTTGCCGCCGAGCTCGAGCGTGGAGCCGATGAACCGGCTTGCGGTCGCCGCGGCGATGCGGGCCCCGGTGGCGGTGCTTCCGGTGAAGGAGATCTTCGCGAGGTCGCGGTGGTCGACCAGGGCCTGTCCGGCTTCGGCCCCGAATCCGGTGACGACGTTCACCGCTCCCGGCGGGAACCCTGCCTCGAGCGCGAGCTCGGCGAGCCTGAGGACGGTGGCCGAGGTGTATTCGGAGGGCTTGATCACGACGGTGTTGCCGGTGCAGAGGGCAGGGGCCAGCTTGCTGCTGGTCAGCGTCAGGGGGGAGTTCCAGGGCGTGATCGCCCCGACAACCCCCAGCGGCTCCCGGGCCGTGTAGTTCAGCACCTGGCGGTCGGAGGTGGGGATGAAGTCGCCGTGGATCTTGTCGGCGAGTCCGGCGTAGTAATGGTAGTACTCCGGCAAGGTGGCCAGCTGCCCTCGCATCTCGCGCAGCAGCTTGCCGTTGTCCTGGGTCTCCATCCGGGCGAGATCTTCGGCGTTCTCGGCGATCAGGTCACCGAGGCGGCGCAGCAGGTGACCCCGCCGCGTCTGGCTGAGATCGCGCCAGCGCGGGTCTTCGAAGGTTTTCTTCGCGGAGGCGACGGCCCGGTCGATGTCGGTCGCGTCGCCGCGCGCGGCCCGGTAGAGGACCTCGCGGGTGGCCGGGTTGGTGCTCTCGAAGTAATCGCCCGACGCGGGCTCCGCCGGCTCCCCGCCGATGAAGTGCTGCAGCGTGGTGAGGTCAGACATGTGCGCGCTCTCCGAGGAAGGTGGTGAGGGAGTCGACGAGCGCCTGGGGACGCTCGATGGGCAGCATGTGACGCGCCTCGGGGACGACCACCGCTCGGCAGTCGGGAAGCGCGGCGGCGAGCCGCCGGGTCATCTCGGGGGTGGAGCCCGGATCGTTTTCACCCGTCACAGCGAGTGCGGGTACGGCGATGCGGCCCAGGCGCGGTCCGAGTTCCGCGTCCGCCGAGGCGAACACGCGATAACAGCCGAGGAAGGAGCCGACGTGATTGGCGAGCAGCGTGGCCTCGGTGCGGGCCACCCGGTCCGCGTCGACATCCGTGCCGTCGTACCACCGCTTCAGGCTTGCGGCCGCGCTCGCCTTGAAGTCGGCCTCCGCGGTGCGCAGGCGGGCGAGGACCGAGGCCCGCTCCTCGGCCGTACGGGCGCACACCGAGCTGACCGAGGTCAGGGTCGCCACCAGCTGGGGGCGGTGCAGCGCCAGATGCTGGGCGACGAGCGCTCCCAGCGAGAATCCGACCAGGTGCGATCCGGCCGGGATCTCATCCGCCACCCCGTCGGCCAGGTCTGCGAGGATCACTCCGTCGGGCACCGGCGGGCGGGTGCCGTGGCCCGGCAGGTCGGGGGTGATCACGGTGAAGCGGTCGGCCAGGAGCGCGGCGGTGGGTTCCCACATGGTGTGGTCGAGTCCGACGCCGTGCAGCAGGACCACGGTCGGCTTGCTCATGAGCACCTACTGTTCGGTCGTGAGCGGCGCCAGGCGCTGCTGGGGGCGTCCCTGAGCGGCGGCGGCGAGCGCGATGACGATCTCGTTCGGGTGCGGGGCATCGCTGATCCGGACCTCGAAGCTCTGGTGGTGCGAGCGGATCGTGGCGTCGGTGATGTGCTTGAGCGGGATGTCGAAGACCACGCCCGCGGGCCCGCGCTTTTCGACCGCGGGCAGCAGGGTGGTCGCATTGGCCGCCTTGCGGAAGTGGTCGCCGAACTTGAGGGTGTGGATCAGACCGGAGCCGTGCTCGATCTCGCCGTCCAGGCCGACGATGGCGGCCTTGCCGTACGCCTCCGCAGGCTCACCGAGGGCGTCGAGAACCGCCGGGGCCAGCAGCGCGCCGAGGTCGGAGGCATGCGCGTCGATGCCGGGGCCGAGATCCTCGACGAAGCCCTGACCAGCCCAGGGATTCTCGATCACCGCTGCGACGACGGCGACGCGAGCGGGGCGGGTCACCTCTCGGCCACCCTCCGCGCGGATCTCTTCGACGACGGTCACGATCTTGCGGACGCTCATGAGGGAACAGCCTCCAGGGTTTCGGTGGTGACTACGGGGTCGGTCATGCGGTCCCCGATACGGGGGTGCGGCCGCGGCCCCGTCGACGCGGCTGCGATGACGACGATCTCGTCCGCACGCGGCGCGTCGGGTACGCGGGCGCTGATGGTCTGGTAGTGGCTGCGTGTCGCGGCATGTGTCTTGTGCCAGAGAGGGACGATCAATGTCTCTCCGGCCTCGGCGCGCGTGTCGGCGAAACAGATGATGGACTCGCCCTGGAGGAACTCTCTCACCAGGTTCCCGAAGTACGGGGTGTGGATGAGTGCCCCGGCGTGCTCGATCTCGCCCGTCGTGCCGACTATGGCGGCCTTGCCGAACGCTTCGATCTCGTCCGCACCGCCCATGGACGCGATGAGCCGGTCGGTCAGCAGCTTCGCGAGCACCGGAGCGATGCGAGCTTGCTCCATGGACAGGTCGGTCGAAGGGCCGGAGCCCACCCATGGATTCCGTATGACCGCGGCGACGCTGGCGCGCTGCACGGGCCGCGCGGGTGTCTCGCCCGCCTCGGTGAAGACGACATCCCGGTAGAGCACGAGCTTGCGGAGACCGATGCTCTCGTCAGGTTGTTCCAAGCTCTCTTGCATGGCACAGGACCATAGGCATCCATTCCCAGACCGGTCAAGGGGTTGAGCGCAACGGCTTCCTCGGCCCCTGAAGTGCCCGAGCCGGTCGCTAAGAAAGTACCTATGAACTGGATGTTTGGGAGGTAGCGAGGTCGTTGGGTGATTCGATGCCCCCGAACTCTTGACGCTCCATCCCTGGCATGCCTTACTGCTTCTTGTATGCCAGTGCGGGCCGGATGCCGGGTCTCATGGGACCTTGGAGTTCGTGTCTTTCATCCTTGGACGGGTTGTGGAAACAGCGCCCCACAGCCATGGGGGCCAGGGAAGAAACCACCACGAACGGCACAGCCGAAGGCGCCGGCGGAGGGGACGAGCACGGTTCCGCTTCCGCCGTACAGCTCGGCACCTCCAGCAGCGTGCCGGCACGCCGGTTCCTACCGGCGGACCGACCGCACTCCACAATGCCGCCACCGTGGGAGGAGAAAAGATGGCGCACATCGACGCCCGTCGAGAACTCATCGAAAAGGTATGGGCCGAGGCATGGGGGCACGGTGACGTCGATGCCCTCGACGCGTTGCTGAGTCCGGCCTACCTGCGCCACGGGACAGACCCGCACCCGCAGAACCTGGAGGCCTTCAAGGCGGCGATCGTCTCCACGCGAGCGGCGTTCCCTGACCTGACCACCACCATCGACGACATCGTGGTCGAAGGTGACAGGGCCGCGATCCGCTGGCACAGCAGCGGAACCCACGTGAATTCGTTCCTCGGTGTCCCGCCCACCAAGCGGCGCGTCGAGGTAAGCGGCGCCACGTTCGCCCGGTTCCAGGCGGACCGCGTCGTCGAGGAGCATGTGACGTGGGATCCCCGCGCTCTGCTCTCGGCACTCGGCATCATCAGTGTGGGACAGGACTGACGATCAAGATGACTAGGAGCACCCTCATGGCCGCGCTTGCCCCGACCCCCGAAATCGACGTGATGAAGCAGGTCAACCGGCAGTTCGTCACCGGCGTCACGGTCGTGACCGCGATGGACGGGGAAACCCCCAGAGGGCTGGCCGTCAACGCATTCTCGAGCATCTCTCTCGACCCTCCCACCGTGATGGTGTGCGTCCAGCACACCTCGTCCACCCACGACTGCCTGTTCCGGGCGGACCACCTCGCGATCAACATCCTGTCCACCGATCAACTCGACGTCGTCGGCACGTTCGCGAGCAAAGCCGCCGACAAGTTCAAGGACCTCGACTGGGAGAGCGGCCCGTTCGGCAGCCCGCTGATCGCCCGCAGCAGCGCACAGATGGAAGTGCAGATCCGCGAGCGGCTCCAGGCCAGTACGCACACGATCTTCATCTGCCGAGTGGTGCACGCCGCAGTCGCCGAGCGCCATCCCATGGTCTACAGCGCGGGCAAGTTCTTCGACGGCGGCGCGCTCACACCTCTGGGATGATTCAGCGGGCAGTACGGGAGATGGAGGAGTACTCGGTGAATCGCGCGAAGAGCGAACCGAAGAACGGATCGATGCAGGCCACGGTGATCGCCGAGATGCGCAGGCGCATCATCAAGGGCGACATCGAACCTGGAGCTCCGCTCTCGGAGCTGGCCCTCGCGGACGAGTTCGGCGTGAGCCGTACGCCGGTGCGCGAAGCCCTCAAACAGCTACAGACGGAAGGGCTGGTCGAGATCCGGCCCCGCGTCGGGACGTTCGTCACCATCCCCTCCCGCCGTGAGATCACGGAACTCTTCGAGATGAAGGAACTCATCGAGGGCGCGGCCGCCCGCCTCCTCGCCCAGCGCGGCCGCGTCCCGGAGATCGACCTACTCGAGCGAAACCTGCGCGAGGCCGATGAAGCGGTGGAGCGGGACGACCGGGAGCGATACGCAGAGCTCGTTCACGAGTTCCACGATCTGCTCGTGGCCGGCGCCGACAACACAAAGTTGCAGGCCCACTACCGAATGTTGATGAATCAGCTGGCGTACGCCCGGCTGGTGATGACCTCACTGAGTCAGCCGGGCCGCGCCACCCAGTCCGACCGGGAGCATCACTTGGTCCTGGAGCTGATCCTGGCAAAGGACGGCGACAGTGCCGAGCAGGTGATGCGTGAGCACGTCAGGGCAAGCCGGCGGGCTCTACTGGCGGGTCTGCCCATCAGCGGCCGACACGCGGGGTCCGGCGTGGCAAGTAACTGATTTTGGGCGCATCCAGCCGCTTCATCGCTTCCCAATCAGGTTGAGCCGGAGCGGGTAGGCGCGATTCCGGCCGTGCGATGGAGCCGGCGTGGAACAGTCGCGATGCACGGGTAGCCACCGCCGACTCAGGCGGCAGCGGGAGCGGCTCCCCGCCCACCCTGGTGACCAGCTGCGGCATGTTCCGGCCGGGCATCCTCCCGTGCCTTCCACGGTCACGCCAGCTTCCGCGGTGAGATCCTCGAATACGGCAGTCCGGTCACTTCACCGGCTCCCTGGCCCGCGAGGCCGGCAGACGCTCGGGATCGGGGACACGGCGCTGACCGTGTGCGGTATCTCGAAGTGGCCGGTCCTCATCCTGCTGGTCACGGTAATGATCGCGATCCTGGACTGGGCGAGCCTCAACGCGAAGGTGAAGGGGTTCCGCTGGGTGACGTCAGGCAGTTCCTGGCTCTGGTGATCTGGATGGCCGCCTCCGCCGGCCGTGCGTTCTGCGTCGCCAACTTCGCCGCCTGCAAGAAGACCTACGGCACGATGGCCGGCGTCATCGTCTTCCTCGTCTGGCTGTGGATCAGCAACCTCGCCATCCTGCTGGGCCTGGAGTTCGACGCCGAGACCGTGCGCCAGCGGGCCGTCGCCGGGGGCACCCGCCCGAGGCCGAGCCCTACACCCAGCCGCGCGACAGCGCTCGCCCCGCACGGAACGGACACCGAGGCCGTCGGCTGGATGGCCAGTGCCATCCGCCTGGGCCTGGCCGCAGGCACCGCCCTGGCCGGCCCGCTCGGCGGCCACTGCGCCGTCCCCCTACTGGCCGCCGCCCTCTGCGCCGCCCTGCTCGGGACGCACACTGAGACCCCCACGCCCGCATGGCTGTCGCCTGAACCACCGGGTACGGGCACGCCGACGATGCCCGGAATGGCTATGTACGCGGGGGAGGTGTTTGCACATGACTACTGGTTCTGGCTCAACTTGTGTGTCCTGCAATTGCTTGCTGCGGGGACAGGCCAGGTACGGGCAGCGATCCTGCGGCTCGGCGGCGGTGACGTCGACTCTGATGAGCGCCGTGAAGTCTGTGCCGAGCTGACCGACGTGGTCGCCTCGGCGAGAGCAGCCCGGGCCCGACTCAACGCACGCCTGGTGAAACGCATCGAACGCATTCTCGGGCAGTCAATCAGGCGGCTGTAGCCGCGAGGGACACGATTGGGAACGTCTTGCTGGGCCAACGGAACGCGTTTCCTGAGGAGCTGGGACCCGACATTGTCGAAGCACGACCTCTTCACGGCCCCGGTGCTCGTCCCAATCGCTTTGACGACGGCTTATTTTCGGGCAACTTCGTAAGCCGTCCGCGATCACCAGTGCCCTCACTCACAGTGGCCGCGTCACAAACGTTGAGCTTGAACCACAACTCGCGTACGCAGCCACCGGGAAGAGCGCGTGCCCCGGGTCAAAACGGCGGGTCGTCGCTATACCCACCTGTCCAGCGTTCCGCGACCCGCCGGGCGCGGGATGCGCAGGCTGCCACGTCGTCCGCGTTTTGCAGGCCGCTGATGTCGTGGCTCCACGCCGTCAAGGCTTCCAGGACGCGGTCGCGTCTGCAGCGGTCGGTGCTTGTGGACAGACAGCAGACGCCGGGCATGGCCGGCCAGTTCGCCTCGGCGCGCAGTGAGGGCTGGGTGCTCTGCCAGGGGGAGGACGGCCAGGAGCGCCGCGCTGGCTACGGCCGTGCCGTCGTGTTCGAGGAGCGGGTGCATTGCGCGGTAGAGCACCGGCCGAAGGTCCCGAAACGCGCGCATGTCCGGGCACTCGTCGAGAAACGTGCTGCCGGAACTGCCCTCGCCAGTGCAGACGCATTGGTCGTCGGCGTCGTAAGCGGTGCTGCCGAGCCAGTCCAGTAGCGCCGCGCGGGCGGCTAGCTGTGCTGTCCGGACAGGTTGGTGACGCGGCTGGCTGGGGGGTGGCCTACGATGCCGGTGTGGGGTCGGTGGTAGTTGTACCAGTCCAGCCTCTCGTAGCCGTTCTGCTCGGCTGCCTGAGCCTGGCCGGGTTCACGAGCGTCGTGAAATACGGCGCCTGGCGCAAACCTCGGGATCAGCGCCGTGCTGGCGTGGGCAGCCGTTGGGCTATGGAAGAAAGCCAGTCGCTGAAACGCACCGCACGGTCATCTTCTCTTTTCTCAGCCGTCGCTGATGGCGGCCGGCGAGGTGCACGGTAGCGGTGGGCCTACTGGGAGCGTAGGGGAGTTGCGATCCCTTGGAGCACTCGGCTGGCGTGGGGGAGCCCAGGTTCCATGAATGGGTCTGTGCGCCGGGGCCCTCGCGATGGTCAGCGTGCTGGTCAGGGCAGTATCTGGCACTGAAGACACGTGAACAGCATCTTGGCGACAGTCCGGCCTGCCCGGGCGCCCGCACGTGTCCCGGGGCGAAGCGAAGCTGTCCGCGGAGTCAGGAGCCGCTTTCCCTCAGGGCTAAGATTTCAACACCAACACATGCCGTGAGAGGAAGACATGGCTCAGCGCAGGGCGGGGAAGCGACCGGACGCCGTTGCGGGGATCGTCGAGGAATGGGCACGCGAGCGCCCCGAGCTGGACACATCGCCGCTCGAGGTGCTCGCCCGGCTGCACCGGTCGTATCTGCAGTACCAGGCCCGGTTGACCTCGCAGCTCGACGAGCACGGACTGTCCGTCGCCGGGTTCGACGTGCTCACCGCGCTGCGCCGGATCGGCGCACCGTACCGGCTCACCGCCGGGCAGCTCGCCGCCTCCGGGCTGATCTCCTCGGCGGGCGTGACCCTGCGCCTGGACCGACTGGAGAAGGACGGCCTGCTCGTGCGAGAACGCGATGCCGAGGACCGTCGCGTCGTGTACTCACGGCTCACGGATGCCGGCCTGAAGAAGGTGGACGAGGTGTTCGCCGCGCACCTGGAGAACGAACGCCGGATGCTCGGCGGACTCACACCCGCCGAGCGGCGTCAACTGGCCCGCCTGCTTTCCAAGTTGGAAGGCTCGATCGTCGCATCCGACGAAGCCGCGGAGGACGGGGCGGAGGCGAGCTGATCCGGCCGCAGCAGCCGGCAGGCGGCAGCCACACGCGAGCGTCCCCCGTTGCCCGCGAACAGGGCGAGGCCCGCGCTGTACCGAGCGGGCCCGCCACGAAGACCACCGGCGGTCGCCGCGCCGACCGCCGGTTGAGCAGCCGGCCGCCGGGAAACGCCGAGCCCAGTGACCGCCCGGTGCACGGGGCGAGCCTCAGTGCCCCGACGGGCGACTGCCGCCGCCCGTCGCCACGGCGGACTCCGCTTCCGGAGGAAGAAGCGGAAGGAGCCTCACGCCGTGGCGTCCGCCTTCGACTGCTGCTTCGCCTGTGCTTGGAGCAGGCGGCGCAGCCGGACGATGCCCAGGTCGTGCTGGTAGAGGTTCTCCTGCTGGTCGGCGTCCTCGGGCAGCCCTTCCAGCATCGTGCGGTCCTGCTCCAGAACCGCCCAGTGACGCTCCTCGATCAGCGTCCTGTAGAGGAACCGCCAGGTGTCGCGCTGCCAGTCCTGCACCTTCCGGTAGCGCCAGAAGAAGACGCCGGTGCGACCCGCGTCCACGGGACAGGCCATGCCGACGATGCCGAACGCGCCGCCCGGGCCCGCGGACGGCGGGTACGGGATCGACAGGTCGACCCAGTCGATGCCGGTGCGGCACAGCTCAACCCAGTCGAAGTTCACGCCGCGCTGGTCGGTCTTCTCGAAGAAGTAGCCGCGGTCCGTCTCCCGGATGCGGAACTTGGCCGTGGTGTCGCCGTCGTACATCGTGTGCGAGTCGTGGTGCAGGAACGCGCCGTGCATCGGGTCCAGCAGGTTCTCCATGGCGAACCGCCACGGGACGTTCCACTCGGCGTAGCAGAGGAAGGCGGAGATGTCCTCGTCCGCCAGTGGGTCGGGGAGGGTGAGCTCCACCGGCTCGGGGTGCTCCTCGTCGCCGAAGTACGCCAGGATCGCGCCGGCGACCTCGCGCACGGGCAGCGCCGTGACCAGAGTCTTGCCCTCCAGGTTGCAGCCGGGCAGGCCGGGCACGGAGGTGACCTTGCCGGTGCCGTCGACCTCCACGCCGTGGTACCAGCAGGCGACCCGGTCGCCCAGGTGCTTGCCGAGCGACAGCGGGGCGCCGCGGTGCGGGCAGCGGTCGGCGAGCATGGAGAGGGTGCCGTCGGACTTGCGGAACAGCAGCCAGTTCTCCCCCAGCGCCGTCACCCTGCGCAGGCCGCCGGGCTTGACGAAGTGGGACGGCACGACAGGGTGCCAGGTGTTGCGCAGCCCGTTGGCGTAGATGTGCTCGGCGGTGTCGCGGGTCGAAAGTGTCATGTCAGGCTCCCAGGCGGTGCATCTCGGCGCGGAAGGACTCCTCGGTCCAGGGCTCTCCCGTGGGGGTGCGCAGCTTGCGGGAGTTGAGGCCGTCGATCACGTCGGTCAGCTCGTGGCCGTCCTTGGTGAAGATGTCCTCGAGGGTGCGCGCGAGCTTCAGCTCGTACGGGGTGGGCTCGTGGTCGCGGGTCTGGTGCGGGTCCAGGTAGGGCCAGGTCTCAGGCATCGGGCTTCTTTCCGTGCAGGTGTCAGAGGTCCAGGACAAGACGGTCCGAGGCGCACCGGGAGACGCAGATCATCATCGTCTCGCCGGCGGCGTGCTCGGCCTCGCTGAGCAGGAAGTCGCGGTGGTCGGGGGTGCCGGCGAGGACGCGGGTCTCGCAGGAGCCGCAGATGCCGTCGCGGCAGGACGAGCTGACGCTCAGCCCGGCGTTCTCGGCGGCTTCCAGGATGGAGGTGCCGGGAGCGACGTTCAGGGTCACCCCTGATGTGTGGCACTCGACCTCGAAGCCGCTGTCGTCGCCGGGGCGCTCCACGACCGGGGCGGCGAACCGCTCGATCCTCAGCTGTCCTTCGGGCACGGCCTCTTCGACCGCCTTCAGGAGCGGCTCCGGACCGCAGCAGTACACCAGCGCATCGGCCGGGAGGCCCTCGAGGGTGCCCGCCAGGTCGATGTGGCCCTGCTCGTCCTGCGGTACGAGGGTGACCTCGCCGCCGGTCAGTGCCGTCAGCTCGGCGGTGAACGCCATCGAGGCGCGCGAGCGCCCGCCGTGGATCAGCCGGTACGCGGCGCCGTCGCGGGCGGCCTGCCGGGCCATCGCCAGGATCGGCGTGATGCCGATGCCGCCCGCGATGAACACGTACGAGGCAGCCGGTTCGAGCGCGAAGTGGTTGCGCGGCCCGGCCACCCGCACAGTCTGGCCGGGCCGCAGCTTGGTGTGCACGTGGCGCGAACCGCCGCGTGAGGACGGCTCGTGGAGGATGCCCAGACGGTACACACCGGTGTCCGCCGGGTCGCCGCACAGGCTGTACTGGCGGACGTGGCCGTCCACGTGCAGGTCGAGGTGCGCGCCGGGCGTCCACGCCGGGAGCGGCTTGCCGTCGGGATGGGTCAGCTCGACGGAGAGGACGCCCTTCGCCTCCCACGTCATACGGTGGACCAGGAGGTCCAGCTCCTGCTCTGCGGTGGTGCTCATGGGTGGGCCTCCCTTACGCCGTGGGGATCTTCACCGGCGGGGTGAACGGGTTCTTCATCGGGCCGAGGGCGGCGAGGTCCACCTCGACCAGGGTGGGGCCGTCGGAGGCGACGGCGGCCGCGACGACGCCCACGGCCTCGCTCTGGTCGGCGATCCGCGCGTACGCAAGCCCGCAGGCGGCGGCGAGTTGCGCGAAGTCGGGTGTGAACAGGTCGACGCCGGAGCGGCGTTCGCTGTACTTGTCCTGCATGTTGCGCAGTACCCCGTACCCGCCGTCGTTGAAGACGACGAGTGTCACGCGCGGGCGTTCCTGGGCCAGTGTGAGCAGCTCGCCGAGGTGCACGGCGAGCCCGCCGTCACCGGCGATGACCACGGTCGGCTCCTCAGGGCGGGCGAAGGCAGCGCCGATGCCCATGGCGAGGCCCTGGCCGATGCCGCCGCCGCGAGGGAAGACGTTGGCGCGCGGATCGTGCATCGGCAGCAGGCGGTTGCCCCAGGAGGAGGAGGGGATGGTCACGTCGCGGGCGACGACGGCGCCTCGGGGAAGGGCCTCGGCGAGGGCGTCGCAGAGGGCGGCCTGGGGGCCGATGGTGTCGTGCAGGGTGGCGCGCACCTCGTCGCGGACGTCACGGATCCGGGCGGTCCAGTCGGCGTCCGCCGGCCTCGCCGCCCCGGTCAGCTGCGGCAGGACGGCGGCCGCGGTGCCGTGGAGTGCGTGCCGGACCGGGTAGACCCGGCCGAGGGCGGCGGAGTCGAGGTCGATCTGGATGTGTGCGGCGGGCAGCTCGAGGCCGTAGTCGGCGGTCTCGTTGGAGCGGAAGTGAGTGCCGATGGTGACGAGCACGTCGGCGTCCGCGAGCAGCGCGCGAGCGGCGGGGGTGGTGGCGAAGTTGCCGATGACCAGTTCGTGGTCCTCGGGTACGGCGCCCCGGCCTGAGTTGGAGGTGAGCAGCCCGGCACCGGTCGCCTCGAGGAGCGCCAAGAGCTCGCCGCGCGCGGTGCCGGCACCGCCGCCCGCCCAGATCAGCGGTCGCCGAGCGGTCGCCAACAGCCGTCGCGCATCAGCCAGTTCTTCGACGCGGGGCACGGGATGCTCGACGACCGGGGCCGCCTCGCCGGCGTCCTCCTGGGTCGCGTACTGCAGGTCGATCGGCCACTCGACGCTCGCGGGGCCGCCGGGCGCGGTGAGCGCGGCGGCGGACGCCTCGCGCAGGATGCGCCCCGCGTCCGTCGCGGAGGTGATGGTCGCGGCGTGCTTCGACACCGCCGTGAGCATCCCGAGCTGGTCCTTCGTCTCGTGGATGAAGCCGCGGCCGCTGCCGATGTACCGGGACTCGACCTGTCCGGTGATGTGCAGGACGGCCGTTCCCGAGGACAGGGCTTCGATGAGTGATCCGGCGGCGTTGCCCGCGCCGGTACCCGTCGAGGTGAGGGCGCAGCCGATGCCGCCGCGGACACGGCCGTAGGCGTCGGCGGCGTTCACGGCGCTCGCCTCGTGGCGCACCGGTACGAAACGCAGTTCGGGGTCGGCGTCGATCGCCTCCACGAGGGGCAGGTTGTGCACGGAGACGATGCCGAACACGGCGTCGATGCCGAGCGACTTGAGATGGGCGGCGAGGAGTTCGCCTCCGTTGCGGTGGGTCACTGGGGTCATGGAGGGCTCCTCAGAGGATGCCGCGGCCGACTCCGCCGCAGACGTCGATGCTGGTTCCGGTGATGTACGAGGCGCGCGGCGACAGCAGGGAGACGATCGCGTACGCGACCTCCTCGGCGCGGCCGAGCCGCCCGAGCGCGATGCCCCGGTCGGCGGCGATCTCGGCCTGCCACTCCTCATAGGTGAGTCCGCTGTCGGCGGCCGCGTGGCGGCGCGTCCACTGGCCGGTGTCGATCAGGCCCAGACACACGGAGTTGACGCGGATGCCGTCGCTCGCGAGTTCGGTGGCGAGGGACTTGGAGAGGTTGAGGATGCCGGCGCGGGCCGCGCTCGTCGTGATCAGCCGGGTCTCGGGCTGCTTGGCCAGGACGGCGTTGACGTTGACGATCGCGGCCGCGTCCGAGGCGCGCAGGTAGGAGAGGGTGGCGGCAAGCGGGTTGAGCACTCCGGAGAACTTCAGCTCGAGCTCGTCGCGCCAGTCCTCGGCGGTCGTCTCGCCGAGCGGCTTCATGCGCGACTGACCCGCGTTGTTGACCAGCGCGTCGAGTCGTCCGCCGAAGTGTGAGGCCGCGCGCTCGGCGAAGTCGGTCACGGCGTCGGCGTCGCGGACGTCGCACGCGCCGTACCACAGCCGGTCCGTGCCGGCCCTCAGGTGCGCGGACGCCTTGGCGAGCCGGTCGGCGTCGCGCCCGCAGGTGGCGACGTTGGCGCCTTCGTCGAGCAGGGCCCGGACCGTGGCCAGGCCGACACCGGAACTGCCGCCGGTGACCAGTACGGTGCGGTCGGCGAGGCCGAGATCCATGAGTGCTCCTTGCGAAGTGGTTCAGTGCATCGTGAAGCCGCCGTTGACGGCGATCACTTGGCCGGTCAGGTACCGGGACTCCTCGCCGAGGAGGAACGACACGGTCCCGACCAGGTCGTCGGGCTGCTGGGGCCGGGGGATGGCCCGGTTGTGCGCGTACAGCGCGTGCCGCTCGGCCGGTACGGTCTCCGTCGCCTCGATCTCCGTGAGTCCGGGCGCCACCGCGTTCACCGTGATGCCCTCGGGACCCAGCTCGCGGGCCATCGCCCGGGTCAGGGCGATGAGGGCGCCCTTCGAGGCGATGTAGTGGGCGAGCCGCGGCGAGCCGTAGAGCGCCGCGTCGGAGACGATGTTGACGATGCGGCCCGGGCGCGACATCAGCGGGAGCAGGTGCTTCGCGATGAGCCAGGGCCCGCGTGCGTTGACCGTCATCAGCCGGTCCCACACCTCGACGTCGATGTCGTGGAAGTACTTGCCGCCGACGCCGTTGGCCAGGGCCGCGTTGTTGACCAGCGCGTAGACGGGGCCGTGGTGCGCGATGCGGGCGGCCAGCGCCTGGACCGACGCCGGGTCGGCGACGTCCACGGGTGCGAACTCGGCCTCGCCGCCGGCGTCGCGGATGGCTGCCGCCGTGGCGGAACCCCACTCCTCGTCGAGTTCCGCGACGACGACGCGGTACCCGTCCGCGCCGGCCCGGCGGGCCATGGCCTCCCCCAGGCCACGGCCCCCGCCGGTGACGACGACCGTACGCGGCAGCTCAGTCACGGGTGATGCCGTACAGCGGCGAGTACTCGGGGTAGGTAGGCACCTGCGGCCTCTGCGTGCCGATGATCACGCAGAAGAGCGCGTCGGCATCGCCCTCGTTCTTCAGCGAACGAGTCACCCCGGCCGGTACCACGATCATGTCGCGGTAGCCGAGGGTGCGGTACTCGACCTCGTCCGGGCCGCGGTGGATGCCGACGCGGACCTGGCCCTCGAGAACGAAGAAGGCTTCCTCGACGTCGTGGTGGGTGTGGGCGGGGCCCTCGGCGCCGGGCGGCAGCAGCATGTTGGAGAAGGTGAAGCCGCCGGAGGGGATGATGCGGTTGTCGTTCTCGTGGTTGCCGGTGGCGCCGGAGCCGACGTAGCGGATCTGCGCGCGCTTGTACTGCGGGCCGGCCTTCTCCTGGAACGACAGGGTGCCCCAGTCGGGCTCGCGGGACTGCTTGGTCGCGATCAGCGAGTCGGTGTACTTGGCGAGGTCCCCGCCGTTGTCGTACTCGGTCGTGGTCAGCGGCATGGTGGTCATCCCTTGCTGGTCTCGGAATTGGTGACGATGTGGAGGTGGGACAGCAGCCAGGCGTTGAAGTGCTCGGGCTGTTCCTGGTTGGCCAGGTGACCGGCGTCCTTGACGATCACGTACGCGGTCTTGTGCAGACCGCCGGCCAGGACCTGCGAGGCCTCCGGGCCGGTGACCCGGTCCTTGTCGCCGCACAGGACGAGGGTGGGCGCGGTGACGGAGGCGAGTTCGCCGCGCAGATCGGTGGCGGCCATGGACTCGGCCGCGTGCCCGTAACCGGGGAGTCGGATCGAGGCCGCCATGGTGTCGACGACGCGCTGGACGAGCTCGTGCGGCGCGTCCTCGGACACGAGGCGGGGGCCACGCCGCCCGGCGAAGGCGCGCGGTCCGAGCTCGGCGAGCTCGCGGGCGCGGGCGCGCATTCCGGCGGCCTTCTCGGGGCTCGTGCCGGAGCCGGGCGTGGAGTCGGCGACGGTGAGCGAGACGACGAGGTCCGGGTGGCGGGTGGCGAGCCGCAGCGCGATCACGCCACCCCAGGAGACGCCGACGACGTGGGCCCGGCCGCCGCGCTCACGGACGACCGCGGCGGCGGTGTCGGCGAAGTCGTCGAGGGTGAGCCCGCCCTCCGGGTCTGCGGACTTGGCGTAGCCGGGGGCGTCCCACGCAACTACCCGGAAATCGCTTCCGAGTGCCTCCATCTGCGGTGCGAAGGCGGCGGAGGACGAACCGATGCCGTGCAGGCACAGCACGAGCGGCCCGCCGGTGCCGGTCTCCTCCAGGTGCAGCCCGGAGACGTCGTACGCGGTCACAGGATCTGCCCCGACCGTCCGGCGAGGGCCGCTAGCGAGCGCAGCACCGCGTACGGGACCACCTGGCTGGTGGCCGGGTTGGCCGCATCCGGCAGGTGGCGTACCTCGAAGCGGTAGGAGCCGTGGGGTCCGCTCGCCTCGATCACATGCGAGGTGTGCACGGCCGCCGGGTCGGCGACGACGCTGACCCGCACCGCGTCCAGGTCCCCGACCGCGAGCGCCACGGACGCGGCGACGTTGGTCGACTTGGGGAACCTGACCGGCACCTCGCGTGCGGTTCCGCGCATCACTTCGACGGGCTCTTTCGCCGAGCGCATCGCGGCCAGCAGCCGCTCGTCCATCCACGGCTGTTCGAGGGTCGAGGGCAGCTTGGTGGTCGTCAGCCTGACCTCGCTCAGCGGCCCCATCGCGCGTACCGCCTGGAGCAGGTCGAGCCCGCCGACCGCGCCGCCGGTGAAGTACACCCTCCCTGGCCCGGTGGTCAGGAGTCCCTTCGCCAGCTCGTCGTCCGTCAGCGCCCCCGTGGACGCCACGAGCAGGTCCGTACCGGATGTGAGGATCGCCCGGCCCCATTCCCGTACGACGCCCTGCCCGGCGGCCTCGACGATCAGGTCGCAGGACTCGAGGGCCTGTTCCATGGTCAGCTGCGGTGCGGGAACCGCGTCACCGAGCCGCCGGTTGTCGACGATGCCCACCAGCTCGGCCCCCGGCACCTCGCCGGCGGCGACGGCGCTGCCGACGACCCGGCCGATCGCACCCCAGCCGATGAGGCCGGTCTTGCGAACCCTGCTCATGCTGCGGCTCCTTCGGCGTCGAGGGGCGGGAGAACGGGACTGCCGTCGGGCGTGCCCGCCATGTGGGCGCGGATCCGCTTGGACGGCGGACCCGCGGTTCCCCAGGTGTCGGACAGCTCGGGCGTCCGCCGCCAGGTCCTGCAGATCCACGCGTCCTCGACGACCTGGGCGACCTCGGACGTGTACTCGCACACCAGGCCCGTCGGGTCGGTGAAGTAGGAGAAGGTGTTGTTGCCGGGACCGTGCCGGCCGGGACCCCACTCGGGGGTGACGCCGTGGTGCCTGAGCCGGCCGAGCCCCCGCATGAAGTGGTCGATGGAACTCATCTCGTACGCCACGTGGTTGAGGGAGACCCAGGGCGCCTGGTTGAAGGCGATGCAGTGGTGGTCGGTGTTGCAGCGCAGGAACGCCATCTGGTGCTCGGACCAGTCCGACACCCGCATGCCGAGCACGTCGCGGTAGAAGGCGACGGAGGCGTCGATGTCGGGGGTGTTGAGGACCGCGTGGGTGACGCCGACCGGCAGCGCCTCGTCCCGGCCGCGCGCGGCGACGGCCCAGGTGTCGGCGGAGAGCTCGATCAGCCGTCCGTCGATGTCGTGGAACCTCAGCCCGTAGCCGCCCCCGACCTGGTCGAGGGGACCGGGTTCGGTGACGAGCGCGATCCCGCGCGCCTCGAGCCGGTGCGCGGCCTGGTCCACCTCGGCGGGTGTGCCGACGGCGAAGGCGAGCCGGCCGAGGCCGACCTTCTGGGACCGGGTCAGCTGCAGGGCGTGGTGCTCCTCGCCGGTGCCGCGCAGCCAGCTCGCGCTGTGCTCGGCCTCGACGACCTCCAGGCCCCACACCTCCTCGTAGAAGTCGGCGGCCGCACTGAACTTCGGGGTGAGCAGCTCGACCGAGCGCAGCGCGCGCAGCCGGGCGATCGGGGGGTGGTTCATCAGGAAATCTCCCGGACAGATACGTCAGTTGGCCCAGGGCAGCGGCCCGGTGTCGGTGCCCCAGTACAGGGACTTCTGCCGCTGGTAGGTGCGGATCAGGTCGCGGCCCTTCTCGGTGCCGAGCCCGGAGTCCTTCATGCCGCCGAAGGGGGTGGAGATGGAGAACTGCTTGTATGTGTTGATCCAGACGGTTCCCGCCTCGATCCGCCGCCCGAGCCGCCACGCGGCGCGCGCGTCCCGCGTCCAGATGCCGCAGGCCAGTCCGTAGACAGAGTCGTTGGCCTGGGCGACGAGCTCGTCCTCGTCGTCGTAGGCGAGCGCGACGAGCACCGGGCCGAAGATCTCCTCCTGGCAGGCGCGGGCCGAGTTGGGCAGGGAGTCGATCACGGTCGGCAGGTAGTACGCCCCTTTCGTGTACTGCTCGCCCTGGGGTGCGGCGCCTCCGCAGAGCACCCGCCCGCCCTCCTGGCGCGCCAGCTCGACGTACGAGGCGACCGCGTCGCGGTGCTCGTGGTGCACGAGTGGTGCCACCTGCGTGTCGGGGGAGGTGCCCGGGCCCACCCGCAACTTCCGGACACGGGCCGCGAGTTCGCCGACGAACGAGTCGTACAGCGACGAGTGGACGAAGAGCCGCGAACCGGCGATGCAGGACTGGCCGCTCGACGAGAAGATCCCGTACATCACGCCCGCGAGGGCCTGTTCGACGTCCGCGTCCTCGCGCACGATCGTCGGCGACTTGCCGCCGAGTTCGAGCGAGGCGGGAATCAGCTTGTCGGCGGCGGCGTGTGCGATGCCGCGCCCGGTACCGGTCCCGCCCGTGAAGCCGATCCGGCCGACGAGCGGGTGTCTGACGATCGCGTCGCCCACGATGCCGCCCTTGCCCGGCAGGACGGCGAGCAGCGCGGTCGGCAACTCGGCCTCGGTGAGGACCTGGTGGACCAGGCGCCCGAACGCGAGGGACACCAGCGGCGTCCACTCGGCGGGCTTGAGCAGGACGGCGTTCCCTGCGGCGAGGGCCGGCGCGACCTTCTGCGCGTCCGAGGCGATCGGTGAGTTCCACGGGTTGATCGCACCGACGACGCCGATCGGCTCGTACACGCTCATCGTCAGGTACGGACCCCGCGACGGCGTGAGCGCGTCCTCGGCGGTCTCCAGCGCCGCTGCCGTGTACCGGAAGGTACCGGCCGCGCTCGTCGCCAAGGCGCGGGTCTCACCGAGGGTCTTGCCGGTGTCGGCCGTCTGCAGGGCGGACAGCTCCTCGGCGTGCTCCTCGATCACGTCCCCGATCCGGTACAGGATGCGGGCGCGCTGGTGGGGAAGGAGGTCGCGCCAGATCGGCGCGGCGGCGGCCGCGGCGGCGGCGCGCGCGGCCTCCTCCACGTCCTCCACCGATGCGGCGTGCACGGTGGTGATGACGGTGCCGTCGGCCGGGTTCACGGTGTGGATGGGCAGGCCGCCACCGCGTCGCCAGTGGCCCGCGATGAGTATCTCGTCGGCTGGGACACGTGGCATGGGGACCTCCGGAAAGGGGCTGTGCGGGGACCTCCGCACGCGGCGGGCCGTTGACCTCGGCCGCTGTGTCGAAGTGCTAGAAATCTAAGGGCTTAACTAATTTGGTCGCAAGGGATCCGCGGGAACGAATTTTCATCGAGGTCAGATGTAAGGCTTGCCTAACCTCGGAAGGCTGCCGGTAGAACTTTAGGCCTGAGATGTTCAGGGCCTACGCAAACAGGTAGACGGCACGTCCTTGCATCCCGCCTCACCCTCCCCTGTCCCTACCTTCCTCTCCCTACCCTCATCGCCGCCCGGCACGCGGTTGCCCCGTCGTGCCCGCGCAGCCTGTACCCTCCCGTGCGGCCCCGCTCGCTCACGGCCGTACGGATCCGGAGGCCATCCATGACGATCGACGCCCCCCGCGCCGCAAGAGGTCGGCCCGGCGACTCGGCCGCGCTCGCGGCCGCCATCGGCGCCCGCTTCGAACGCCTGCCGCTGTGCCGCTGGCAGGTGATGGTCCGGCTCATCGTCGGCACCGCCACCTTCTTCGAGGCGTTCGACCAGCTCCTGATCGCGTACGCGCTGCCGCAGCTGCGCACCGAGTGGCACCTGGGCACCGGCCACGCCACTGCCCTGATGACCGTCGGCTCGATCGGCCTGCTCGTCGGCGCACTGGTGTCGGGCCGGCTCGCCGACCGCGTGGGCCGGGTCAAGGTCATCGCGGGCTGTATCGCGCTGGCCAGCCTCTGCAACCTGGCGCTCACGCTCTGCACCTCACCCGAACCCTTCATGGCGATCCGCTTCGTCCAGGGCACGGCCATCGGCGGCGAGGTACCGATCGCCGCCACCTTCATCGCGGAGATCACCCGCGCCCACCAGCGCGGTCGCTTCGTGCTCCTCTTCGAACTGGTCTTCCCGGCCGGCCTGACCGCGGGCGCGCTCGTCGCCTACTGGCTGGTACCCCTGCTCGGCTGGCGCTGGATGTTCGGCCTCGCGGCCCTCCCCGCCCTCCTGTGCATCGCCGTCGTCCGCTGCGTACCGGAATCACCGCGCTGGCTCGCCGACCACGGCAAGCACGAGAAGGCCCTGGCCACGATGGCGTCGATCGAGGAGAAGGTCGAAAGGGCCACCGGCGCCCCGCTGCCGGATCTGCGGCCCGCACCGCCCGCACCGCCCCACGGCACGGGTGGCCTGCGGGAACTGCTGAGCGGCAGGTACGGCAAGCGCATGCTCGTCATCGGGCTTCTCTGGTTCACCGGCTACTTCGCGAACTACGGCATCACCTCCTGGCTACCGACCATCTACGGAGCCCGTTTCCACCTCGACCTGTCGACAGCGCTCCTCTACTCGACGGTGACGAGCTGCGCGGGCCTGCTCGGCTGCCTGATCGTCGCCCTCACCGTCGACCGGGTCGGCCGCCGCAACACGTTGATCTGGTGCATGGCCGCCGCGGCGCTCTGCCTGCTCCCCCTGGGCCTGTCGGCCGGCAGCTCCGCCGTCGGCGTCCTGATCTGGACATCCCTGGCCGCGGTCTTCCTCTTCGGCACCAACATCTGCCTCTACCTCTACACGCCAGAGCTCTTCCCCACCCGCATTCGAGCGCTGGGCGCCAGCGTGGGCGGCGCGATGAACCGCCTGGGCGTGATCCTCGGCCCGATCGTGGTGGGCACGATCTACGCGGACGGCGCGCTCGGCACGGTCTTCGTGACACTGGCGGCCGTCGCCCTCGTCGGCTCGCTGACGGCGCTGGCCGGGGCGGAGGAGACGAGCGGACGCACCCTGGAGGACGTCGCGCCATAAGGGCGCCGGCGGCGGGCCTGTGGCGGGCAGGGCGACGGAGCATCAGCCGCGGGGGAGGGGGCAGTAGGAGAAGATCGCTGCAACGCCATCGATGTCCGTGCCAGCTACGGGCTCCCGCTCCGCAGCTGGTTTCCCTGCCGCCTGGTCCATCCTGGCCGGGGCGCTGCGAGCCGGAGGCGGGGGGTGTCCAGGACACAGCAGTCGGCAGTGGCCGCCGCGCATCGCGCGCACACTTCCGTGATCCACCACAGCCTGCCGGTGCGGTCCGCGTACACCGTCAGAACGCGGGCGGGCCGCGGCCGGCGGCGGGATCGGTACGGTGCGGCGGTCCGGTGAAGGCGAGGCCTCCGTCTCCAGCCAGGACCCTGAAGGGCTGAAACGGTCGGCCGAGTTCGCCCTCCGTAACCACGGCACCGCCGACGGACGCATCACCACCGCCCTGGCCTTCCGGGTGTCCTCCGGACCGACCCTCCCCAAACGACGTCGGGCGCCCAAGGCCGCAACCGATTTGGGTGCTGACGTCACGCCAGGGCCCGCATTGACCAACGACATCCCCTTCGCGGGGAGCGGGGCCTTCCCGTCTTTCACGGAGGGAGAGCAGGGCCTCCCCGCGTTTCAGTCATCGGCCCCTGCACGGCATGCGCATGGCATGTAACACAGAGAAACGCGCTCGACACGCCTGAGTGGGGTGGCTCGTAACACGTCGCTGTGAGGATCTCTTCGTCTTTCAAGATCACCACCGGTTCTCGGATACCGGTGGTGCGTCCTACTGAAAGGGGATCCGCCAGATGGCAGAGCCTCAGCCGGGATTGGGCACCAGCCGACGTGGTTTCCTGCGGGCTGTCGGCATCACCGGTGGTGCCGGGGCCATGTTCGCCACCATGGGTGCCCTCGGGCTCGCCCCCACCCCCGCCTACGCCGCCGAGAAGGATGCGCCCTTCATCGCTCCTCGACGCGGTGACTTCACCCTCCAGGGCCGGGGCGGCAAGCCCGCCAAGGTCATCGTCATCGGCGGCGGCATAGCCGGCCTCACCTCGGCCTACGAGCTCGGCAAGGCCGGATACGACTGCACCGTCCTCGAGGCCCGCGACCGTGTCGGCGGCCGCAACTTCACCGTGCGCGGCGGTGACACCGTCGCCGACCTGAATGGTGTCGACCAGAAGGTGACCTTCAGCCAGGGCCAGTACATGAACTGCGGTCCGGCCCGTCTCGCCCAGTGGATGAGCACCCTGGACTACTGCCGAGAGCTCGCGGTACCGGTCGAGGTGTTCACCAACACCAACGCCGGCGCCCTCATCTACAACGAGTCCACCGGCATGAAGGCCCCTGTCGCCTACCGCACCGCCAAGGCCGACGTGTACGGCTACGTCTCCGAGCTGCTCGCCAAGGCCACCAACGTCGGCGCCCTCGACGCCGAGCTGACCGCCGACGACAAGGAGCGGCTGCTCGCCTTCCTGAAGAGCTACGGCTCCCTCGGCTCCGACTACAAGTACACCGGCACCGAGCACCGCGGCTTCAGTGCCGATCCCGGCGCCGCGGGCACCCCAGGCGTGCAACTCGGCGACATACCGTCCCTGTCCGAGGTCTTCGCCTCCAACGTCGGCCGTTACTTCTCCTTCGAGTTCGGCTACGACCAGGCCATGCTGATGTTCCAGCCGGTCGGCGGCATGGACGCGATACCCATGGCGTTCGCCAAGGCCATCGGGCACGACAAGATCCTCACCGGCGCAGCGGTCACCGACGTCAGGAACGCCTCCGACGGCGTCGAGGTCACCTACACCCGTAACGGCAACACCAAGGTCCTCAAGGGGGACTACTGCATCGCCACGCTGGCGCCCTGGATCCTCGCCCGGACCTCCCACAACCTCGGCTCCACAGTGCAAACCGCCCTGCAGGCCGTGCGGCCCTCCCAGGCCTCCAAGATCGGCCTGGAGTACAAGAGCCGCTGGTGGGAGACCGACTTCAAGATCATGGGCGGTATCACCGAGACCGACCTGGACCTGGACCACATCTGGTACCCGTCCTACGGTCACCTCGGCGAGCGGGGCACCGTCATCGGCTACTACAACACCGGCTCCCACTCCGACACCTACTCGGCACTCACACCGGCCCAGCGGCTGGAGCGCGCCGTCAGCCAGGGCGTGAAGATCCACGGCGAGAAGTACCGCTCGGAGCTCGCCGCCTGGTACTCGCACCAGTGGAAGCTCGCCCCGCACATCGAGGCCGCCTGGCACTCCATGTCCGGCGGCCCCGACGCCCCAGCGTTCGCCCCGCTCAACCAGGCTCAAGGCAACGTCTACTTCGCCGGCGACTACCTGAGCTACCTCGACGCCTGGCAGTGCGGCGCGATCTCCTCCGCCCGCAAGGTCGTCACTGCACTGCATCAGCGGGTTCTGTCGTCCTGACCTGCCGTTCCTCTCGCAGACGCCCGTGGCCGTGGGGCTGACACGAAATGACGTGTAGTTCGCAGGTCTGGCTGAGATCGGGTCGAAGCAAATCGTGAGGCCGAGGCTGTTGGCTTCCTTCATCATGCGTCGCATGGCGCGTTCGGGATCACGGCGGCTGAAGTAGTCGGCCCCGAGGTCGCGGTAGGGGACTTTGTCGTGCAACACGTGCCAGATCGCGATGGCCAGTTTGTGCATGACGGCAACCAGGGCTCGTTTGCCGCCGCGGCGGGCTGCGACGCGACGGTACAACACGAACAGATAGGAGTTCTTGTCGCGGATGGCGGCAGCGCTTCCCCGGGTCTGGTCTGAAGGAGCTAAGCGCGCCCGGCACAACCGTGATCTCCGCGGCGGCCGCTATCGCGTGCCCGAACGCGGCGATCTACCAGCGCCGTACTCGCGACCCGGAGTTCACCAAGGCCATGGACGTGACGAGCCACGCCACCTGGCAGGCCAAACCCAAGGGGTGAAACCAGGGAGTGTCTGCCTCGTTGAACCGGTAGGCACGCCTGGTTGCGTCCCCCAGCAGCCGTGTCCGCTCGGGGGCGCCCTGCCTCCCTGACCGGTGGGGCGCCCCCGACTCACCGCGGCCGCGTCACCGTGAGCACGGCGTGCCGGGTGCTGCCGGCGAGGACCTCGACGATGGGCTGCCCGCGTCGAGGGTCCGGTAGGGCTCACCCGCGCCGGTCACGCCGTGCCCGGCTGCATCCGGGCCGGTCAGGCGCACACCGATCTGGGTGGAGAGAAGAGTCGTCAGGCGCTGCGACAAAGCCTTGCGTCCGCCCGGGGAGTCGTACGGTCAGACGTTGCGGCAGCGCGGACGCAGTCAGGCCTTGGCCGCCGAATGCATCGGCGATCTACTGGACGGTCTTCTCCCGCTCGACGTGCCCCCGGCGCACCGGTCATCGTCGCCGAACCGTGATGTCCTGCATTCGGTGCAGACTGCGATGAACAAGAGATTCAGGGCGGAGGAAGCTGCCGGTGTGGAGAAGGTAGGTGACGGCCGGAGCCCCACCATGCAGTTCAGCAGACCGTTGGCGGGCCCCGCTGGGGACCGATAATGCTCCAACAGAAGCGCCTGCAACCCCCGCGATCAGCGAATGGCCGGCCGGCCTGGCACCCCTGCCAGGGCGGTACCAGCGGGTGCTCGGTCTTGACAATGATGGCGGTACTCGCGACGTCCAGGCGTTCTTCAGAGCGCGTCGAAGATCGTCGAGTGGGTCGGCAAGCTGATCCAGAACGTCGTCGGCGAAGCTCATCGCGGTGGCCGTCGGCGTTGACACCCACACCGATCAGGGCATGCACGTTGATGACCCGGCCGCCCTCCCGGATCTTCTGGGTCAGCGCGTCCACGCAGACGAACGCATACGGTCCGGCGTCCAGCGGCCGGTTGCGAAACGCAGTGACCTGCTCGTCCAGGTGCCGGACCATCGCCGAGACCTGCGACTTCGACAACTGCGTGACACCAAGGGACTCGGCCGGCTTCTCGATCCGGCGAGTGGACACGCCCAGCAGATAGGCGGTGGCCACAACCGAGATGAGGGCCTGCTCGGCCGTCGACGTCGCTCCAGCAGCCAGCTCGGGAAGTTGCGGACTGAGTTTGGGGATGGCGACGGTCCCGGCCCACGTGCCCCACTTGTGGAGGCGATAGCCGTTTGCGGTGGCAGACTCGCTCGTCGCTGACCTGCCTGAATTCGGCGTTGCAGAGTGCGTCGGCCTCCGCGGACATGAGCGCGTCGGCGAACGTCTTGACCATCGCACGCAGCAGATCGGGACTCGCCGCGGCGAGGTCGTCTTCCGCGAAGGCGTGCAGGGGCACACTGTTTGGTGCGGTCATCGTGCTGATTTCCTTCGAGCTTCGACAGCTCGAAGATCAGCCGGTGGGCCGTTCTTGTATTCGGGCAACGGATGCAACCCTGTTTACGGCTGCTTGATGCTGATGCGGCGGATCCACTCGCCCTCGGGCGGGGTAGCGATTCACATGCGGTTCCCCTGCAGAGCCGTGCCAGAACGGTCGGCGCGGCGGCCGTTGACGGGGTCGGCGTAGGCATCGGCTCGGGTGGCCAGGTAGGGGAAGTGCTCGTCGCATTGCTTGACCTTGTCCATAGCGGTGTGGGTGCCGCTCAGGTTCTGGCTGGGGGTTTCGCCGGGCAGGTCGGCGGTGCAGGCGATACCGATGGACATGCTCGGCTGCAGGTTCAGCCCGTCGTACTGAAAGGTCTGCTGCGGCTGCTCGCGAAGCGCTGCGGTGTCCGCGAGGTCGGACGAGAGCCTGGCACGGGGGAGAGGGGGTCTGGCGGAACGGCGCCGAGTTCTACCGGCTGGCATGTGGAATCAGATGGCGCCAGGTTTTGTTGTAATCAACATATATAGATGTTTTCCGGCCGTACCGCCGCCCGACTGCACGGCTCCCCGATGAGGGGGTGGCATGCCGCACCGCTGCCACCACCGTTCCACCGAGCCTTACTGCCGTGGGCGCCGGCCGCCGGTGCGCAGGAAGAGTGACGCCCATGGCCAAGCCCCGGCTACAGTCCGCCTCCCACCATTACGTCTCCGGCTGGTGCTCGACGACCCTGCACTCCCGCTGCGCGCGCAGGTACGCGGGGACCGCGTGCTGCTGCCCGTGTCACGGGTCGACCGCCGTTGTCGAGTCAGCCTCCGCGTCGGGTGAGACGGAGATGCTCAGCGCCTCCGGTGAAGCCGCGGTGTGATGCCCGCTTGAGGAGACTTCACGCGATACCCGTTCCGGCCTGGGTCGGCAAGAGCCGCCTGCACGATGCCCGCATCATCCTCGTCGACGAGGCGACGGGCGAGACGCTGGCCAGCTGACCGAAGCCTGAGTCGGCTTACGGCTGAGACGACGTGTAGGGCGCGGTGAGGGCCGGGCAGCCTGCTGCTGGACAGCACCGAGGACCAGGTGCCACCGGTGCCGGGCGGTCAGGCACACTGGAGAGTGCTCCGATCTCGTGACGGGGACTGGAGCGGTCTGGGACGGCTGCCCCTTTGCCGATGCTGCGGCCGTCCCGGGGCCGCTACCGCCGATCGCCCCGTGGGGTGGACGCTGCGGCAGTCGAGCGGGGCGTCGGCGAGGGTCTCCCTGCCGCTCTTCCTCGGTCTGCAGTCGGATGTCGACGTAGCCGTGGCCTCAGGTGCACGGCACGGTGAGGGCGTGGACGTTGCGGGACCTGTCCCATTCGGTGATGCGCAGCGTGCGGTGCAGCCAAAGCCCGCCGTCCAGCCAGGCCACCCGCCTGCTCACTGTCGCCGGCGACCGGCCGCAGCTGGTCCCGGTCGATACGGATCATGTCCGCGAGCGCGTGCGCGTCGCCCTTGTCGCTCTTGGCGCCGGACGTGCCGTACCGCTCCTTGAACCGGGCGACCTGCCTGGGCTTGATCGCGTAGACCTGGTAGTCGGAGGCGATCAGGGCCTGCACCCACGAGCCCCTGTCGGTCTCGATCCCCACCACCACCGCGGCCGGATCCAGGGCCTCGCCGCCGTGCTTGGCGAGGAGCTCGTGCAGCTTCGCGCTCCCCTGCACGCCCTCGGACAGCCTCATCGCAGCGAGTTTCCGGCCCGCCTCGTCCTGGACCTCGACGTCATGAGAGTCTTCGGCCCAGTCATCGCCGATCAGCAGCAACTTCCCCTCCTTGCACGGCGCTTCGCTTCCTGCAGCCCGCGGAAGGCGGCGCGCGGCCTAATGGATCCAGTGCTCACGCGCCACTGCCCGGCGGGCACGCCACCCCATCAGCGGTCTGGCCTCCCGGCCGACCAGCAGGGGCACGGTCTGACACCAGAACTCGACTGCTTCCGGCGAGCAAAGTGCTCACCTGCTGGCGGCTACGGCACCGAGTCTCTCCGACCCGGCAGCTCCCATCAGGCCGGCTGCTCCTGGCTGTCCTTTCCGATTGTGGAGGTCTTTGCCGTCTCGGCCGCCGTGTAGAAGACGGAGGAGCCCTGCTTGCTGCGCTGGGCCTGGTTCTTGGCCACCAGCCCTTCGAGCGTGGTGCGCACGACGGTGTTCTTGATGTCGCGCTCGGGGTGCTGCTGCCCCAGTGCGGTGGTGATCTCGGCTGCGGAGCGCGGCTCCTTCTGCGCGGTCAGGTACTCGCGGACGATCTCGACGAGGGTGCGCTGCGCCGCCGGCGAAGCCGCCGTCTTGCCCGCGGCCTTCTTCGTGACGCTCTTCTTGGCGGCCGGCTTCCGGGAAGGAGATGCGGACTTCTTGGCCTGCGTCCGCTTGCCCTGGCTCGGTCCGGCGGTGGCCTTCTTGCGGGGGGCGGGCACTGCCTTGGCGGTACGGCGGGTCGTGGGCTTCTGAGGCGCTGAGGTCACGCCCAGGGCCTGCTGGATGCTGACCAGGACGGCATGTTCCTGCTGGAGGGTGGCCAACTGTTCCTGCAGCGCCGCGAGGTCACTGCTGACCCGCTCCTGCTCCTTGAGGTTGTTCTCAAGGTCGGTGGCCACCTGAGAGGCGTACTGCGTTGACAGGCCGGTAGCCGCTGTCTCGGTCTTGGACATGAGAGTTGTCGCTCCTTCAAAGTCGGCAGAGCCTGTTTGCTGAAACCCTATAGACGTATGCGAACTAGAACACATGTTTCATTAGGTGTGGTGCTTGGGTGCTGTGGCGGTTACTGCTGCAAGTCGTGTTCCCCCTTGATAGTACGGAACAAAGACATGCGTTGCTCTTTCCCGCAGCCCGAACGCCAACTGGTGTGCTGGTCACCGTGTTTATTGCGGGGTGCATGCGAGCGCGCACTGGTGGAGTGAACACACATCACCGGGTTGCCGTTCGCGCCTTTCGTTGCCAAGGGTGCCGGCACCCAATAGCTGAGCAGCTCTTCCTGCTGTTGTACCGGAGGGCACCGCACGCGTGCGCCGACGTGACCGTGTCCTTCTTCATCGGCTTCCCAGCGGGCGTGTCGCAGTAGCCGCTGTATTGGTCCGGGGTGGTCATCGTCTGCTCGTTCGGCCAGCTGTCAGCAGTTCTTCGGCTCGGTTCCGGACGGCGGCCCGAGCAGAAATGCGCGAACGGTCCGCCGCGGTTCCACGCCCACGCGCACCGCGGATCGCACGGCGATGGCGAGGGCCACGCGGTGGCGGCTGGTCGCCTTCCGCGATGACGTCCCCCTCACCGTACAGGCCGGTGCGGAAGCCGCCTTGGAGGTGTTCCAGCCTGCTGGACGCCTGGGGCAGCCCCCACGACGGTGTCACGCTGCTCGGCCACGACACTCGGGCCGAGGCGGCCCTGGCCGTGCCCGCCACGGGCCCGACCTGCTTCAGGTGCTGCGGACGGAGGACGACATCAAAGTCCCGGCGCCGAGGCCGTTACCCGCCTCCTCGCCGGTGTCGCGTACGGTGCGCGTCTGCCCGGCGGCCACGGCGGCCGTCTTCGCCGACGGCGCCTGGCGCCTCGCCCTCGCCACTGGCACCTGGTCCAAGCTGAAACCCGCCTACGTCGGCGACCTCGCACGGCAGCGGCCACGACAGCGCCGGATCGGCGAACTGACCGACCGGTCCAGCGAGATGAACGCTGCGCTCGCCGCGCTCGACGACCGGCTGCGCATCCTGGCCGCCCGCCGCGTCCGCTCGGACGCCGATCGGGCAGCCCGCCCCGACTACCGGGAACTCGATGCCCGGCGCCGTGACTGGGACCGTGCCGAGGAAAGGGCTGCCGCCCGGGACGACGCCGTACGCGACGCCGCCGCACGCTCGGCCCGGTGCGAGTCCGAGGCGCCGGGCGCCCTGCGCACGCTCAGCCGCCGGCCCGACGAACAGGGACTGCACACCGACCGAAGCCGACTGCGTGAACTGTCCGGCCACCTGGACCGGTTCCGGGACACCGCCGACACGTGGGCGCACGCGCCCGCCTCGCGGCCTTCGCCGCCGAGCGAGCCCAGCAGCTGTCCGCACAGGCGGATCGCACACGCCAGGTCGCCGACGAACGGGCCGAGGACGCGGCCGCCGCCGAGGTTGAGGCGGAGGTGCTGAGGGCGCGTCTGGAGGCGGTGGAGGCCACCGTCGACGAGGATCACCGACAGGTCGTCGCCCCTCTGGCCGAGGCACGCAGCGAACTTCGGCGCCGCCGGGAGGAAGCCGCCCAGGCGGGGGATCGCCTGTTCCGGCTGGAAGGGCGTATCCGAGAACTGCACGCCACGAGCAGACAGGACGCCGAACGGCGCGAGCAGGCTGTCGTGTTCCGGGACGACGCGGCGAGCCGGTTCCGGCACCTGCGCCGCACGGGCCTTGCCGAAGACGCCGGTCTCGCCCTTGAGGGCGGTGCCAAGGCCATCCTGGAAGCCGCCCGCGCGACTGCGGCGAAATGGCCCGGCACCCTGCACGCGCCGCGCAACCTCAGCGACGCCGCGACCCGCCTTTCCAAAGCCGTGCACGGCGCCGGGCAGCGCCTCGGCGCCCGTGCCGACCTGGACCGGGAGCCCGACGACGATATCCAGCTTTCTACCGCCACCCTGGACGGCGTGCGCGTCGGGGTGACCGGCTTGCTCACGACCCTCAACCAGGAACGCGACCGCAGCCGCGACGACATCACCGCGGTCGAGCGCCGCCTGTTCGATCAGATCCTCACCGGCGACATCCGCCGCCGCCTCGCCGCCTGTATCCGTCAGGCCGGTGAACTCATCGACCGCATGAACAGCCACCTGGACCAGGTCTAAGAGGGTTTCTCGAAACCG
>NZ_MUBM01000779.1 GCF_002154505.1 Streptomyces carpinensis | reverse complement strand
GGCCGCGGGAGCGGCGGCGAGTGCGGCGAGCAGCAGGGCGGCGGTCGCGGCGAGCCCGCGCCGCATCGGCCAACTGGTCTGCTTCTCTTGTGCTTTGCGCGTGTCCTTCGGCATGTCCCCGACGCTACGGAGGACGCGGCCCACCCGGACATCCGAACGCCCCCCGCGTCCGTGGTGGGACTGGCCCCACCCCGCCCGTCCAGGTGACCGGAGGAACCATGACAACGGACGACGCACGGTCGGAGGAGGACCGCGAGGCGCGGGGGCTGCGTCTGGTGGCCGTGCTGCTGGGGCTGACGGTGGTCAGCGGGATCATCGACGCGGTGAGCTACCTCGGGCTCGGGCACGTCTTCACCGCGAACATGACCGGCAACGTGGTGGTCCTCGGCTTCGCCGCCGCCGGGGCGCCCGGCTTCTCCGTGCCGCACACGGCCACCTCCCTGGCCTGCTTCCTGCTGGGCGCGCTGGCCGGCGGCCGGGTGGCGGTGCGCTACGGCGCCGACTCGCGCCGCGCCTGGGCCCGGGTGACGCTCGCCGTCGAGGCGGTGCTCGTCGGGGTGTCGGCGGCGGTGGCCTTCGCCGCGCCGG
>NZ_MUBM01000778.1 GCF_002154505.1 Streptomyces carpinensis | reverse complement strand
CGCTCTCGGGACCAAGGCACCTGTCACCGACCACGGTGGCGGCCATGGGCACGCTCGCCGGACAGGTCAGCACCGCGCTGCGCGACTTCCGGCACCCGGGCCTCGATCGCGTTCTTCAGTGGGACCTGCGGCACGCCGACCGCGTCGTCGCCATGCTCGCCGAGCACATCGACGAGCCCGACCGGCGCACCGCCGTCCACGCCGCGACCGCCGATGCCTGGGCGCTGGTCCACAAGCTCGCCGCCGTGCTGCCGTCGCAGGCCGTGCACCTGGACCTCACGGACGACAATCTGATCTGTTCTCCCGACGGCCACCTGCCCATGCCCGACGGAGTCATCGACTTCGGTGACGTGACGACGAGCTGGGCGGTCGGCGAACTCGCCGTGTCACTTTCCTCGATGCTCCACCACGACGGTGTCGAGCCTCACCACGTGCTGCCCGCCGTCCGGGCCTTCCACGCCGTGAGGCCGCTCTCCCCAAAGGAGGCCGAGGCGTTGTGGCCGCTCGTGGTCCTGCGCGCGGCCGGCCTGGTCGCCAGCGGGCGCCACCAGGCCGCGGTCGACGAGGACAACTCCTACGCCAAGGCCGCGCTGGACC
>NZ_MUBM01000777.1 GCF_002154505.1 Streptomyces carpinensis | reverse complement strand
CGCGTGCGCTTGGCGAACGCGGCGTTGCGCTCACGGGCGGCGCGCTTCTCCGCGATCTGGCGGGCGGTGCGGTCCTCCTCGACGACGAGGAAGTTGTCGCCCGCGCCCGGGACGTTGGTCAGGCCCAGGACCTGGACCGGCGTCGACGGGCCGGCCTCGGCGACGTTGTTGCCGTTGTCGTCGAGCATGGCGCGCACTCGGCCGTAGGCGTCGCCCACGACCATGGTGTCGCCTACCCGCAGGGTGCCTCGCTGGACGAGGACCGTCGCCACGGCACCGCGGCCGCGGTCGAGACGGGACTCGATCGAGATGCCCTGCGCGTCCTGGTTCGGGTTGGCCCGCAGGTCGAGCGAGGCGTCGGCGGTGAGGATGACGGCCTCGAGGAGGCTGTCGATGTGCAGACCCTGCTTGGCGGAGATGTCGACGAACATCGTGTCGCCGCCGTACTCCTCGGCCACCAGGCCGTACTCGGTCAGCTGACCGCGCACCTTGGTCGGGTCGGCACCCTCGACGTCGATCTTGTTGACCGCGACCACGATCGGCACGTCGGCCGCCTTGGCGTGGTTCAGCGCCTCGACCGTCTGCGGCATGACGCCGTCGTTGGCCGCGACGACCAGGATCGCGATGTCGGTCGACTTCGCACCACGGGCACGCATGGCGGTGAACGCCTCGTGACCCGGGGTGTCGATGAAGGTGATCTTGCGCTCTTCGTCGTTGACCTCGGTCGCGACCTGGTAGGCACCGATGTGCTGGGTGATGCCACCGGCCTCGCCCGCGATGACGTTCGTCTTGCGGATCGCGTCGAGCAGTCGGGTCTTACCGTGGTCGACGTGACCCATGACGGTCACCACCGGCGGACGGACGACCAGGTCCTCCTCGCCGCCCTCGTCCTCACCGAACTCGATGTCGAACGACTCCAGCAGCTCGCGGTCCTCCTCCTCCGGGCTGACGATCTGAACGTTGTAGTTCATCTCGTCGGCCAGGAGCTGCAGCGTCTCGTCGGAGACGGACTGCGTCGCGGT
>NZ_MUBM01000776.1 GCF_002154505.1 Streptomyces carpinensis | reverse complement strand
GGCGGGCGGGTTGTCAGTGGCAGGTGCGAGGATGTGCTCCCAGTGACTGGCCGACGTGCTCGTGTGGGGTGGGGGGAGTCCGCGCCCGCGCAGAAGGGACCGCTGACGGCGATGCAGATCCGGCTGACCGTCGTAGACCCGCTGGGCCCGCCTGCGGCGGCCGGGGGCCGAGCCGCGAGCTGCGACGTGCTGGTCACGGCGCCCGCGGGCACCGCCCTGGCCGCGGTGGCGTCGGCGCTGGCCGCGGCGGTCGCCGGGGACGGCGGAGCGGGGTCCGAGCGGGCCGGCCGCGAGTCCGGGGCGGGACCCGTGGTCCTGTACGCGGGGGTGGAGCGGCTCGACACCCAGCGCTGCACGCTCGGCGAGCCGCCGCTGCTGGACGGCGCGGTGCTGTCCCTGGGCGCCCCCGCCGAGCCGGAGCCGCACCCCGAGCTCGACGAGGCCCCGACCCAGCTGCACGTGGTCGCGGGGCCGGACGCGGGAGGCGTCCATCTGCTGCACGGCGGGCAGATCACCGTCGGCCGTTCCGCCGATGCCGACGTCCCGCTCGACGACCCCGACGTCTCCCGCCTGCACTGCGCGGTGACGGTCTCTCCCGACGGCCGCGTCTCGGTCGTCGACCTGGCCTCCACCAACGGCACCGTGCTGGACGGCCGGCCCGTGGGCTCCCATCCGGTCCGCTTCGCCCCGGGCGCCCTGCTGCGCATCGGCGAGTCGGCCCTGCGTCTGACCCCGGCCGCCGGACCGGCCGCGCGGGTGGCGACGGCACCGGACGGCGAGGGGCATGTGCGGGTCCCCGGCGGCGACGGCGCGGCGGGTCCGGCGGCGGGCGCACCCGACGTGGCACACGCGCGCGTGCCCGACGCCGTGAGCGGTACGGGAACGGTGTTCGGCACGGGCACGGCCTTCGGCACGGGCGCGGGTGCGGGCACGGCCTTCGGCATGGGTACGGCTCCGGGCATGGGCGTGGGTAGGGCCCCGGCCGCGCAGGAGCACGGGCCGGTCGAGCCCCCGGTCCACGCGCAGGGCCAGGCGCCTCGACCCGAGAGTCATGACGGGCAGACCCGGGCGGGAGGGTTCGCCGGGGATCCCGACGGCGCCGTCGAGGGGCGCGGGCGCAAAGGGACCCCCGTGCGGGGCACCGACGTACCGCAGGGCGTGCGCCGGCGCGGCGGGCTGGGCGCGTGGGCGCGACGCCTGGCCGGCGGGCGCGGCGAGACGGCGGCGGCCCGCGGCGGGGCGTACGACGACACGGCGGCCCACGCGTCGGCGCAGGGCGCCCCCGAGGGGTACGCGGCACGGCAGCTGCCGGAGACCTGGCCGGACCCGGCGGCACTGCTGCTGACGGCCCTGGGGCCGGGGCCGAGGCTGTGGGAGCGCCGGCCGGGACACCCCGAGGCGCTCACGGTCCGGCTGGGCACGGCCGACCGCCCCGCACCCGACGGCTCGGGGCGGCTGCTGCCCGCGGTGCCGGTGACCACCGGCCTGCGCGAGGTGGGGGCACTGGGCCTGGCCGGACCGCGTGACCGCCTGTCCGGGCTGACCCGCGCCGTGCTGGCCCAGCTCGCCGCGCTGCACTCCCCCGACGCGCTGGAGATCGTCCTGATCAGCACCGACCGAGCCCGCCCGCTCCAGGAGCGCACGGCCGAGTGGTCCTGGCTCGGCTGGCTCCCCCATGTGCGGCCGGGACACGGCCAGGACTGCCGTCTGCTCCTGGCCTACGACCGCGACCAGGCCACGGCCCGCACGGACGAACTCATCCGCCGCCTGGAGGACCACCTCGCCGAGACCCGGGAAACCGCGGCGACCCCGCCCCCGACCCCGCCGGCC
>NZ_MUBM01000775.1:188-602 GCF_002154505.1 Streptomyces carpinensis | reverse complement strand
AACGCTGCCGCAGGAAGTCCTGCTCGAAGTCCGGCGACATGTGGTGCAGGGCGACGGTGGTGACGAACAGGATCAGCAGCCAGACGTATGTCCCCGGGGCGCTGCGGACGTACCCCGCCACCGCCCGGAGCCCGCGCCGAAACCGGATGACCCCGTCCACACGCGCAAGTATGGTCGGGGAGGTGATCGAGGTGCCCGCCGAGCTGGCCGCTTCTCAGGAGAAATTCAACGGGGCGGCGGGCCGGGCGTTCGTCGCGGACCTGCCGCACCTGTCGGCCGCCTTCCTGCGACGCTGGGAGCTGCGCATCGACGGGCCGGCGATGTACGGCGTGTGCGCGCTGGTCCTCCCGGTGGTCCGGTCCGAGGGCACTCCGGCCGCACTGAAACTCCAGCTCCTCGACGAGGAGAGCGCGG
>NZ_MUBM01000775.1:0-170 GCF_002154505.1 Streptomyces carpinensis | reverse complement strand
AGGCCGTCACGGTCGTCGCCGGGCTGCTGGCCCGGCTGACCTCCGTGGCCGCTCCGGCGGGGATACGGCGGCTGGGTGACGTCGCGCACGCCATGCTGGAGCGGACACCGCACGCTCTGCGGCGCGTGGCGGACCCAGCCGACCGGCGGCTGCTCGCGGACTGCGCGGCG
>NZ_MUBM01000774.1 GCF_002154505.1 Streptomyces carpinensis | reverse complement strand
AGGTTGACGAAGAAGTCGTTGGTCAGGGACCCGGGGGTCGTGGTGAACACGCCGAGCTGCGTCTGCTGGTGGTTCGCGCCCAGCACGCGCAGGCCGCCGACGAGGACCGTCATCTCCGGGGCGCTCAGGGTCAGCAGGTTGGCGCGGTCGAGCAGCAGGAACTCGGCCGGGAGACGATTGCCCTTGCCGATGTAGTTGCGGAAGCCGTCGGCGGTCGGCTCCAGCGCGGCGAACGACTCCACGTCCGTCTCGTCCTGCGACGCGTCCACACGGCCCGGCGTGAAGGGCACCTCGACCTCGAAGCCGGCCTCCTTGGCGGCCCGCTCGACGGCCGCGTCACCGGCGAGCACGATCAGGTCGGCGAGCGAGATCCGCTTGCCGCCGGTCTGGGCCGCGTTGAAGGCCTCCTGGATGCCCTCCAGGGTGCGCAGCACCGTGGCCAGCTGGTCGGGGTCGTTGACCTCCCAATTGCGCTGCGGCTCCAGACGGATGCGGGCGCCGTTGGCGCCGCCGCGCTTGTCGCTGCCGCGGAAGGAGGAGGCCGACGCCCAGGCCGCGGACACCAGCTGCGACACGGTGAGATCCGATTCGAGGACCTTGGCCTTGAGGACCGCGACGTCCTCGGCGTCCACGAGCTCGTACGTCCGCTCCGGCAGCGGGTCCTGCCACAGCAGCGTCTCGGCCGGGACCTCCGGGCCGAGGTAGCGGGCGACCGGACCCATGTCACGGTGGGTCAGCTTGAACCAGGCCCGGGCGAAGGCGTCCGCGAACTCCTCGGGGTTCTCCAGGAAGCGCCGCGAGATCGGCTCGTAGACCGGG
>NZ_MUBM01000773.1 GCF_002154505.1 Streptomyces carpinensis | reverse complement strand
GACCGAGGAGCGGAAGGAGTACTCGGTGTCGTTGGAGCGGGTCTTGAGGTTGCCCGCGGGGATCACCAGGCGCTCGCCGGGGAAGCGTGCGGACAGGGCGGCGCGGCGGCGGGCGGTGTGCTCCGCCTGCTCGACCGGCTTCAGGTCGCGCAGCTCCGTGTCGGCCCAGCCGGACTTCATGTTCTCGGCGAGTTCGTCGGACACGCCCGGGTACAGGCCGTTCTTGCGCTGCTTGATCGGCTCTTCGGACTCGGTCTCCGGGGTTTCCGGGGTCTCCGGGGTCTCCGGGGTGAGTTCCTCCGCCACGGTCTTCCTCCTCGATACGGCACTGGACCACCCCCATCGTACGGTCGTACGGAAGGGGGCCCGAGGCGGTAGCACCTGTTACCGGGAGCGCTGCCAGGCCATGGGGAGCGCCGCCCCGATCCCCGGAAGCGCGGCGGCCACCACCCGGGCCCTGCTCGACACCGGCGGCCCCGCCTGAACCGGCCCCGCGTGAAGGGGTCCTGCCCGAAACGGCCTGGACAGGACCGACGGCGCGGA
>NZ_MUBM01000772.1 GCF_002154505.1 Streptomyces carpinensis | reverse complement strand
TCCGCGGCCGGCCCGACCCGCGGCCGGCCCGACTCGGGGTCGGCCCCGGCCGGGACAGTCCGGGCCGGGGTCAGCCGGGCCGGGAGCGTGGCCCGGCCGGCCGTGACCGGGCCGCCCGTGGCCGCGGACGCGGGGCAGGGCGTCGGCGCTGGTCAGGCGTCCGGCAGCCCGGGCACGTCGTGGGCACGGGGCGGGCCGCCCGGGAACGTGGCACGTTGCGGGCACGGGGCAGATCAGTGCGGGCAAGGGCCACGTGGCGGCCACGGGTCAGGCCGAGACCGTCTCCGGCTGTGACGCCCGCTGTTCAGCGCGTTCGCCGAGGCGCGCCGTCGGCACCCGGTGGGTTTCGCGAGCCGTGAGGGCGGCGATCACCGGCGGGACGCACAGGGCCGCCGTGAACAGGGCCACCGCCGACCAGTCGGTGCCGTCGGGGCCCGCGATCTCGGCGGCGAAGGTGACCGCGAACCCGGCCACCGCGAAGCCGATCTGCGTGCCGATCGCNNACGACACCGAAGGCGACGATCCCGAGGATCAGTGTCAGCGGGTAGGAGCCCGTGGAGATCGCCCACAGGTAGAGGAACATCGTCACCGCGCTGCCCACCGCCCCGATCAGGTACACCGGGCGTCGGCCGATGCGGTCCGACAGCGTGGCCCACAACGGGATGGCGGCGAGCGCGACGAGGTTGGCGAGCGCGCCCACCCACAGCATCGACGAGCGGGACATGCCGACCGCGTCGCTGGTCGCGTACGCCAGCGCCCACACGGTGAAGATGGTGCTCACCGAGGCGATGAGCGCGCCCGCGACCACCCGCAGCACATCCGCCCAGTGCTCGCGCAG
>NZ_MUBM01000771.1 GCF_002154505.1 Streptomyces carpinensis | reverse complement strand
TGTGCCGTACGGCCAGTATGGGCAGCCCGCCCGGCCGCTGGATCCGGCCCCCTCGCCGACAGGGTGAGTGCGATCGACCGGGCGGGGAGCGGGGGGCGGGGAGCGGGGACGAGTACAGGAACGGCACGGGCGGAGGACGGCCCACGTCACGGGGCGTCGCCCGGCTCGCCGGCGTTTCGCACACCGCAGTCTCCTCCGTGTTCGACGGCCGGGCCGAGGGCAACCTCCCGCCCGCCCCTCCAGGAACGCATCCGGCAGGCCGCCGCCCAGCTCGGCTACCGCCCCGACCCGTCGCGCGCGGCCTGCGCCGCCGCCGTACGGCCGTGATCGGCCTGGTCACCGACGAGATCGCCTCCTCGCCGTTCGCGGGAAGGCTGCTGCGCGGCGCCGTGGAGACCGCCTGGGCCGGCGACCATCTCGTGCTCACCATCGACTCCGGCGGCGACCCGGCCAAGGAGGACGCGGCCGCGACCGAACTCCTCGGCCGGAGCGTCGACGGCATCATCCACACGGCCATGTCGCCGCGCCGGGCGGCACCGCAGGCCGGCGGTGATCGGCGGGCTCGACGGGTCGCGGCGTGCAGAACGCCCGCCGCCGCCCGGTCGTTGCAGCAGAAGACGCCGGTGGGGCCCAACGCGTGTGAGGCGTTCGGTGCCCCAGACGATGAGAACGCCGCTCGATCCCTGTCAAAAACCTTGCAGGCCTTGGCATCAACGAGTCAGGTCCATGAAGCCCGCCCTCCTGTGAGTCTCGCGTCGCCGTCTCGCTCGCCGAGGGGGTGCTGTGACGCATGGGATGTCCGGCGGGTCACCGAGATCACCTGGGGCAGGCCGGAGCCCCGTCGCAGCCCGCGGGAAAGCCTGTCACGATCTCCCTGAAGCGTTTGTGGACGACCAGGCCGACGACCAGCGGAGCGCACATGGCGACGGGCACGGGTACAGGTACGACGGGCACAGGCAAAGGCGCAGGTACGGCGGGCGCGGATGTCGGCGCAGGTACGGCGGGCACCGGTGGCGGGACAGGCACGGGCGGTGGGCGGCGGACCGGCGGGATCGAGGTGGAGCCGGTCGCCGGGCACATCGGAGCCGAGATCACCGGGGTGGATCTCGCCGGTGACCTCGACGACGCCGTGGTCGCGCGGATCCGTGCGGCGGTGCTGCGCTGGAAGGTGGTGTTCTTCCGCGGGCAGCGGCTGGACCACGCGGCCCACGTGGAGTTCGCCCGCCGTTTCGGTGAGCCCGTGGTGCTGCGGCGGCGGGGCGGCGCGTCACCGCCGGACGTTCCCGAGGTGGAGACGACCGCCGACCGGCTGGAGCTGGGCGGGCGGTTCGGGATGGAC
>NZ_MUBM01000770.1 GCF_002154505.1 Streptomyces carpinensis | reverse complement strand
GTCCGTGAGGGCGGGAAGGAGCAGTGGGGCGGGATGAACGACGGCACGATCACTCTTCCCTGGCTCGTCGTCCGGCAGGACGACAACGGCAACCGCTACCGCGTGGGCAGGTACGCCACTCGAGCCGAGGCTCAGAAGATCGCCGACAGCCTCGACAGCCGCGGTCACCGGCAGCTGTACTGGGTCGAACGCGTGGGGGAGACCTCCGGGAGCGGCGACGACGGCTGACCCGTCACCGCGGTCCGTCCGTCACCAGGGCCTGTCCGCCGCCGGGCCGCTCCGGGGGACCCTACCGCGGACCCGACCCGTGCCGGGCTCCCGTAGGCTCCGGCGCATGACCGAACGGATCGTGGTGGTGGGTGCCGCCCTGCTCGACGGCGGCCGTCTGCTCGCGGCGCGCCGCAGCGCACCCCCGGAGCTGGCCGGGCGCTGGGAGCTGCCCGGCGGAAAGGTCGAGCCCGGCGAGCGACCCGAGACCGCCCTCGTACGCGAACTGCGCGAAGAACTGGGCGTCGACGCCGAGACCGTCGACCGCCTTCCGGGCAGCTGGCCGCTGAAACCGCCCTACGAACTCCAGGTGTGGACCGCACAACTGCGCCCCGGATCCGCCGCCCCCGCACCCCTTCAGGACCACGACGAACTGCGCTGGCTGACGCCGTCCGAGATCTGGACCGTCCCGTGGCTGGACCAGGACATCCCCGCGGTGCGGGCCACCCTCCCGCGTCTGGCCGCCGTCCCACCGGATGCGTGAACCGTCGGACAGGCTGACACCGGAGGCGGTACTGGCCGCCGGATATCGGGTATGGGCCCATTAACCCCATGAAACCGGACATGGGTGGGCTCGCTGGCCTGGGAAGTGATCGGCGTGATCGACACCGAGGGCGACTGCGCCGCGTGGACCTTTCCGGCGGACCCCGGCGCGGTGCGCACGGC
>NZ_MUBM01000077.1 GCF_002154505.1 Streptomyces carpinensis | reverse complement strand
CGGGGCGAACACCACGAGAGCGGAACCAGAGAGGAGGAATAGTCCCCTCGGTTCACAGCGTCCTCGCTGTGTTATTTCAAAGGAACCTCGCCCCAGCCATGATCGGCCGGAGACGGGGTATCAACATATCTGGCGTTGACTTTTGGCACGCTGTTGAGTTCTCAAGGAACGGACGCTTCCTTCGTACTCACCCTCTCGGGCTTTCCTCCGGGCGCTTCCCTTCGGTGTTTCCGACTCTATCAGATCTTTCCGATCCGATTTCCTCGGTGCTTTCCAGGTTCCCGCTTCCGCGTTTCCCTTTCCGGCGGTCCCGACTTTATCAGAGATTCTGAGCCGGATTTCCCACCCCCTCGGGGAACCTCCTTCGGAGCGCGCGAGGCGTCCGGGTTCCCGTCCGGGCGGAGCCGTAAACGTACTGGAGCGGGGCGCCTCGATGCAAATCGAGGCGCCCCGCTGCCAGTTCGAGCCTCAGACCTCCACGACGACCGGGAGGATCATCGGCCTGCGCCGGTAGCTGTCCGAGACCCACTTGCCCAGCGTGCGGCGGATGAGCTGCTGCAACTGGTGGGCGTCGGCGATGCCTTCCTGGGCCGACTTCTCCAGGGCGTCCGCGATCTTGGGGATGACCTCGCCGAAGGCGGAGTCCTCGATGCCGGAGCCGCGGGCCTGGATGTGCGGGCCGCCGGTGACCTTGCCGGTGGTGGAGTCGACCACCACGAAGACCGAGATGATGCCCTCGTCGCCGAGGATCTTGCGGTCCTTCAGGGCGGGCTCGCCGACGTCGCCGACGGAGAGGCCGTCGACGTAGACGTAGCCGGCCTGGACCTTGCCGGAGATCTTGGCCTTGCCCTCGACGAGGTCGACGGTCACGCCGTCCTCGGCGATGACGATCCGGTCGTGCGGCACACCGGTGAGGGCGCCCAGCTCGGCGTTGGCGCGCAGGTGGCGCCATTCGCCGTGGACCGGCATCAGGTTCTTCGGGCGGCAGATGTTGTAGAAGTACAGCAGCTCGCCGGCCGATGCGTGGCCCGAGACGTGCACCTTGGCGTTGCCCTTGTGGACGACGTTGGCACCCCAGCGGGTCAGGCCGTTGATCACCCGGTAGACCGCGTTCTCGTTGCCCGGGATCAGCGAGGACGCCAGGATCACCGTGTCGCCCTCGACGATGCGGATCTGGTGGTCCCTGTTGGCCATCCGGGAGAGGGCTGCCATCGGCTCCCCCTGGGAGCCGGTGCAGACCAGGACCACCTCGTGGTCGGGCAGGTCGTCGAGCGTCTTGACGTCCACCACCAGGCCCGGCGGGACCTTCAGGTAGCCGAGGTCCCTCGCGATGCCCATGTTGCGGACCATGGAGCGGCCGACGAAGGCGACCCGGCGGCCGTACTCGTGGGCCGCGTCCAGGATCTGCTGGATGCGGTGGACATGGCTGGCGAAGCTCGCCACGATGATCCGCTTGCGGGCGCCGGCGAAGACCTGGCGCAGGACGCCCGAGATGTCCCGCTCGTGCGGCGTGAAGCCGGGGACCTCGGCGTTGGTGGAGTCCGTCAGGAGGAGGTCGATGCCCTCCTCGCTCAGCCGGGCGAACGCGTGCAGATCGGTGAGGCGGTTGTCCAGCGGCAGCTGGTCCATCTTGAAGTCGCCCGTGTGGACCACCATGGCCGCGGGGGTGCGGATGGCGACGGCCAGGGCGTCCGGGATGGAGTGGTTGACGGCGACGAACTCGCAGTCGAAGGGGCCGATGCGCTCACGGTTTCCTTCCGCCACCTCCAGGGTGTAGGGGCGGATGCGGTGTTCCTGGAGCTTGGCCTCGATCAGGGCGAGCGTCAGCTTGGAGCCGATCAGCGGGATGTCCGGCTTCTCCCGCAGGAGGTAGGGGACTCCGCCGATGTGGTCCTCGTGGCCGTGGGTGAGGACGATGCCCTCGATGTCGTCCAGACGGTTCCGGATGGACGAGAAGTCCGGCAGGATCAGGTCGATTCCGGGCTGCTCCTCCTCGGGGAAGAGCACTCCGCAGTCGACGATCAGCAGGCGGCCGCCGTACTCGAAGACCGTCATGTTGCGGCCGATCTCGCCCAGGCCGCCGAGTGGGGTGACGCGGAGGCCGCCCTCGGCGAGCGGCGGGGGCGGGCCGAGTTCAGGATGCGGATGACTCAAAAGACTCTCCTCACCACACGCGCCACGTACCGGTGGGCACGTGGCGCGCATGACGTTCGTGCAGAAGCAGTTGTCGTTGTGGGGCGCAGGCACCGGTGGCCCGCTTATTCAGTTGTTTGTTCTGTTGTGAAGCCCGGTTCCCGGCGGGGTGCCGGGTGGAGCCGGGCGGTGCGAGAGGGTCTCGCGAAGTCTCGTTGTCAGAGCTGTACCCCGCCGGCAGCAAGATCGATCTTGAGCTGCTCGATCTCCTCGGGCGTGAGCTCGACCATGGGCGGCCGCAGCGGTCCGCCGGGCAGGCCCCGCAGGGCGAGCGCGGCCTTGGTGGTCATGACGCCCTGGGTGCGGAACATGCCGGTGTAGACCGGGAGCAGCTTCTGGTGGATCTCGGTGGCCTTCTGGACGTCACCGGAGGTGTACGCCTCGATCAGGGCGCGCAGGTCGGGGGTGACGACGTGGCCGACGACCGAGACGAAGCCGACCGCGCCCACGGAGAGCAGCGGCAGGTTCAGCATGTCGTCGCCGGAGTACCAGGCGAGGCCCGAGCGGGCGATGGCCCAGCCGGCACGGCCGAGGTCGCCCTTGGCGTCCTTGTTGGCGACGATCCTCGGGTGCTCGGCGAGACGGACGATGGTCTCGGTGTTGATCGGGACGCCGCTGCGGCCGGGGATGTCGTAGAGCATGACCGGGAGCCCGGTCGCGTCGGCGATGGCCTTGAAGTGCCGGTACAGGCCCTCTTGGGGGGGCTTGTTGTAGTACGGCGTGACGGTCAGCAGGCCGTGCGCGCCGGCCTGCTCGGCGGCGCGGGCGAGCTCGATGCTGTGGTGGGTGTCGTTGGTGCCGACGCCGGCCACGACGTGGGCGCGGTCTCCGACGGCCGCCAGGACCGCGCGTACGAGGTCCGTTTTCTCCGCATCGCTGGTGGTGGGGGACTCGCCGGTGGTGCCGTTGATCACCAGGCCGTCGTTGCCTGCGTCCACCAGATGGGCGGCGAGCCGCTGCGCGCCGTCGAGGTCGAGTGCGCCGTCCGCCGTGAAGGGCGTGACCATGGCGGTGAGGACCCGCCCGAAGGGGGTCTGCGGAGTCGAGGTCGGAGCCATGGGTAACACGCTACTCGTTGCTCAGTGCGGGGTCTGCCCTCGGGGCAGGCGACAAGTCGTGACAAAGGTGGAGCCCGGCACTGCCTGCTCGGGGGTTCAAGCAGTGCCGGGTCCGTTCGATCAGGCTAGATGAACTTCCATAAATGCCGCAATACGGACACTTCACGAGGCTGACCCGTACACCAGTACCTGCGGAAAGGCGGGTGCCGGCGACTCGGGGCGCGGGCTACGGCGCGACCCGGCCGTTGGCGTTGAAGGCGGCGTAGGTGAGGGGCATGAGCTTCGCCCACTCGGCCTCCATCCGCTCGCCCACCATCTCGATCTCCCGCTGCGGGAAGGACGGCACCTTGGCCAGCTCGTGCTGGGTGCGCAGGCCGAGGAAGTGCATCAGCGAGCGGGCGTTGCAGGTGGCGTACATCGAGGAGAACAGGCCCACGGGGAGCACCGCGCGGGCGACCTCGCGGGCGACGCCGGCGGCGAGCATCTCCTGGTAGGCCTCGTACGCCTGCCGGTAGGAGTCCTCCATGACCCGGCCGACCAGCTCCTGCTGGGCCTGGGTGCCCTCGACGAACCTGTACTTCCCGGGGCGGCCCTCCTGGACCAGCTTGCGGGAGGCGTCGGGCACGTAGAAGACCGGCTGGAGCTCGCGGTAGCGCCCGGACTCCTCGTTGTACGACCAGCCGACCCGGTGCCGCATGAACTCGCGGAAGACGAAGATCGGGGCGCTGATGAAGAACGTCATCGAGTTGTGCTCGAAGGGGCTGCCGTGCCGGTCCCGCATCAGGTAGTTGATCAGGCCCTTGGAGCGCTCCGGGTCCTTGTTCAGCTCGTCGAGGGACTGCTCGCCGATGGTCGAGACACGGGCTGCGAACAGCACGTCGGCGTCCGACGCGGTGTGCTTGACCAGCTCGACGGTGACGCCGCTGCGGAAGCTGGGCTTCAGGTTGTCGGCGGGGGTGTCGGTCACGGCTCGGAGGGTCCCTTCCTTCACGTCTGACGGGCGGCGCCCACTCTACGGGCCGCCTCTGACATCGGGGCGTTCGGTGCCGGGGCGCGACATCTTCGGTGAAGTTCTGTGAATTCGGCGAAAGCGGGCACCTTTCGGGACACTCGTGCGTCTGTATGGGTGAGACACTCGTGTTCGACATGGGTGACACACCCCGTTCGACCCCGATTCGTTCGAACCTGATCCGTTCGACCTCCGAAGGGAGCCGTACCCCGATGTTCCGTCGGCGCGAGTCCGTCCCGTTCGCCTTCGTCGCCGAGGCGGACAGGTTCCGCAGCAATGTCACTCCCCCGCCGCGCCGGCGCGCGACCCCCGGTCAGATAGCCGGGCGCTGCCTGCTGGGACTGACGATCGTCGCGGGACTCGTGGGCTCCGTGATCCTCGGTATGCCCGCGCTGTCGAGCAGCCAGTCCCCCGCGCAGACGCAGCAGGCCTCGCACGGGCACTGAGCCGTGGCCGTCCTTCGCGGCCACCGTCCGTGACCACGCCCTCGGACCCCCACGGGTGGTGAGCGGGGAGACAGCCGGATAGCCTCACCGGGCACAGCCCCATGCCTGGACGGAGTGAGGACCAGCCGTGCCCCTGCCCTTCCTGACGGCCGACCGCGCCTTCGACACAGCAGACGATGTCGCACAGCCGTTCGACGACCGCGAGCGCTGGCGGCGCCCCTACCGGCCCGGCCCGTGGCGTGTGGGCACGGCCGCCCTGGTGCTGCTGCTCGCCTCGTTCGTGCTGCTCGCTGCGGTCGTGATCGCACTGACCGACGGACTGTCCTCAGCGGCGGTCTTCTTCGGCGTCGCGCTGGTCGTCATCGCCGGCGCGCTGCGGCTGCTGCGCATGGGCGTGTGGGTCAGCGCCCGCGGGCTGCGCCACGTGCGCTTCCTCGTCAGCCGTACGACGCCGTGGGCGCAGGTCGTGAGCGTACGGACGCTGCAGCAGCCGGTGCGGTGGCTCGGGCTGCCGCGCACGGTGCAGGGACAGGCTCTGGTGCTCGTCCGCCGGGACCGGAACGCTCAGTCCGTACCGCTGATGACCACGCACAACGCCGACTTCCTGGGCCGTGTGGCCGCCTTCGACCGAGCCGCGGACTCGGTCGAGGCGTGGGCAGAGGAGCACCGCGGCCGCTGACCGACGGTTCCCGCCCACCGCATGCCGAACGTCCGGCCCACACGCCTGCGGACCGGACTCGTCGGTGGGTGACGGCAAGAGCCGTCGGGTGTCAGGCGGCCGGGATCGGCTTGCCGTCGTGCAGGGCGATGGCGCGCTGCATCGCCTTGCGGGCGCGCGGGGTGTCGCGGGCGTCGTGGTAGGCGACGGCGAGGCGGAACCAGGTGCGCCAGTCGTCGGGGGCCGCCTCCGTCTCGGCCTTGCGCTTGGCGAAGACCTCGTCGGCGGAGTCGCGGTCGATGCGCCCGCTGGGTGTGCGCTTCAGTTCGTCGACGGGCAGGGCGCCCTCGGCGTCGAGTTCGGCGGCGAGGGCGTTGGCCCGGCGGACGAACTGGGTGTTCTTCCACAGGAACCACAGACCGATCAACGGCAGGATCAGTACGGCGATCCCGAAGGCGATGGTCACGGGCGTGCCGGACTGGATGAGCATGACGCCGCGGCTGCCGACCAGGACGAAGTAGAAGACCAGGACGGCGGCCGTGACGAGGTAGGTGATCTTCGCGCGCATAAGGGGCTCGGGGCTTCGGTTCCGCTCGGTGCTCGGTGCTCAGGTCAGGTCAGGTCAGGTCGAGGAAGTGCTCCAGGCCGAAGGTCAGGCCCGGAGTGGTCACCACCCGGCGCGCGCCGAGCAGGATGCCCGGCATGAAGCTGCTGTGGTGCAGCGAGTCGTGGCGGATGGTGAGGGTCTCGCCCTCGCCGCCCAGCAGGACCTCCTGGTGGGCGAGGAGCCCGCGCAGGCGTACGGCGTGGACCGGCACGCCGTCCACGTCGGCGCCGCGGGCGCCGTCCAGGGCGGTGACGGTCGCGTCCGGCGCCGGGGCCGAGCCCGCCTTCGCCCGGGCCTCGGCGATCAGCTGGGCGGTCCGCGTGGCGGTGCCCGAGGGGGCGTCGACCTTGTTCGGGTGGTGCAGCTCGACGACCTCGACGGACTCGAAGTACGGCGCGGCGATCTGCGCGAACTTCATGGTGAGCACGGCTCCGATGGAGAAGTTCGGAGCGATGAGCACGCCGGTCTCCGGGGACTGGGCGAGCCAGCCCCTCAGCTGCGCGAGACGCTCGTCGGTCCAGCCGGTGGTGCCGACGACCGCATGGATGCCGTGGCTCACGCAGAACTCGAGGTTGTCCATGACCGAGGCGGGGGTGGTCAGTTCGACCGCCACCTGGGCGCCGGTCTCGGCGAGGGTCTCCAGCCTGTCACCCCGGCCGAGGGCGGCGACCAGCTCCATGTCCTCGGCGGCCTCGACCGCCCGTACCGCCTCGGACCCGATCCGGCCCTTGGCACCGAGGACCGCCACGCGCAGCTTGCTCATCTCTTGCTTCCTTACGACCGAAGGGTTGTCACGACCGGAGGGCTTGTGACCGGGAGAGGTGTTCCCGGTCCGAGCGGTCAGGCCACCGCGTCCTGCAGGCGCGCGGCCTGCTTGTCCTTGAGGGGGCCGATGACCGACAGCGACGGGCGCTGTCCCAGGATCTCCCGGGCCACGGAGCGGACGTCGTCCGGGGTGACCGCCGCCATCCGGGCCAGCATGTCGTCCACGGAGATCTGCTCGCCCCAGCAGAGCTCACTCTTGCCGATGCGGTTCATGAGCGCACCGGTGTCCTCCAGACCGAGGACGGTGGAGCCCTGGAGCTGGCCGATGGCGCGGGCGATCTCGTCGTCGGTCAGGCCGTTCTCGGCGACGTGGTCGAGCTCGTCGCGGCAGATCCTCAGCACGTCGTGCACCTGGCTCGGGCGGCAGCCTGCGTAGACGCCGAACAGCCCGCAGTCGGCGAAGCCGGAGGTGTAGGAGTACACGCTGTACGCGAGGCCGCGCTTCTCCCGGACCTCCTGGAAGAGGCGGGAGGACATGCCGCCGCCGAGGGCCGTGTTGAGGACCCCGAGGGCCCAGCGGCGGTCGTCGGTGCGGGCCAGGCCGGGCATGCCGAGGACGACATGGGCCTGTTCCGTACGGCGGTTCTGCAGCTCGACGCGGCCCGTGGTGCGCAGGCTGCGCAGGCCGTCGCGCGGGGCGATGGGCGCGGCCTGGACGTCCCGGAAGGCGCCTGCCTTCTCGAAGGCGGCCCGGACCTGGCGTACGACCTTGTTGTGGTCGATGTTGCCGGCGCAGGCGACCACGAGGTGGGTCGGGTCGTAGTGCTTCCGGTAGAAGCGGCGGATGCGGTCGGCGGTGAGGGCGTTGACCGTGTCGACCGTGCCGAGGACCGGGCGGCCGAGGGAGTTGTCGCCGAACATGGTGTGCGCGAACAGGTCGTGCACGCAGTCGCCCGGGTCGTCCTCGGTCATGGCGATCTCTTCGAGGATCGCGCCGCGTTCGACGTCGACGTCCTCCTCGCGGATCAGCGAGCCGGTGAGCATGTCGCAGACCACGTCGATGGCGAGCGGCAGGTCGGTGTCGAGCACACGCGCGTAGTAGCACGTGTACTCCTTGGCCGTGAACGCGTTCATCTCGCCGCCGACGGCGTCGAGGGCGGAGGAGATGTCCAGGGCGGATCTGCGGGACGTGCCCTTGAAGAGCAGGTGCTCCAGGTAGTGCGTGGCGCCGTTGAGCGAGCGGGTCTCGTCGCGGGAGCCGACGTGCGCCCAGATGCCGAACGTGGCCGAGCGCACGGAGGGGAGGGTCTCGGTGACGATGCGCAGGCCGCCCGGGAGGGTGGTCTTGCGGACCGTACCGATGCCGTTGGTGCCCTTGATGAGGGTTTGGGTACGGGCGACGGCCCGCGCCTCCGAGGAGGTGCGGGCCGTCGCCTTGAAGCCACGGGACGTCACTTGTCGGCGTCGTCCTTCTTGTCCGCGGTGGAGCCGCTGTCGGATGCGGCGTCGGAGCCGTCCTCGCCCTCGATCACGGGGACCAGGGAGAGCTTGCCGCGGGAGTCGATCTCGGCGATCTCGACCTGGACCTTCTGGCCCACGCCGAGCACGTCCTCGACGTTCTCCACGCGCTTGCCGCCGGCCAGCTTGCGGATCTGCGAGATGTGCAGCAGACCGTCCTTGCCGGGCAGCAGGGAGACGAACGCACCGAAGGTGGTCGTCTTCACGACCGTACCGAGGTAGCGCTCGCCGACCTCGGGCATCGTCGGGTTGGCGATGCTGTTGATCGTGGTGCGGGCGGCCTCGGCGGACGGGCCGTCGGCGGCACCGATGTAGATCGTGCCGTCGTCCTCGATGGTGATCTCGGCGCCCGTGTCCTCCTGGATCTGGTTGATCATCTTGCCCTTGGGGCCGATGACCTCGCCGATCTTGTCGACCGGGATCTTGACGGTGATGATCCGCGGGGCGTGCGGGGACATCTCGTCGGGCCGGTCGATGGCCTCCATCATCACGTCGAGGATGTGGAGGCGGGCGTCACGGGCCTGCTTCAGGGCGGCGGCCAGCACGGAGGCCGGGATGCCGTCCAGCTTGGTGTCGAGCTGGAGGGCGGTCACGAACTCCTTGGTGCCGGCGACCTTGAAGTCCATGTCGCCGAAGGCGTCCTCCGCACCGAGGATGTCGGTGAGGGTGACGTAGTGCGTCTCGCCGTCGATCTCCTGGGAGATCAGGCCCATGGCGATACCGGCGACCGGGGCCTTCAGCGGCACACCGGCGTTCAGCAGCGACATGGTGGAGGCGCAGACCGAGCCCATGGAGGTCGAGCCGTTGGACCCGAGGGCCTCGGAGACCTGACGGATCGCGTAGGGGAACTCCTCGCGCGTCGGCAGCACCGGGACCAGGGCGCGCTCGGCGAGGGCGCCGTGGCCGATCTCGCGGCGCTTGGGGGAGCCGACGCGGCCGGTCTCACCGGTGGAGTACGGCGGGAAGTTGTAGTTGTGCATGTAGCGCTTGCGGGTCACCGGGGAGAGGGTGTCCAGCTGCTGCTCCATGCGCAGCATGTTCAGGGTGGTGACGCCCAGGATCTGGGTCTCGCCACGCTCGAACAGCGCCGAGCCGTGCACCCGCGGGATGGCCTCGACCTCGGCGGCCAGGGTGCGGATGTCGGTGACACCGCGGCCGTCGATGCGCTTCTTCTCCTTGATCACGCGCTCGCGGACCAGGGTCTTGGTCAGCGAACGGTAAGCGGCGGAGATCTCCTTCTCGCGGCCCTCGAACTCCGGCAGGAGCTTCTCGGCGGCCAGGCCCTTGACGCGGTCCAGCTCGGCCTCGCGCTCCTGCTTGCCGGCGATGGTGAGCGCCTGGGCGAGTTCCGGGCGGACGGCGGCGGTGAGCGCCTCCAGGACGTCGTCCTGGTAGTCGAGGAAGATCGGGAACTCGCCGGTCGGCTTGGCGGCCTTGGCGGCGAGGTCGGACTGGGCCTTGCACAGCACCTTGATGAAGGGCTTCGCGGCCTCCAGACCGGCGGCCACGACCTCCTCGGTGGGTGCCTCGGCGCCGCCCTCGACGAGCTTGATGGTCCTGTCGGTGGCCTCGGCCTCGACCATCATGATCGCGACGTCGCCGTCCTCCAGGACGCGGCCGGCGACCACCATGTCGAAGACGGCGTCCTCGAGCTCGGTGTGCGTCGGGAAGGCGACCCACTGGCCGTTGATCAGCGCGACGCGGACGCCGCCGATCGGGCCGGAGAAGGGCAGACCGGCCAGCTGCGTGGACGCGGACGCGGCGTTGATCGCCACGACGTCGTACAGGTGGTCGGGGTTGAGGGCCATGACGGTGCAGACGACCTGGATCTCGTTGCGCAGGCCCTTCTTGAAGGACGGGCGCAGCGGGCGGTCGATGAGGCGGCAGGTGAGGATGGCGTCCTCGGAGGGCCGGCCCTCACGGCGGAAGAAGCTGCCGGGGATCTTGCCGGCCGCGTACATCCGCTCCTCGACGTCGACCGTCAGCGGGAAGAAGTCGAGCTGGTCCTTGGGGTTCTTGGAGGCGGTGGTGGCCGACAGCACCATGGTGTCGTCGTCCAGGTACGCCACTGCGGAGCCGGCGGCCTGCTTGGCCAGGCGCCCCGTCTCGAAGCGGATGGTGCGGGTGCCGAAGGAACCGTTGTCGATCACGGCTTCGGCGTAGTGGGTCTCGTTCTCCACTAGCGTTTTCTCCTCGTCCTCGTCCCGCCCGCCCGTGTGGCGGAGGGACGGTGGCGGAGAAGCGCTCCGTCTGGTGCGGGCCGGTCTTCGATCGAAGCACCCGGGACTCACTCCCCGGGGGCCACTACCGAGGACCGGCGGCGGCGAGGCGCGCTTCTCCTCGTTCGTCGTTCGCGACGGCGCCATACCTGGCATGGTTCGGCCCTGTCACGCTGTGTCATACGTATTGCGTTGTGCTACCACACTACAAAGGGGCACTGACAGTCCGCACGTTTCCGTACGTTCCGCAGAACTTTCCGCGGCTGCCGCGTGCACCCGCGGCAAGCGCATCGCCCGCCCGCGGCACGCGCGCATGGCGCTGTGGCAAGCACATATGCGAAGGGAGCGGCTCCCTGTCGTACGGGAACCGCTCCCTTCACGGCGTCCTACTTGGCGCCCGCCGCACCACGGCGGATGCCGAGGCGGTCGACCAGCGCACGGAAGCGCTGGATGTCCTTCTTGGCGAGGTACTGCAGCAGGCGGCGGCGCTGACCGACCAGGATCAGCAGGCCACGACGCGAGTGGTGGTCGTGCTTGTGGGTCTTGAGGTGCTCGGTCAGGTCGGAGATCCGACGGGAGAGCAGAGCGACCTGGACCTCGGGGGAGCCGGTGTCACCCTCCTTGGTACCGAACTCGCCGATGATCTGCTTCTTCGTAGCGGCGTCGAGCGACACGCGTACTCCTCATGGTCTGTGAGTGGCCACCGAGTGCCCCAGGTCTACGTCTCTGGGGAGCTTCCGTTACTCGGGAGGCGGGGATCCGCTGGGCGCGGCCTCCAGGGCCCACAGGGTTGCCTGCGATGGCTCCGGGGGTGCGTACACAAACGGCCGTCACTCAGGGTACCAGGCGGTCGCAGGCCCTCTCACCGCAGTCCGGGAAGCCTCCTGGCGGGGCCGCGCGGGCCACTAGGGTGATCGCCGGCACAGTACCGAGTCCGTACTGGGTCCGTACCACGTCGGGAAGGGGTCGCTGCGCGATGGCGGAGACGGAAGCGGAGATCAGGGCACGCAAGGAGCGGGAGCGCGACGAACTCTACGCCCTGGACATCTCGGGCGTGGAGTGGCACTGCGCGCCGGGCACGGAGGAGCACGAGGAGCGCGTCGAGATCGCCTATCTTCCCGGCGGCGCCGTGGCCATGCGGTCGTCCCTCGACCACGACACGGTGCTGCGCTACACGGAGGCGGAGTGGCGGGCGTTCGTGCTGGGCGCGCGCGACGGCGAGTTCGACCTGGAGCCGGCGCCGCACAACGGGGGCGCCGCGGCCGAGTGAGCGGCGCACGGACGTGAACGACGGTGTGAGGGGGCGGCACGCGCGCGCGTGCCGCCCCCTCACACCGTCTCGTGTGCCGGCGCGTCGGTGCTCAGTCCCTCGGCGCCTCAGTGCTCGAGTCCGGCGCTTCCGTAGCCGATGGCCATCAGCACCTTGTCCTTCGGGGAGTCGTCGTCGCGGACCAGCTCGCGCCGGGAGAAGAAGATCCGGCCCTGCTCCACGACGACGTCGGACTGCTCCGGGTCGCTGAGCTCGTAGGAGTCGTCGTCCGGGAGCTGGAACAGCAGCAGCGGGGTCTCCTTGTCCGTCTGCGGGTCCCAGCTGACCAGAGCAGCAGGGGCCAGGGTCTCGGCGCCCGCGCGGTAGATCAGCAGTTCGTCGCCGCTCATCCGGATCGGATAGACCATCTGCAGCTCACGGCCTTCGAACTTGCCGCGCGTCTTGCCGGTCTTCAGGTCGAAGGCGACGATCCAGTCCGAGGGCTGGCCGTTCGCGATGTTCTCCTTGCTCATGACGTAGACCTGGGTGGGGCCCACGACCATCCCGTCGCAGTTCTCCACCACGCCGAAGAACGGCCCGGAGTAGGACCGGCTGCCGCACTTGGCGTCGTATCCGCTCAGGGAGACGGTGGCGAGGTGCCGGCCCCGGCCGTCGAGCGTTATCAGGTCGGTGACCGAGATGTCCCCGGCCGCAACGGCGAGCACGGGCGGGTCGGAGGAGGGCAGGTAGACGTCCTCGACGCCCGCCGCGACCTTGTACGTCCACAGGTTCCTGCCGGTCCGCGGGTCGAGCTTCTGCACCTTGTACGTGGTGTCGGGTGCCTCACCGCAGCCGACGAGCGCGAGCAGCGCGCCGCCTCCCGCGAAGCCCTTGTCCTCGCACTGGGACGTCATCGTGCTGTTCCACAGCTGCTTGCCGCTCTTCATGTCGTACGCCACCGAGCCTCGCCCCCAGGCCACCGCGACGACGCCCCGGGTCAGGGTGAGGTTGGTGTTCGTGACGTATGCGAAGGTGGCCGCGGGCATCTTCCTCTGCCACAGCTTCTTGCCGGTGTCCAGGTCGAGGAACACCACCTGGTCGCAGACGCCCTTGTCCATCGCGCCCTCGCCCTTGGGCGGCTGGATGACGACCGCGGTGCGGCCGTCGGCGGTGACGTGCCGGCTGCTGGCGCAGATGTAGCCGCCGAGATCGAGGGTCCAGGCCGTCTCGTCGTAGTGGGGCTTGATCCGGTAGCCCTCGACGCGGTTGGCGACGCCCTTGGCGAGGACCTTTCCGGTGGCCCAGGTGCCCGGCGCGTAGCGCGGGTTGTTCTGGGGGTTCTTCTCGAGATGTTCGGCGTAGTGCTCGATCACCTCCTGGCCCTCCGGAGAAGTGGGGACCTTCTCGACCGTGCTGCGGATGTCGTCCGGGCTCTGGGCGACGGTGGCCGCCTTGTGACCGGCCGGCGCGCTGTGGTCCCCCGCGGCCCACAGGAGCCCGCCGCCTACGCACAGCGCGGCGACCAGGACGACGGCCAGAGTCCCGCCGATGATTCTGTCGCGGCGGCGCCTTCGGGCCTGGTCGGCCGCGACGGCGGACTGGGTGTAGGGGGAAGGGGGTGGGCCGAAGCTCACGTGTCAGACACCTCTCGTTGTCGGGCCGAGGCAGCCCTCAGGCCTGCCTCGGGCCGTCGTCTTGGCCGGGTCGTCCCGGCCGGCTCGTCCCGGCCTCTCGTCCTGGCCGGTCGCTCCGGACGGCTCGTCGCGGCCGGTCGCACCGCACCCGCCCGGCGTCTCGAACTCCCGGCCCGGCACCGGCCCATGGCGGGGCACCGCCTTGTCGTTCCTCGGCCGGTCGTCCGCCGCGCCGTCTCAATCGGTCGCCCGACGTGGGGGCGGGACGGGCCGTACGGCTCGCGGGCTCGTGGAGCTGCACGGCTCGTGGCTGAGCCGGGATCGAGCGCGCAGGCATCCGACGCACAGGCGCCCAAGCCGCAGACGCCCAACCCACAGGCGGCCGGCACACGCACGTCCGCCGCACGGCATTACGGGGCGTCAGTTCCCGCCGATGCCAGGCGAGTCGACTCAGTCGCCGCCGGTCGTCCCGGCCGGCGTCCCAGCCGTCCTCCCGGCCGACAACTCAGCTCGTCATCGCGCGCACGGTCGCGTAGACGTCGAACACGGCCAGGGTCAGCGGCACCAGGGTGAGCAGGACGAAGCTCTCCGCGATCTCCAGGAAGCGGCCCCAGAAAGGGGCGACACCGCGGCGCGGAGTGATCAGGCCGATCGCGGTGACCAGAGCGGCCGCCGCGGCGACGGCCGCCGCGAGCCAGAGGCTGCGGATGTCCAGGGCGGTGGTGTCGCCGTGCAGCGCGTCGCGCACGTACCCCATGGGCGGGTTCAGCGCGAGGCCGATGCCGAGGAAGAGCAGGGCCGCAAGGCCGGCGGCCAGGGTGGCGGCGACCTGGGCGGTGTAGCGGAACAGTCCGGCGCGCATCAGCATCGCCAGTCCGGTCGCCAGCGCCAGGAGTTGCGCCCAGACGTCGCTGGAGAAGCCGAGGACGATCGAGGCGCCGACGGAGACGAGCGCGCAGCCGCCGACGAGACCGACGAGCAGTTCGTGGCCGCGCTGGGCCTGCGCCGCGACGCGCTCGGCGTCGACGGGCTCGGGTGCGTTGGGCTCGCCCTCCGCGTAGCCGCCGCGCGAGGGGCTGGGTGCCTCGAAGCCGATGGGCAGCCGCGCGAAGCGCATGGAGAGCCCGGGCAGGAAGGCGAGCGCCCCCACGGAGAGCGGGGCGCAGACGGCGGCCGTCTCGATGGGCCTGAGGTCGGTGAGCATCCCGATGAACGTGGTGATCAGACCGACCGTCGAGGCGAAGACGAACGCCACGAACGGACCGTCGCCACCCGGCGACACCAGGGTGAGCACGACGGAGGCGATCAGGACGGCGGCGCAGGCGAGCAGGAACTGGAGCCGTCCGATGCCCTGCCCGTCCGCGAGGGGCAGCAGCCCGGAGCCCCCCACGGCGATGTTCGGCAGAGCGCCCAGGCCCAGGGCGACCGCGGAGCCGCGGTCGTCGTACACCCGCGCGCGTACGCACGCGAAGACGGTCAGGAGCACTCCGGTGACGGCGGCCAGGATGCCCTGGAGGCTGTGCATGTCGTGGCGGAGCTGCGAGCTCCAGACGACGAACGCGAGGAGCCCGGGCAGGATGCCGCCGGCGACGAGGCCGGCCACCCGGGTCAGGTCGCCGTCCCACAGGGCCCGGTCGCGGGTGACGGCGGAGGCGACGGCCTCGGAGACGTCGTCGAAGACGGCGGGCGGCAGCGACTCGGCGAACGGGCGCAGCGTGAGCAGTTCGCCGTCGAGGATGCGCTGCGCGGCGAAGGAGCGGGAGCTGTCGAGGACCGTGCCGTCCCGGCGGACGAGGTGGTATCCGACGGGCGCGCCCTCGTCGGGGCTCTGCCGGGCGAGCCGGAGGATCTCCGGGTACAGGTCCGCGACCGGTACGTCGTCGGGCAGCGCCACGTCGATGCGGCTGTCGGGCGCCACGATCGTGACCCGGCAGAAGCCGAAGCCGGTACCCGCCCCGGAAGGGGCTCCGGTGCCCGGTTGGGCATTGGCGCCGGCCGGCGCGGAGGCCGTCATGCTCACCTGTTGTTCCCCCTCGTCGGTGATGAGACCGGTCGGCACGTCGTCGCGCACGGCCGGCCGTGAAGATCATGTGTACGTTCCGGTGGAAGTTCGTGCGGCGTCTCCCCCGCTGCCGGTCAACTGCGCCGTCAGGTCCGGAAGGCGCGAGAGGCACGCGCATCGAACGTCGCGAATTGCCCGGTTTCACCAGGCGGATTCGCAACTGCTCACACAACTCCTCACCCGTCTCCCCGGCACCCTACCGCCCGCTGGTGCCATCGGTTGTCAGTAGGATCGCGGTTCGCGATCGGCGTCCGCCTGACACGGGGCGGCGGACAGAACACCCCGGTCGGGCTAGGGAATTGGTGCGTAGTGAGCCATATCGTCGTCAAGCGCCCCCCGCGGGCACTGCCGAAGGACGTGCCCACGGACGAGATCGTGCTGCAGCCCCCGCCGGAACTGCCGCGCGGGCCGCAGGAAGGCGCGCTGATGCAGCTCCTGCCCATGCTCGGCATGGGCGGTTCGGTGGTGTTCTTCTTCAACCCGCAGGCCCAGCCCTTCATGAAGATCATGGGCATGGTGATGGTGGCCTCCACGATCGCCATGGGCATCTCCATGCTGGTGCGCTACCGCCGCGGCAACCAGGGGCAGATGGCCGACATCCGCCGCGACTACCTGCGCTACCTGGCCCAGACCCGGCGCACGGCCCTGGACACCGCGCAGGCCCAGCGCGACGCCCAGTACTACCTGCACCCTTCGCCTGAGCAACTGTGGGCGCTGGTCGCCGAGGGCAGCCGGGTGTGGGAGCGGCGCACCGGCGACGAGGACTTCGGGCAGGTGCGCGTGGGCCTCGGACCGCAGTCCCTGGCCACCCCCCTGATCCCGCCGGAGACCGGCCCGGTGGACCAGCTCGAGCCGCTGACCGCCGGTGCGATGCAGCGCTTCCTCGCCACGCACGGCACCCTCGAGAGCCTGCCCATGGCCGTGTCGCTGCGCGCGTTCTACCACGTGACGGTCAGCGGCGAGCCGACGACCGTACGCGGTTCGGCCCGTGCGCTCGTCGGCTCACTCGCCTCTCTGCACTCCCCCGAGGACATGCTCGTCGCCGTGGCCGCCCACCGGGAAGCCGCACCGGAGTGGGAGTGGGCCAAGTGGCTGCCGCACAACCAGGCTCCGGGCGCCGCGGACGGCGCGGGCAGCCGCCGGCTGATCGCCACCGACCCGGCCGAGCTGGAGGACCTGCTCGGCACCCGTCTCCAGGGCCGCCCGCGGTTCCACCCGGGCGGGCCACCCGCCCCCGAGCAGCCGCACCTGGTGATCGTCCTCGACGGTGTCTCCCTGTCGCCGACGTCGCTGCTGGCCTCCCCCGAGGGCCTGCAGGGCGTGACGGTCGTCGAGGTCGTACCCGGCGAACTCACCGCGGGACGCGGCGACCTGTCCGTCGTCGTACGCCCGAAGGAACTGCGCCTGGAGTCCGCCCACGGCATGGTCTACGAGGGCACGCCGGACGTGCTGTCGTACGAGGCCGCCGAGGCGCTGGCCCGGCAGCTGGCGCCGCTCCGGGTCGCCTCGGGCGGGGACGACGACGAACCGCTGCTCGCCAACCTGGAGTTCACCGACCTGCTGAACCTGGGCGACGCGGCCTCCGTCGACCCCCAGCGCACCTGGCGGCCGCGCGCGCAGGCCGAGCGGCTGCGCGTGCCCATCGGAGTCGGCGAGGACGGCCGGCCCGTCATGCTCGATCTCAAGGAGGCGGCCCAGGAGGGCATGGGCCCGCACGGCCTGTGCGTGGGTGCGACCGGTTCCGGCAAGTCGGAGCTGCTGCGCACCCTGGTCCTCGGTCTCGCCGTGACCCACTCCTCCGAGACCCTCAACCTCGTCCTCGCCGACTTCAAGGGCGGTGCGACGTTCGCGGGCATGGCCCAACTGCCGCACGTCGCGGCGGTGATCACCAACCTCGCCGACGACCTCACGCTCGTGGACCGCATGGGCGACTCGATCCGCGGTGAGCTCAACCGCCGCCAGGAGATGCTCCGCGACGCGGGCAACTACGCCAACATCCACGACTACGAGAAGGCTCGCGCGGCGGGCGCTCCGCTCCAGCCGATCCCGTCCCTCGTCCTGGTCATCGACGAGTTCAGCGAACTGCTCACCGCCAAGCCGGACTTCATCGACATGTTCGTGCAGATCGGCCGCATCGGCCGGTCGCTGGGCGTGCACCTCCTGCTCGCCTCGCAGCGCCTGGAGGAAGGGCGCCTGCGCGGCCTGGAGACCTACCTGTCGTACCGCATCGGTCTGCGCACGTTCTCCGCGGCGGAGTCGCGCGCCGCGCTCGGCGTCCCGGACGCCTACGAGCTGCCGAACATCCCGGGTTCCGGTTTCCTGAAGTTCGGCACCGACGAGATGGTGCGCTTCAAGGCCGCCTACGTCTCCGGCGTGTACCGCACGAGCTCCCAGCAGGCGGCCGCCGCGCTCGGCGGGCCGCTGCCGGTCGACCGCAGGCCGGTACTGTTCACGGCCGCCGAGGTCCCGGTGCAGTACGTGCCGGTGCCGCGGCAGCGCCAGGAGCCGGAGCGCGACGAGAAGGACGACGCGCTCGCCGACACCGTGCTCGACGTGGTCGTGCGCCGGCTGGAGGCGCAGGGACCGGCCGCCCACCAGGTGTGGCTGCCGCCGCTGGACAGCCCGCCGTCGCTGGACTCCCTGCTGCCCGGACTCGCCCCGGTGCCCGGCCGCGGCCTGAAGCAGCCGGGCTACGAGGGCGCGGGCCGGCTCGTCGTCCCCGTCGGCGTCGTCGACAAGCCGTACGAGCAGCGGCGCGACCCGCTGTGGATCGACTTCGGCGGCGCGGCCGGACACATGCAGATCCTGGGCGGTCCGCAGTCCGGCAAGTCGACGCTGGTGCGCTCCGTCGTCGCCTCCTTCGCGCTCACCCACACCCCGCACGAGGTGCAGTTCTACGGCCTCGACTTCGGTGGCGGCGGCATGGCCTCCCTGGCCGGCCTGCCGCACATGGGCGGCGTGGCCTCGCGCCTGGACCCGGAGAAGGTACGGCGTACAGCGGCCGAGGTGTACGGCGTGATGACCCGGCGCGAGGAGTACTTCCGCGCGTCGGGCATCTCCTCCATCGCGGAGTTCCGCAGCCGCCGCGCCCGGGGCGACATCTCGGTCGCCGACCAGCCCTGGGGCGATGTGTTCCTGGTCATCGACGGCTGGGGCAACTTCCGCTCGGACTACGAGGCGCTGGAGCCGCTGGTGCTGGACATCGCGGCCCGCGGCCTGGGTTACGGCATCCACCTGGTCCTGACCGCCTCACGGTCGATGGAGGTCCGCTCCAACCTCAAGGACCACCTGATGAACCGCCTGGAGCTGCGGCTCGGCGACCCGATGGACTCCGAGTTCGACCGCAAGGTCGCCGCGAACGTGCCCACGGGCGTGCCGGGACGCGGTCAGACGCCGCAGAAGCAGCACTTCATGGCGGCGGTCCCGCGGATCGACGGCCTGTCCTCCGACACGGACCTGGCGGAGGCGACGACGGCCCTGGCGGCCGAGGTGACGCGTCACTGGCAGCAGCCCGGCGCCCCCGAGGTCCGCCTCCTCCCCCGCGCGCTCCCGGCCACGCAACTCCCGCCGGGCGACCGCTTCCCCCACCGCGGTGTCTCCTTCGCCCTGGACGAGGACAACCTCGAACCGGCGTTCGTGGACTTCGACCAGGACCCGTTCTTCCTCGTCTTCGGCGAGAGCGAGTCCGGCAAGTCGAACCTGCTGAAGCTGCTCATCCAGCGCCTCACCGAGCGCTACGACGGCGACAGCTGCAAGCTGTTCGTGGTCGACAACCGCCGTTCGCTGCTCGGGGTGACCCCGTCCTCGCACCTGGCGGAGTACATCCCCATGTCGAGCCAGATGCAGCACCACATGGACGCCCTGGCCGACCTGATGCAGCGCCGCACACCGACCTCCGACGTCACCCCCGAGCAGCTGCGCGACCGCAGCTGGTGGCGCGGCCCGACGGTGTACGTGGTCATCGACGACTACGACCTGGTCTCCACCTCCAGCGGCAACCCCCTCGCCGGCCTCACGGAGATGCTCCCCTTCGCCCGCGACGTCGGCGTCCGCTTCATCATCGCCCGCTCCACGGCGGGCGCGGGCCGCGCCGGCTACGAGGCCTTCATGCAGCGCCTCAAGGAACTCGGCGCCCAGGGAGTGGTCCTCGCGGGCGACCCCGGCGAGGGCGACCTGCTGGGCGGCGTCCGCCCGCGGCCGATGCCGGCGGGACGCGGGGTGTTCGTGTCCCGCCGGCAGGGGAGGCCGTTGGTTCAGGTGGGTTTGACGCACGGTGCCGACTGAGCGGAGCGCCCGGCTCGGCGCTCCGCTCATCCAGCGGCACTCCGTGGGGCGTGATCGAGGGTGGTGACACCAAAGGTGTCACCGCCCTCGACAAGAAGACCCGACCTCGGTCTTGGACGCACCGACCGAGTCGCCCGCCGCTCGGGACGCGAAAAACGGGGTGGACGCCTCCCGCGCGCGCCCACCCCGACATGACACTCGGCTGTCCGGTCTACCGGAAGTAGCTGGCCGCCTGCTTGTCGCCCTCCATGTAGTCACCGCCGGCCATGTGGACGACGTGGCCGATGCCGGTCAGGGCGGTGTGGATGTCGTTGGCTTCCTTGTCCCACTTCTGCAGCTTCTCGTGGAAGGTGCCCTGGGCCTCGCCCTCCCAGTACTGCATGCTCTGGACGACCAGCTGCCTGAGCTCGTGCAGGTCCCGCTCGAGCGTCTTCGCCTCGTTACCGATCTTCGTGGCGGCGAAGTCGAGCCCGTTGTAAGTGACGCTCAAGCCGTCGGCGTTGTTGCCCATCTCTGTCTACCTCGTCTGCTCGTGTCTGCCTGATGGAGGCCGGCTGCCCGGCCGATTCCGTGAAGCCGCCCGTGTCAGTACGAGCTGAAGGGAGAGACCGTCGGCGCGCCGTCGTGCACGTCGATCCGGTTGACCGACGCGCGCACGTCGTCTTCCTTGCTGTCCTTGATGTGACGCGTCTTCGTCATCGCCTCGATGACGTCGCCCAGGATCTTGCCGATGTTCTGCAGGGACTCGTTGATCTCGTACTGCTTCTTGTCGAACGCGGCGCGACCGATGCCCTGCCACTGTCCCTCGAGGCCGTCGATGACCTGCTGCAGGCTGTGCACCCGGCCCCGGATGCTCTCGTACTTGGTGTACATGTCGTTCTGCAGCTTGACTACTGCGGCATCTTCGAGCTTCTGCTTGTCAGCCATGACCAGCCCGCCCTTCCTCTGTCTGTTGTCTGGTCCAACTGTGTCGGCTCACCGCCGGGCGGCGGAGAGCACGCGTGCGGTGCCTGTCGGCACGGTCTCGGACGAGCCCTGGCCGATGAGCATCCGAAGCCTCCGGTTGTGCAGCCGGTTCCTCACCCGGCGCGGCGCGCCCGTATGACGGCGAAGCCTCCGCCGCCGACCACGATGACCGCCGCGGCTGCGCCGAGCGCGATCCACAGCGGGGAGTTGCTGTTCTTCTCCGACTCCGCGCTCGATCCTGCCGCTTCCGTCCGGCCGCCTGAAGAGTCGCTCCGGGGCTGTGACGATGCTGGTGCAGAAGCGGAGGCCGAGGCCGTGGGCGCCGCGCTTTCGCCGTCCTCCGCGGCGAGGGGATCGACGTTCGCGGGGCCGGCGTTGTAGTTGGCGTCCTCGAGGACTTTTCGGGGGCGAACGGCTCCGTAGCCGACGTACATGCTGGGATTGTTCTTCGCCCACGACCGGCCCGCGGTGTCGACGAGGGACCGCAGGACCTGGTTCGCGGTCCATGTCGGGTGAGCGGACCAGATGAGGGCCGCCGAGGCGGAGGCCAGTGCGGAGGCCGCCGAAGTGCCGCCTCCGTCCTTGCAGTACTGCTGGAACTTCGCGTCGCACCACCGCGGCATGTCCACACCGGGCGCGGCAAGGTCGACGTAATCGCCGTGCTGGGACGTCGGCGAGACCGTCCCTGACTTGTCGGTGGCCGATACTCCGACCACGTGGTGGTAGGCGGCCGGGAACTGGGGCTTGTTGCCCTGCTTGGCGTTGTCCCCGACACCGGCGATCATCAACACGCCCTTCCTGACCGCGTAGTTGAACGCCACGTCGCCGACCGTCTGAGTGCCGATCACGTACTGGTTGCCGATGGTGAAGTCGATGATCTTCGCTCCACTGTCGACGGCGGCCTTTACGGCAGTGGCCAGCGGGTAATTGGGGTCCGGAAGCTCGTCGTGTCTGATGGGCGGCACACGGATCGGAATGATCTCGGCGCCGGGGGCGAGGCCTTTGAGCCCGCCTCCCCTGCCCGTGCCGGCGATCAGCTCCGCCGCCGTCGTGCCCTGGCCCGTTGTGTCGTCCGTGTCGGTCACGCTGCCTTTGGCGAGCCCGTCCTTCACCAGAGCGTCGACGCCCGTCAACACCTGCCCGCGCAACGAGGGGGTGTCGGCGTGGACACCGGTACCGATGACCGCAACCTTGATCCCCTTGCCGGTGCTGGCCTTCCACATGTTCTCGGCCTGCATCGGCCCCAGGTACCACTGCTGCGACTGGGCTTCGTACGCTGCGGCGCTCGGTGCGAATCCCAGTCCCGCAGCGGTCAGGGCTCCGACGACCGCGCCCACGGCACGCGCTCGTCGTCCGTAGCGTGTCCTGAGGAGCACAGCCTGCTCGGTTCGTCGGCTGGTCCCTGACTTCATCGGTTCTGTGTCCTCACTCACGCTCAGTTGGCGGCCGGCGGCACATCACGCCGCGGCTCGGGCTCTCGTGTCTCTTCGTCTTCCATCGCGTACCGGGGACGCTGCGATCCCTCGGTCCTGTGCCGGCCCTCGGACATTCCTTGACCGCCAGGGCCGCGCACGAGGCCCGTGCCTCCTCGGGTCATGCCGTTCCGCTCGGCGCGCACGACGGAATTGCGCGCGGCCGGCCTCCCCGTGACGGCATCGGCCGCCGTCGTCCCGCCACGAGAACCGGGCCCGCCCGCAGTGGGCCGTCCGGTCGGCTCGGAAGCCCCGAACACACCACGCTGCCCCGGACGACCGGCCGCAGGACGCGAGTTGCCGGCTTCCTCGGCCCCGACGACTGTGCCCCGGGGAATCCTCGGCCCGCCCTTCGACGCCGGCCCGGCAGCGGCCGTGGGCCGACCACCCACCACGCCGTTCGCCCGTCCGGCACCAGTGGTCGGGCCGGTAACGGGGCGTGGCGTCGCCGAGCCGCCGGCGCGCGGCGCGCCGCCGGTGACACCGCGTCCCGTCTGAGCCGGCTTGGCGCCGGAAGTAAGCCCCTTGGCGGTCGCCTGGCCGGTCGATGTCGCCCGGCCCATCTGGTTCATGGGCCCCCGGCCCAGGGAACGACCCGCACCCGCGCCCGGTTTGCCCGCCGCGGACGTACCGCCTCGGCCCTGCGCGGTCGTCGGGGGCCGGACGCCGCCGACTCTGCCCGCGCCCTTGCCCGGGACGCCATTGGGGTAGGACGTCCCGTATCCGGGATAGAACGTGCTGTTCGAACCTCCGCTTGCGCCCGGGCTGCCGGTGACCGGCGGGGTGGGTTCGGTGATGTGCGTGGTCGAGGGCGGTGGCAGGGTGCCGACACTGTCGATGTTCGTCCCGACAGGGACGTCAGGGTGCGCCGTGCTCTGCGGGATGTGCCTTGCGGGTTCCGTGGGGTCAACGGGGACATGCCCAACCGCATGGTCGACCTGCGGAACCGGCGCATGATGACTCGGCACCACATGCGGTCCGGTACCCGAGGACACACTCGATGCCGGGTGCCCGGACGGATGGGGCGCGACCGGGGCGGGCTGGGGCACCCCGACGTCGGGCATGTCCTTGAACTCGGGAGCCTTGCCCTGCCAGGCCTTCAACTGCTCTGTCGACACGGAGTAGTACGACGACAACCGGTTCATCTGGTTGATCGCCTCCTGGCGGTGTTTCTCCACCTGGACGGCCGCCGCGTACGCGTCTTTGTGGCTGGTCTGCTCGGCTTGGGAGAAGTCCTTGGGTGACTTCGGGTCCGTGCGGTGGTCGCGAGGAGGCATGGCTTTGCGTACGGACGCAAGCCCCACGGCTGCCGCAGTGATCTGATCGCCGGCCCCGCCGGCGAAGTCGCTCAGCACGTGTGTGCTCTTGACGAGTTGCTCGCCCCAGGTACGGAAGGCATCGCCGGACTCTCCGACCCAGTGCACATGCTCGATGTGACCGCTGAGTTCCGTGGCTGCCGCCTTGATGGCGTCGCGCGCGTCCCACAGAGCCTTGCCCGAGGACTCCAGGTCCTCCGGGTCCGTCTGCTCGACGAGGTCGACCATCTGGTTGAGGTCGTAGTGCTCGAAACTCGTACGGCCGTGCATGGCCTTCCCGTACGGGGTGGCCTCGACCACCGCACGAAGGGGATCCATCACGAGGCCGCTGAAGAAGCCTGCGCCGCGAGGCTGTTCCTCGACACCGCGGGCAAGGTCTGTGAAGGAGTTCTCCTGTGAAACCCGGTCCAGGTCTGCCTTGTGCTGGTGGTCGGTCATCGTCAGTAGTCCGCCGTCTTCGCGCGGTGAGCATGGTCGTTCTTCGGTTGAAGAGTCCTGATCTCCGTCTGGATCTCCCAGAAGCGCCGGCGCTGCTCCTCCTCGAGGTTGCCGAAGCCCCGGTGCGCGCCCAGCACCGCGATGCCGATCGCCTCGATCTGCAGATGCAGGGTCTTGGAAAGGCTCGTGAGCCTGTCGTGCACGGCGTGGTACTGCTCGTACAGGTTGTGCGCCTCCTGGAAGCCACCGCTTCCACTGCTCAGCGACCCGCGGTTGATCGTCTGCGCACTCACCCGGGTCGGGCTGCCGGCCGACGACTCGAGATCGCGCAGGACCGCGTCCACCCGCTTCATGAACGTGGTCAGCGCCTCACCACTGGCCTCCAGGTTCGCTGCCCTGGCGGCCGACACGCCCCCCACCATGTCTGCCGGAAGCACGACGCCCCTCCCGTTTCCCCGTTCACCCCATCGGGCGACGTGACCAGTCAATCTCCGTACGATCGCAAACCAAGTCACGCGTCACAACGCGCTTCCCACTCTAGTCAGACCGCACATCGGGACCAACCAAGCTATGTCTCAACCCAGTTGCAAGACCGGCTCAGCCGCGCCACTTCCCCCGATTTACGGTCAAGTTACACAACACCTCGCCCCGTGGCGCCACACCTTCTTCATACGCAGGAGCACGGCCGCAGGGTCGCCACCGGAACAGCCCGATGCAATCTCCACCAAATTTCCACATGCGAGGCCGAAAACCCCCGCACTCCTCCTGGGGATCCGCCCCGCGGCAGCGCGTATTCCCTGAACCTTCACGCTCGACATTGGGTGCACAACGGACGTGACGCGGTTTTTTCTCGAGGCGGGTTGCTAATTTGACCGAACACCGCAGCATCGGAACCGCAGCATCCGCCCGCACGGACAGCGACGGCTGAGCACACGGGGGAAGGGGACCACCATGGCGTGGGACGAGTGGGAGAAGCTGAAGGCTCAGGCAGCCGAGCGACAGGCGACCCATATGCGCCTGAACCAGCTGGCGCCGGCCGACGGCGGCGGAGGCGGTGGATCCGGTGACCTGGTCGCGCACCAGGACGACCTCGGTGCTGTCGGGCACGAGGCCTACATCCTGTGGGACAAACTCCACAACGAGGCCGACATCGGCAGGGCGGGGGCGGGCAAGGACGGAGTCGGCTCGACCGCGCAGGCGGCAGCCGCTCTGAAAGCGCACGCGTTCGCGACTGGCAGCGCCCTGGACAAAACGGTCGAGACGTGGATGTCTCAGGTCAAGTCCGTGCTGCAGGCCTGCGCGCACATCTCCAACCACCTGGACTACAGCAAGAAACGCCACGCCGAGGACGACGCCGAGATCGCGACTGTTCTGCGAGGCAGTGACGGTGCGGCCGTGTCGGTGTCCAAGCTCAACGAGTACTTCAAGTAGGGGAACGCCGATGGCTCTGAAGTTCACGGACCTCGTCGACGTCGACCTCGGCAAGCTCGCCTCCGCCGTCTCGGACTGGAAGAAGACGGTCGACAGCCTCAAGACGCTGGCGGAGGGCGCCCGCACAGGCATGCAGGCCACGTCGGACAAGGCTCGCTGGGCCGGTGTCAACGCGACGGTCACACGGGAGTTCATCAACAAGACGGCGAAGGAGATCTCGGATCTCCACACCGAGGCGAACAGCATCTACCAGGTGCTCGACGACGGCCACACGGAACTCGCCTCGCTGCAGAAGCAGATCAAGCAGGCGGTGGAGGTGGACGCGAGCCATCTCGGCGTCCGCGTCGAGGACATCGGCGACGGAAAGGTGCGCTGCTTCTTCCCTCACATTCGCGGCGACTCGGACGAGCGCACCCAGGAGCAGCTCGACTCCAAGCAGGAGCTGGAGAGCCGAATCAACGGGATCCTCGCGCACGCCGCCGAGATCGACGACTCCGTCGCCCGCGCATTGGCGAAGAGCCACGGGAACGATCCCTACAACGCGGGTCACAGCAAGTACGAGTCCCTGAACGACGCCGAGGTCGAGCGCGCTCTGGAGCTCGCCCGCAAGGGCGACAAGATGTCCGACGCGGAACTGACCGAGCTCAATCGCCTGCTGCGCTTCAACTCCAGGGAGAAGGACGGGGAGTTCGCCACCGAGTTCTACCAGGGACTCGGTGGTCCGGAGAAGGCTCTGCAGTTCTACGCGGAGATGTCCATCGACGGCACCGACGCCGACGCCACCAAGACCCGCCTCAACGAGGTGCGCGACCTGCAGAAGGTCATGGGTTACACGTTGGCCAACGCCACCGACCCCGACCACAAGCATCATCTGCCGGGGTGGTGGAACACGGAGTTCCGGCGCCTGGGCACCCAGCAGATCGGCTGGGAGCGCGGCCAGATGAACAAGCCGTACGGCTACCAGGTACTCGGCGGCCTGCTCCGGTACGGCAACTACGACGCACGGTTCCTCACGCCCATCGCGGAGCACATCACCCAGCTCCACAAGGAGGACCCTTACCGCTTCCTGATGAACAAGCCCGCGGGCAGCCCCGACATCTACGGCTTCAACCCCTCCGGGCAGCTCGGCACCGGCAACGATCCTCTCAACAGTGTCCTGGAGGCGCTGGGGCACAGCCCCGAGGCCGCCGAGAAGTTCTTCACCCAGCCGCCGACCGCCTACAACGAGGACGGCACGGTCAAGAAGGACGGTCACCTCGGCTTCGACTCGTACCTCGACGTGTTCACCGACAAGGACTTCGAGTGGACGATCGACACCAACGACACGAATGTCCTCGCCGACGAGGACAAGACCAAGCGCGCCCTGGGCTTCGGCCCCGAAGCCCTTGGCCACGCCCTGGAGGCGGCCACGACGGGACGGCCGTACGACAGTGACGCCGCCGCCGACGCCATCAAGCACACCGAGGCGCGGGCGCACCTGGTGAGCCAGATCGTGGACAAGTTCGGCGAGCACCCGGAACTGCTGCGTCACAACGAGAACGGCGACCTCGAAAGCGAGGAGACCGGGCCCCTGTATGCCCTACGGGGAAGCCTCGGGGACATGACGGCGGAGTACATGGGGGACTTCCAGCGGGCCATGTATCGGGAGGGCCCGAGTAGCGATCTCTTCCCCACTTTCGGCGAGGCGGCCAACCTCGACAGCGATCACGCGGCTCGCTTCCTGGGCGCTGTCGGGCAGGACCCCCACGCCTATGCGGCGATCACCAGCGCACAACAGGCCTACACGAGCGAGGCCGTGGACCACGTCATCAACGGCGACAGCCACTCCACCGCATCATTGGACGGACGGGTGAGCGCCGCAGTCGCCCCGGGTTCAGCGATCGCCGGAGTCATGAGTGACGCCAGGGCGCACGCCATTTACGAGTATCACGCCGCCTCGGACAAGGAGTTCAACGAGGCCGCGGCCGACAAGCAGAAGTGGGTCAATCGCATCCTCGGCATGGGCATTGAGAAGGTCGGCGAGCGGGTGCCGATCGCCGGTGCACCTCTTGAATGGGCGTCGGAGGACATCCAGGAGTCCATCATGAAGAGCATCGAGAAGGACTCCGCGACCGACGCAGAGCGGGAGGCGGGAGCCGATTACACCCAGGGTCGTAATGCGGCCATCGACTCTGCCAGCGATGCGGTGGACCGCGCTTTGATCAGCAACCAACAGATCAATCCTGACACCGCCGACGACCTCCGGCGCGCCGCGCGAACTTCCGCCGGCCAAAGCCACTCGGACGGCGCCCAATGGAAATCGGAGAGCAGCGCCCATTGAAACGTCAAACCTATGTCCTACGTGGTGCCTCCGTGCTCGCCGTGGTGGCGACGGCAGTCGGTTGTTCGTCGGGCGAGCCCAAGAGGGACTTCGCGGTTCCGAAGAACCTGTGCGGCGTGTCGGCCCCGACCGAAGCGCTCTCCCGTCTGCTTCCCCCTTCCGGCAAGAACCTCAAGGTGGAGCATGTCGGGGAGCCCGGTGCCGGGTCCGAACTCTGCAATGTCAGCGTCGACGACACCATGGTGCTCGTGGTCAGCAGGGAACGCATCGACACGGGTGACTCGGCCCAGCACATCCTGGTCAGTCGGCTGCACGTCTCACAGCAGAAGGCGGCTGACAACGGCTCCATCGCGTACACGGATCACGCTGCCGTGTCGATGATCAAGTGCCGGGGCGCCGGCGTCGAGGTCGAAGACATCAGTACTTTTGTAAAGGTACTCAAACCCGCTCGGCCAAACGAGGCTGCGATGAAAAGACTCATCACCGATTACACATCGGCCTACAAGAAGCAACAGCCCTGTAAGGCCGGATCCTGACCGGCCTTGCTTCACTCTGAGGAAGCGCAACCGTCAATGAGTGCTCAGCACTCCCCCACCCGACTGACAACCCCATACGTATAAACCGGCATCGTCACCTTCGCCCCGTCGCCCGGTAGGCCCGGGGCCGCCGTGTCCGCGTCGTCGGTGTGTTCGCGGGTGACGTGCATGCAGAAGGTCTTGGCCGCGCCGGTGGCTGTGATGCGGTAGGCGGCCTCGGTGGCGGTGGTGGGGCCGGTGAGGGTGGCGGCCACGCCGAACTGGGGGGCGTCGCCGCCGCCGTACTGGACGATGGTGTCCTCGATCTTCGTGGCGTACTCGCCGTCGAAGTCGGCCGGTGCCGTGCCGTCGTCGTACGGGTCGCCGTACTCGAAGCCGCCGTTCAAGTCCTCCGTCGCTCCCCGGACCGCGCTGGTGAGTTCGTCGTCGCTCCAGGCGCCGTCGTCGGCCACGGCGAGGGTGTGGAAACCGGTGTAGAGGCCCAGTGCGGCCATGACCAGCAGCAGGACCCGGGCGACGACGAAGGAGGACTCGGGGACCTCGGGGGCCGACGGGTTGACCGAGTGGCGCCAGGCGCGTACGCGGGAGGCTTTCACGCAGGCCATCGCCACCAGTACGGCGGACAGGATGAAGCTGGTGGTGGCCATCGTCGTCATGCGGCACCGCCGACGCGTCCGTGGCGGCGCCGGGCGTCCCGTACCGCCACCGCCGTTCCGCCCAGGCCCGCCACCACGACCAGGCCGCCGATCACCACGTAGGTACCGAGGCGGGTGTTGCGTTCGTCGGCTGTCTCGCCGAAGTGGAGGGGGGTGACGGAGGGGGCCTCGGCTCGGGTCACGCC
>NZ_MUBM01000769.1 GCF_002154505.1 Streptomyces carpinensis | reverse complement strand
GGGCGGGGCGTACCCCCGCAGGGTGGTCCGGTCGCACAGGGTGGTCCGGTCCCGCAGGGTGCCGCAGGACAGGCCGGTCCCGCACCGCGAGCGCTCCCGCACGTCGCTCCGCAGGACGTTCCCGGACAGCCGCAGGCTCCGGGCCGGCCGGTGCCGCCCACTCGGCCCACGGGCGGGCAGAACGCCTCCGGTCCGGTGGCTCTGCCTGCCCATGGCCCGCTCACCCAGGAGCAGGCCGCTGCCGGCAGGCCGCTCGCGGCGGAGGCCGCTCCCGCGCACGGCGCCCCGGCGCAGGGCACCCCCGCACAGGGTGTTCCGGCCCAGGGCCTCCCCGCCCAGCCGACCCCCGCGGCCGGCACACCGGCCCCGCAGCAGTGGCCCGGCACGGGTGACATGTCCGGCGCGGGCGTCGCCGTACCGCCGAACGGTCCCGCCGTGCACGTACCGCCGAACGGCGCCGCAGCGGGCGTACCGGGCGCTCCGGGCCATCTGAACGGGGCCGGCACCCCCCTGCCGCCGAACACGCCCGGCACGCCACCCCACGGCACCCCGGCACCCGGCACCCCGCTGCCGCCCGAGCAGACCGCCGGACGGCCCACCGGACAGCCCGTCGCTCAGGCCCCTCGAGCCCCGCAGGCTGCTCCGGCC
>NZ_MUBM01000768.1 GCF_002154505.1 Streptomyces carpinensis | reverse complement strand
CCGACGCGCTCGCGCACCCCGGACGCGATCGCCTCCACGCCGAGGTGGTCACCCTCCCGCACTGTCTCCAGGAGCGCGACGCGGGCGGCCGTCACCCGCAGGCCCGCACCGCGCAGCTCCTGCGCTGCACTCGGAGGCTGGGCTGCCGTCATGGCGCAGAACCTACCCTCACAAACACGAACGGTTCAAGGAAACGAACGGTGAAAGTCTGGTTCGTGTCGTGCGGGCCCGCGCGCACCATCCGCACAGTATGTGTGCGGTCGTTCACCTGACGGAGTCGGCGAACGGCGCCCGTCCGCCGATCACCCGGTGGGAAACGCCGGGTGATCTCCTGGTGGAGGAGGACGGGCCGGTGCCCCTCCCTGCGGCCGGACGGCTCGCGGACGCCGCGGTCAGCCGCCCAGTGCGGCCAGGACGACCTGCTTGGCCCCCTCCTGCACCTGGCGGAGGTGGTCGGCTCCCCGGAACGATTCCGCGTAGATCTTGTAGACGTCCTCGGTGCCGGAGGGACGGGCCGCGAACCAGGCGTTCTCGGTGGCCACCTTGATGCCGCCGATGGGTGCGCCGTTGCCCGGGGCCTCGGTGAGCACGGCCGTGACCGGCTCCCCGGCGAGGGTGTC
>NZ_MUBM01000767.1 GCF_002154505.1 Streptomyces carpinensis | reverse complement strand
GCCGACGAGGTGCAGACCGGCCTCGGCCGCACCGGCGACTTCTACGCCTACCAGCACGAGGACGGCGTCGAGCCGGACCTGGTGTGCGTGGCCAAGGCCCTGTCCGGCGGCTACGTGCCGGTGAGCGCGACCATCGGCAAGGACTGGATCTTCAAGAAGGTCTACTCCTCGATCGACCGCGTGCTGGTCCACTCGGCGAGCTTCGGATCCAACGCACAGGCCATGGCGGCGGGCCTGGCCGTGCTGTCGGTCATGGAGAACGAGCAGATCGTGGCCAACGCACGGGCCACGGGCGAGCTGCTGAAGTCCCGGCTGGCGGCGCTGGTCGACCGCTACGAACTGCTCGCCGACGTCCGCGGCCGGGGCCTGATGATCGGCATCGAGTTCGGCCGGCCGAAGTCGCTGAAGCTGCGCGGCCGGTGGACCATGCTCCAGGCGGCCCGCAAGGGCCTGTTCGCACAGATGGTGGTCGTGCCGCTGCTCCAGCGGCACCGGATCCTGACCCAGGTCTCCGGCGACCACCTGGAGGTCATCAAACTGATCCCGCCCCTGGTCATCGGGGAGGCG
>NZ_MUBM01000766.1:430-653 GCF_002154505.1 Streptomyces carpinensis | reverse complement strand
CTCGCCGGAGTGGCTGACCAGTACGTAGTCGCTCTCCAGCCGGGTCGTGCCGCCGACCGCGGTGCCCAGGGAGACCCCGACCCGCCAGGGGTTCTCCCGTGCGAGGTCGAGTCCCGAGTCCCGTACCGCCTCATCCCCGGCGACCAGCCCGAACTGGATGTAGCGGTCGCAGCGCGCCACCTGCTCCCCGTCCAGTCCGAGGGCCGCCGGATCGAAGTCGCAC
>NZ_MUBM01000766.1:0-362 GCF_002154505.1 Streptomyces carpinensis | reverse complement strand
CGCCTCCGCGCCGGCCGTGACCGGAACCGTCTCCGTGCCCTCGGTGTCCACATGGCCGAGCTGGGGGCGCGGGGCCAGCGGACCCAGGTGGAACACGATCCGCGCCTCCACCTCGCCCACGTTGCGGAACCGGTGCCGCATGTAGGCCGGGATCATCAGGCCCTGCTCCGGCCGCAGCGGATGCGGGTCGCCGTCCAGGTCCACCTCCAGATCGCCGCAGACGACGTACACGAACTCCTCGGAGTAGGGGTGGTAGTGCTCACCGATGCGGTCGCCGGGCTGCACGATGGCCACGCCCATGAAGCCGCTGGTGGAGCCGACCGTGGCCGGGGTGAGCATGGCGCGCAGGTCGCCTCCGCGCC
>NZ_MUBM01000765.1:522-782 GCF_002154505.1 Streptomyces carpinensis | reverse complement strand
CGCGCTCGCCGGTGGCCCGGACGACCTCGCCGCGGTCCAGGCAGGGGACCTCGTAGGTGCGGTCCAGGGACGGGTTGGGGGTGACGGTGACGATCATGCGCGTACTACTTCCGTGCCGCCACGCTCGATGACGGCGGCATCCTCGGGGCTCAACCCGCTGTCGGTGATCAGCAGGTCCACGTCGCTCAGGCCACCGAAGCGGGCGAAATGCTCCTGGCCGTGCTTGGTGGAGTCGGCGAGCAGCACCACGCGGCGGGCGG
>NZ_MUBM01000765.1:0-490 GCF_002154505.1 Streptomyces carpinensis | reverse complement strand
GGCGGCGGCCAGGCGCGCCACCGTCGTACCGGCGTCGAGGATCAGCGTCCCCTCGGTGGGCAGTTCGGCCAGGGCGGCCTTGGCGATGCGGTCCTTCTCATCGGCCGCCGTGGACTCGCGCTCGGTGAGGTCGGGCTCGAAGTCGAGGCGGCCGACCGGGATGGCACCGCCGTGCACCCGGCGCAGCAGGCCGGCCCGGTCGAGGGCCTTCAGGTCGCGGCGGATCGTCTCCGCCGTCACCTGGAACTCCTCGGCGAGCGACACGACGTCCACCCGGCCGCCGTCACGGGCGAGCCGGAGGATCTCCTGCTGTCGCTCGGGTGCGTACATGTCCGTTTACCTCCGACCGATGCCCGAACTTGTGGTTTCTTCGGAGGCTACGCTCGGATTTCCGGAAAGTAAACAGGTTCGGGCAACAACCGGGCATGAACGGACTCCTGGCCGCCGGGGGCCTTCTGACCGGACATCCCACCGGACACTCCGGCCGGGC
>NZ_MUBM01000764.1:328-613 GCF_002154505.1 Streptomyces carpinensis | reverse complement strand
CTACTCCGTGGCCGAGCCGCAGCGGCTGCTGTCCCAGGCCCAGCGCGTGGAGGCCGCGGACGTCGAGACCGGCACGGGCATCGGCGAAGGCGCCGCCGGCACGGTGCACGGGGCGCTCGGCATCCTGTTCGGCGAGTTCGAACCGGACGAGATCGCCTCCCGGCACAAGGAGTTCGGCCTGGAGGAGGGCGACTCCACCCTGTGGGTCACGGCCTCGGACGAACCCGCCGACCCCGGCGACTGGCTCGAGGCGCCCTTCGAACCCGTCGATCCGCAGCGGGTGGT
>NZ_MUBM01000764.1:0-316 GCF_002154505.1 Streptomyces carpinensis | reverse complement strand
CGATCTCGACGAGGACGTCGACGAGGAGGACGGGGAACTGGAGCCGTTGGAGGCGCGGGACCGCTGACGACACCGCTGAGCAGACCGCTCGGCGGGGTGCGCCGCCCACCGGGCCGGGCGAGAGGACGCGTGCGCGTGGGACACGGCCGGGGCGGCGGTCCCGGGGCGGGAACTCCGTGCACCGCCGCCCCGGCCGTGCCGCGTCTCAGTCCGTCCGCGGCTGCGTCTGCGAGTGCGCCTGCGTTCCGAGCAGGACGGGCAGCCGGGTCGTGCGGGGTCTGGCCGGTACCTCGGCCACGGCGTGCACCAGCGCCTG
>NZ_MUBM01000763.1 GCF_002154505.1 Streptomyces carpinensis | reverse complement strand
GTTGCCGCAGACGTTGACCGGTACGTCGACCGGCGCCTGGACGTGGTTGCCGGAGCCGACGCCCGGCGAGCCGCCGGTGTGCCCGCCGGCGTGCGATCCGCCGCGGCCGTGCCCGCCGTGGCCGTAGCCGCCGCCCGAGTCGCCGTACCCCCCGGACGAGCCGCTGCCGCCACCGCGGTCGGCGCACTTGTTGCCCACCGCCGGGTTGAGCAGCCCGACGACGTTCACGGTGTTGCCGCAGACGTTCACCNNCGCGGCGGCGATCACACCGGTGGCTGCGGCCACGGTCATCAGGCCCTTGCGGGTGACCTGTCGCATTTTGCTGAATCCCTGCCTTCGACCTTTTTCGAACCTTCCGGAACGCGCGTTCGCATTCGGCGGGAAACCGCCGTCGTGATCGCGCGAAAAACCGGTCGGCCCCGGAGCGCGTGGCGCGCGCTCCGGGGCCGACGGGCTCAGACCCCCCACGGAGTCGATGGAGTCAGACCCTTCACGGGGCGGGGCACGACGTCACTTGTTGATGCAGGTGTTGCCGAAGGCGGGGTTCAGCAGCCCGATCACCGAGATCGTGTTGCCGCAGACGTTCACC
>NZ_MUBM01000762.1 GCF_002154505.1 Streptomyces carpinensis | reverse complement strand
TCGCGAAGTACTTCGCGATCATCCCGGCGCTGTTCGCCGCGGTCTACCCGGGTCTGGACAAGCTCAACATCATGCACCTGGCCTCGCCCGACTCCGCGATCCTGTCCGCGGTGATCTTCAACGCGCTGATCATCATCGCGCTGGTGCCGCTGTCCCTGAGGGGCGTGCGGTACAAGCCGGTCAGCGCCGACAGGATGCTCCGCCGGAACCTCGGGATCTACGGCATCGGCGGCCTGGTCGCCCCCTTCATCGGCATCAAGATCATCGACCTGCTCATCTCCCTCATCCCCGGAATTGGCTGATCGCCATGAACAACTCCGTAACGAACACCGCCCGGTTGCTCGGCGCGGGTCTGCGGGCCCTCCTCGTGCTGACCCTGGTGACCGGCGTCATCTACCCGCTGGTCCTCACCGGCATCGCCCAGGGGCTGTTCCACGACCAGGCGAACGGTTCCGAGATCAAGGCCAACGGCCACGTCGCCGGCTCCTCCCTCATCGGGCAGCCGTACAACCTGCCGTTGAAGAAGGGGCAGCAGACCCCCGACGCCGACCTGAAGTGGTTCCAGGGCCGCCCGGCGCACGGCCTCGGCTCCAACAGCGTCAACACGCAGTACAAGCTGCTGCTGTCCGGCGCGACCAACCTGGCCGCGGACAACAAGGACCTGATCGAACGGGTCCAGGACGCCAAGGCCGCGGTGGTCAAGGACAACTCGGTGCCCGGTTACACGGTCAGGCTTTCGGACGTCCCCGCGGACGCGGTGACCTCCTCCGGCTCCGGGCTGGACCCGGACATCTCCCCGGCCTACGCCGAACTCCAGGTCCACCGCGTCGCAGCGAAGAACGGCCTGTCCCCGGCACAGGTCGAGAAGCTGGTCAAGGACAACACCACCGGCCGCACCCTCGGCTTTATGGGCGAGCCCCGCACGAACGTCCTCGAACTCAACATCGCGCTCAAGGACCTCATGGCGAAGCACTGACCGCCCTGAGCGACCCGCACGGGAGCCG
>NZ_MUBM01000761.1 GCF_002154505.1 Streptomyces carpinensis | reverse complement strand
CGGTGGCGGCGGCCACGGCGGCGGTGGTGAGGGCCTTCTTCGGAGTGGCGATGCGGCGGATGAGGGAGACGGACACGGAGAACCTCTTGCGTCGGGGACAGGGTGTCGCGAGCAGCCGGAGCCCGCTGGAGCGGGAGAGGGGCTGCCCCGGTGCCGCGACCCGGAGGCCGTCGGCGCCTGGCGACGTCGTCCAGACAAGCAGGCGACCGAACCGCCCGCAAACACCCCGTTTACTAGTTGTCGTCGCATCTGCGACGAGGGTCCTCGGTGTGAGCGGGCTCTCAAGACGCAGGTCGGCGCGAGTAAAGACGCGTACATGCCACGCGCCGGTGCCTACGGCCCGGCTTCGTAGGTGATCCACGTCATGTGGGCCGGTTCACCGGGGTGCTCACGGTCCGGCGGTCAGAGGTGACGGCGGGTTCACGGCGTGGACGCGTCGAAGGTGACCGGCGTCTCGAAGGCGGCCCGCCGGGTGGCGCGGCGCAGCGCCCGGAGCACCGCCGGGCCGNNCGGCCCGGCCCAGGTCCCAGCCGAGCGAGGTGGCCACGCAGTACGCGACGAAGCGGGCCAGGTTCGCGGCGACCGCGGCGTGCGGGTCGAAGGCGATGGAGGAGGCGAGGGTGCCCATGAAGGGCCAGCCCGCGAGGTTCATCACCGTGCCGTAGGCGAAGGCGGCGAGGAAGCCGTAGAGAGCCAGCAGCACCAGTTCCGTGCGTCCGCGCAACCGGTCGGGGCCCGGCAGCAGGCCCGCGCCCATGGTGAACCACCCCATGGCCAGCATCTGGAAGGGCATCCAGGGCCCCACCCCGCCCGTGAGCAGCG
>NZ_MUBM01000760.1 GCF_002154505.1 Streptomyces carpinensis | reverse complement strand
CGCGGCGAACTGGCCGGGCCCAAGGCGGGGCGCGCCGGACGCCGTACCGCGCTCGCCGCGTTCGTGCAGCTCACCGACCTCCATGTGATGGACAGCCAGCACCCGCTGCGTACGGAGTTCCTGCAAGCCGCCTCACCGCACGCCTGGCGCCCGCAGGAGGCGCTCACCGTGCAGGGCGCGGTCTCCCTGGTCGAGCGGGTCAACGCCCTGCGCGGCGCGCCGGTCACCGGCAGCCCCCTGGAGTTCGCCATCACCACCGGCGACAACACCGACAACAACTCCCGCATCGAGCTGGACTGGTACCTGAAGGTGCTCAGCGGCGGCCGCATCACCCCAGACTCGGGTGACCCGCGCCACTACGAGGGCGCCATGAGCAGCGGCCTGAGTCTGTACTGGCAGCCCGAGGCCACCGTCCGCGACCAGTACAAGCAACGCGGCTTTCCTCACCTTGAGAGCTTCCTGCAGGCCGCGACCCGCGAGGTGCGCAGCCCCGGCCTGAACCTCCCCTGGTACTCCACCGTCGGCAACCACGACTCCATCCTGGGTGGCTGCTTCGGGCACGGGGACTCCTACCTCACCGAGTTCGCCACCGGCGACCGCAAGCTGTTCACCGTGACCGCCGCCGAGGCCCGCAAGCTGCAGCAGAGCATCTACGACGGCTCCGACCCCAAGGGCCTGGGCCTGCGCGACCTGCTGAAGTCCCACACCCGGGCGATGCGCCGGGTCACCCCGGACGCGCGCCGCGCCCTGTTCACGCCCGCCGAGTACGTCAAGGCCCACCTCGACCCGGCGAACACCGGCCCCGGCCCGGTCGGCCACGGCTACACGCAGGCCAACCTCGCGGAGGGCACTCAGTACTACTCCTTCCGCGTCTCCGGCCACGTCGTCGGCATCAGCCTCGACACCACCGACCCGCAGGGCAACTTCATCGGCTCGATCGGCGCGGCCCAGATGGCCTGGCTCGAGCGCACCCTGAACGCGCACAAGGACGAGTACGCCATCGTCTTCAGCCACTACACCAGCACCTCGATGTCCACCCCGCGCCCCGAC
>NZ_MUBM01000076.1:346-42803 GCF_002154505.1 Streptomyces carpinensis | reverse complement strand
CGCGAGCCGCGCCGTCATCCCCGCCGCCGGATGTCGTCCGACGCGCCGCCGCGAGGCACGCCGTCATCCCCCTCGTCCGATGCCGTCGGCAGCACCGCCGTCAGCCGCGACTCGTCCGCCCGGCCCGGCGGCTCGGGCGCGCCCGGCGCCACGGCAGGCGCCGGCCGTGATCGACGGCAGGTGCTCCACGTGCCGTGATTACGCGGGCGACCGCTCGGCCGCCGTTCCTGATCGCCGGATGGGCCGGATCCGATCACTTGCCGCACCCCGATTTGGGGGGCCGGGGAGCGGGGTGGTTGGCTTGCCCCAACCCCGAGTACGGATGTCCTGGAGGAACCATGGCGCAGGTCGAGGCCACTACGGAGCGGGTCGTCGAGGCGGACGCGGAGAAGGTGTTCGATGCCCTCGCCGACTACAGCGGCACCCGCGAGAGGCTGCTGCCCGAGCACTTCAGCGAGTACGAGGTGCGCGAGGGCGGGGACGGCGAGGGCACCCTCGTCCACTGGAAGCTCCAGGCCACCAGCAAGCGCATCCGCGACTGCCTCATGGAGGTCAGCGAGCCCACCGACGGCGAGCTCGTCGAGAAGGACCGCAACTCCTCCATGGTCACCACCTGGCGGGTCACCCCGGCCGGTGAGGGCCGCTCCCGGGTCGTCGTCACCACCACCTGGAAGGGCGCCGGCGGCATCGGCGGCTTCTTCGAGAAGACGTTCGCCCCCAAGGGCCTCGCCCGGATCTACGACGCCATGCTCGCCAAGCTCGCCACCGAGGTCGAGAAGTAGATCGGGGGCCGCAACTCACCCCCTTACGCCCCTGGTTGCCCCCTCACCGGTTCGAGTGATCTCCCCACGGCCTTGCCCAACGCCGTAACTCCTCGCGCTCGCGCGTAGTTGTCGCGTTACGCGTGGACGACGCGCGGCGGCAGCGACGAGGGAGAGGCGCGTGGGCGGGATCACTCTGGTGCAGGACGAACCGGTCGGGGCGCCGCCGGACACCCCTGCCGCCACGGCCGCCGCGGAGAACCGGGCCGCGCCCCCGGATCCCGTCCCGCAGCTCAGCCCGCGCCGGGTGCGGCTGGTGTTCCTCGGGCTGATGCTCGCGCTGCTCCTCGCCGCGCTCGACCAGATGATCGTGGCCACCGCGCTGCCGAAGATCGTCGGCGAGCTGCACGGCCTGGACAAGATGTCCTGGGCGATCACCGCCTACCTGCTCACGTCCACCGTCGGGCTGCCCGTCTACGGCAAACTCGGCGACCTCATCGGCCGCAAGGGCGTGTTCCAGTTCGCCATCGGCGTCTTCATCGTCGGCTCGGCGCTGGCCGGCCGGGCCCAGACCATGGACCAGATGATCGCCTTCCGCGCCGTCCAGGGCGTCGGCGCGGGCGGGCTGATGATCGGCGTGCAGGCCATCATCGCGGACATCGTGCCGCCCAGGCAGCGCGGCCGGTTCATGGGACTCATCGGCGCCGCCTTCGGCCTCGCCTCCGTCGCCGGACCGCTGCTCGGCGGGTACTTCACCGACCACCTCTCCTGGCGCTGGTGCTTCTACATCAACATCCCCTTCGGCCTGGTCACCCTGGCCGTCGTCACCGTCGTGCTCAAACTGCCCAGGACCCGGGTCAAGGCCCGCTTCGACGTGCCGGGCACGCTGCTGCTCGCCACCGCCTCCACCTGCGTGGTGCTGCTGACCAGCTGGGGCGGCACCGAGTACGCCTGGGGCTCGCGTGTCATCCTCGGCCTCGGCGCGGGGGCCGTCGCGGCGGCCGCCCTCTTCCTCGTCGCCGAGCGCCACGCCGCCGAACCCCTCATCCCGCTGCGGCTGTTCCGCGACTGCGTCTTCAACATCAGCGCTCTGGTCGGACTGGTCGTCGGCGTGGCGCTGTTCGGCGCGGCCAGCTATCTGCCGACCTTCCTGCAGATGGTCGACGGTGCCTCGGCCACCGAGTCCGGACTCCTGATGCTGCCCATGATGGGCGGCGTGGTGGGCGCGTCGATCATCTCCGGGCAGCTCATCAGCCACACCGGCCGCTACCGGGTCTACCCGGTCCTCGGCTGCGCCCTGTCCGCCGTCGGCATGTGGCTGCTGTCCCGTCTGGAGATCGACACCTCCCGGCTGGAGTACAGCGTCTGGATGGCGGTGCTCGGCGCCGGCATCGGCCTGGTCATGCCGGTCCTGGTGCTCGCCGTGCAGAACTCCGTGCGCCCCGCCGACCTCGGCACCGCGACCAGCGCCAACAACTACTTCCGGCAGATCGGCGGCAGCGTCGGCGCCGCCGTCTTCGGCACCCTGTTCGCCGACCGGCTCGCCGACGCACTGCACGACCGCATCCCCGCGCGCGCGGGAGCCGGCCTGCCCGACCCCGAGTCGATCACCCCGCAGGTGGTGCGCGCACTGCCGCCGGCCCTGCGGGACGCCTACATCCAGGCGTACGCCGACGCCATGCCGCGGATCTTCCTCTACCTGGTCCCGGTCCTGGTGCTCGGCCTGATCATCGCCTTCTTCCTCAAGGAGAAACCTCTGGTGTCCCACAACACCCCCGCCGCACCCGCCTACGAGACGGAGTCCGCTGCGCCGGCCCCCGGCGTGCCGCAGGCGCGTTCGCCGTATCCGGCCGGAGTCCCCGTCTGCGGCACCGTGCAGCACGCGGACGGCACCGTCGTGCCCCGCGCGGCGCTCACCCTCATCGACGTCGGCGGACAGCAGATCGGGCGGGGTGCGAGCGGCGAGGACGGCCGCTATGCGCTGTCGACGCCGGGCACCGGGTCGTACGTCCTGATCGCCGCCGCGGGCGGGCACCAGCCGCAGGCGGTCTCCGTGACCGTCGGCGAGCGGCCCGTCGAACTCGACGTCGTCCTCGGCGGCGCCGGACGCCTCGCGGGCACCGTGTGCACCGCGGACGGCAGCCCCGTCCGGGACGCCACCGTCACCCTGACCAACGTGCACGGCGAGGTCGTCGCCAGCACCCGCAGCGGACGCGAGGGCGGCTACGTCATCACCGAGCTGGTCGCCGGGGAGTACACCCTGGCCGCCAGCGCGCCCGCCTTCCGACCGGCCGCGCTCCCCATCAGCGTGCAGGCCTCCCGGGAGACCCGCCAGGACGTGGAGCTGGCGGGCGGCGCCGTGCTGCGCGGCACCGTGCGGGCCGGTGGCGGGCGGCCCGTGGAGGACGCCCGCGTCACCCTGCTCGACGCGGCCGGCAACGTCGTCGACACGCTCACCACCGGACCCGACGGAACGTTCCGTTTCGTGGACCTCTCCTCCGGCGAGTACACCGTGATCGCGGCCGGCTACCCGCCGGTCGCCACCGTTCTGCAGGTGGCGGGCGGGGGACGTACGGAACGGGATCTCCAGCTCGGCCACGAGGACTGATCCGGCCACCGGCGGGGCGCGTACCGGAGACGGTGCGTGCCCCGCCGTGGTCGTGGGCGACGCCAACGTCTACATGCGCGGCGTCCTGCACCAGTGCGAACCGGACGACCGGCAGTCGCTCGTGGACTCCCTCGCCGCCCTCGTGGGCGAGCGCGGCCGGGGTCTTCCTCGTCGAGCTGTCCGAGGCGGCCCGGCCGATCCTGGGCGGGCTGGCACAGGCCCCCGCCGGGCCCCCGCCCAAGCTCGCCCCGGTCCTGCGGCATGGCATCGCCCCCGGCGAGGTGTCCGACGACGCGGTGCCCGAACATCTGCGCACGGCCGGCCTCACCGTGCTGGACTGCGGTGAACTCCCCTTGGCCACGGCCGAGTTCGCGCCGGACGACCACCGGATCGAGCTGCCGTCGACGTGGTTCGTGGCGGGCCGCACCCGGTGACGGGAGCCCGGCGCCGGCGGTCTGCGTGTCAGTGGAGCGGCGTATTGTCGCATTGACGTAGTTTGGAGGGGGCGGGGACCGGCGCGCCCCCTACAGCCTGTAGGGTTACGTCCACTCCCACCGCAGCTGAACGGAACAGAGACGAGAGGTGGCCGTGTCGACCGTCGCGCCCGAGCCGGACGTCAGTGTTGTCGTCATCGTCTACAACGACGAAGAGAGACTTCCGACGGCCGTTGGTTCCGTCCTTGAGCAAACACTGTGCAATGTCGAGGTGATCATCGCCGACGACTGCTCGACGGACGGCTCCCACGAGGTCGCGCAGGCGCTCGCCGCGGCCCACCCCGACAGGGTCCGCGCCATCCGGCTGCCCGAGAACAGCGGCGGCTGCGGAGAGCCCCGCAACCAGGGCGTGAAGGTGGCCCGCGGCCGGTACGTGATGTTCCTGGACAGCGACGACACGCTGGAACGCAACGCGTGCCGCAACATGGTCGAGGCCGGCGACCGCACCGACGCCGACCTCGTCTCCGCCCTGTGTGTCCGAGTTCACACGGACAGCCGGCACGACAAGCGGGTCCAGTGGTACCCCTGGCTGTACCGCACCACCCGCACCCTCGACTCCGTCGCCGAGCTGCCGGACCTGTTCGTCTTCGACACCCTGTCGACGAACAAGTGCTACCGGCGCGACTTCCTCCTCGACAACGACCTCGTCTTCCCCCGCGGCATCCACTACGAGGACCTGCTCTTCTCGGCCCAGGCCTACCTGGCCGCGCGGCGGATCACGCTCATTCCCAACACGGTCTACTTCTGGAACGTGGTCCAGAAGACGACCGTCAAGTCGATCAGCAACCGGCGCAACGAGATCAGCAACTTCGCCGACCGGGTCGAGATCCACCGCCGTATCGACGCCATCCTGGACCGCCAGGGCCAGGACGAGCTGAAGCTGCGCAAGGACATCAAGTTCCTCAAGCACGACCTGGTGCTCTACCTGCGGGAACTGCCGTTCCTCGACGACGACTACCGGCACCGCTTCGCCGAGCTGGCCCGCGGCTACGTCCAGGACTTCCCCGAGGCCGCCTACGCCGAGCTCGACCGCGTCCACGCCATCTGCGCCCAGCTGCTGCTGCGCGAGGACTGGACCGACCTGATGCCGGCCATCGACACGCTGCTCAACCGGAACAAGATCTCCGCACCGCTGACCGAGCGGGACGGCCGGATCTACTGGACCGACCGCTACCTCGACGACGCCGACATGCGCTCCGTCCTGGACGTCACCACGCTCGGCTACCACGCCAAGCAGCTGAACCAGATGTACCTGCGCAACCGGCTCACCGAGTACACCGCGCACGGCGGCGACGTGGTGCTCGCCGGGGAGGTCGTCAACCCGCTGCACACCATCGCCCGGGACGCGAGGCTCACCGCCGAGCTGGAGTTCCGCGCCCGCCGCCGCAGCCTGCAGACGTTCACCTTCCCGGTGCCCGCCCCGCGCCACCAGGGCGACACGATCGCCTGGCGGGCCGAGGTGCCGCTGGCCCGGCGGCTGCGCCCGCTCGGCATCGTCGACGACGTCTGGGACGTCCGGCTGCACCTCACCGCGGACGGCAAGCGGACCACCAGCCGGCTCACCGTCGGCGCCGTCGACCTGGAACACGCCGAGCACGTCCCCGTCCGGCCGCGCCTCACGCGCCTCATGGCGGACCGGCTCGAGGCCCAGGTGTCGGCCAAGGGCCACCTGGCCTTCCGGCTCACCCAGCAGGGCCGGCTCGCCCGCTCCGGGCGCGCCGCCGTGGAGCGCAACCTGCACGGCCGTCCCGCCCGCGCCGCCAAGGGCACCTACCGCAGGCTGCGGGCCCTGCGCCGGGAGCTGAACTCCGGCGCCCGCAAGCTCCAGGTCTACGAGCGCATGCTGACCAGGCTGCCCGTCCGCAAGGGCACGGTCGTCTTCGAGAGCCACCTCGGCAAGCAGTACAGCGACAGCCCGCGCGCGATCTACGAGGAGCTGCGGCGCCGCGGCGCGCCGATCACCCCGATCTGGTCGTACGCCGGTGAGCGCCCCGAGGGTTTCCCGAAGGACGCGGAGCTGGTGCGCCGCTGGTCGTGGGGCTACCTCAGGGCGCTCGCCCAGGCCGAGTACTGGATCGACAACCAGGGCTACCCGCTGCGCCTGGCCAAGCGCCCGGAGACGACGTACATCCAGACCTGGCACGGCTCCGCGCTCAAGCGGATGGGCTTCGACGAGCCCGGCCTGAGAATGCTGTCCGAGCCGGAACAGCGCGCCTACCAGCAGGCACTGGACCGCTTCGACCACTTCGTGGTCCGCAGCGAGCACGATGTGCGCACCCTGGCCCGTGCCTACCGCATCCCCGAGGACAAGCTGCTGCGCACCGGCTATCCGCGCAACGACGCCCTCGTGCGGGCCCGGCAGGGCGCCGCGCCCGACCCCGAGGTGCAGAAGCTCGCCGAACGCCTCGGTATCGCCCCCGACCGGCGGGTGCTGCTGTACGCGCCCACGTTCCGCGCCGGACCCGACGGCCGCGTCCGGGACTTCGAGTTCCCCTTCGACGTGGAGGACTTCGCGGCACGCTTCGGCGACGAGTACACCCTGCTCGTCCGGGCGCACTACCTCAACCGCCTCACCCTGCCCCCGTCGGTGGCCGGACGCGTGATCGACGTCAGCGGCGAGCCGGACATCACCCCGCTGATGCTGCTCGCCGACGCCCTGATCACGGACTACTCCTCCGTGATGTTCGACTACGCCCTGCTCCAGCGCCCCATCGTGTTCTACGTCCACGACTGGGAGGAGTACGCCCAGGACACCCGGGGCACCTACTTCGACCTGCTCACCGAGGCGCCGGGCCCCGTCCCGCGCACCGCCGGGGAACTCTTCGCCGCGCTCGGCGACCTGAGCACCGTGCGCACCTCGTACGAGGCGCGGCTGAAGGAGTTCGTGGACAAGTACGGTGAGTACGACCGCGGGGACGCCGCGGCGCAGATCGTGGACCGTTTCTTCGGCCCCGCGGGAGAGGCCCGATGACCCAGCGCGACATCTTCTTCGTGGCCAACGAGGTCAACGAACTCGGCGGCGTGGGCCGCTGGCAGACCCAGATGGCCGGGCTGCTGGCCGACCGCGGCCACCGGGTCACCATCGTCGGCATCGCCCCCGCCAACCATCCGATGGACCTCGGCGAGCCCCCGTTCCGGACGGAGACGCTGTACGCCCGCCGGCCGCCCGGCCGTCCCCGGGCGCGCCGCCTGCTGGGCGCCGCCGACCCGGCCGTCCGCCGCCACGAGACCCATATGCGCAGCGCGGCGACCCGGCTCACGACGCTGTTCCGCGCCGCCCGGCCCGGCGCCGTGATCATCGTCCCCCAGGTGTGGGCGATGGAGTGGGTGGTGCTCGCGGACACCGCCGGACACACGGTGATCGGCATGACCCACGAGTCCTTCGAGACCGCCCGCAAGAGCTCCCGGTTCGAACGGGTGAAGAAGTACTACAAGGACGTCGACCGGCTGCTGGCCCTCACCCAGGAGGACGCCGACCGCTGGGTCGGCGAGGGACTGAACAACCTCGGCTTCATGCCGAACCCGCTGCCGATCGTGCCCGACACCCCCTCGCCGCGCACCGAGAAGGTGGTGGCGAGCATCGGCCGGCTCTCCCACGAGAAGGGCGTCGACCTGCTCCTGGACGCCTGGGCCGAGGCCGCGCCGCAGCAGCCGGGCTGGACCCTGCGCATCTACGGCCGGGGAGAGTCCGAGGCGGAGCTGCGGCAGCGGTGCGCGGACCTGGGGCTGGAGGGGTCGGTGGACTTCGCCGGGCAGACCGACGACGTACCCGGTGCGCTGCGCGCCTCGTCCGTCTTCGTGCAGTCCTCCCGCGGCGAGGGCTTCCCGCTGGTGCTCCTCGAGGCGATGGCCTGCGGCGTGCCCTGCGTGGCGTTCGACTGCGCACCCGGTGTGCGGGAGATCGTCAGCCACGACGAGGACGGCCTGCTGGCCCGCCCCGGCAACACCTTCGAACTCGCCCGGCATCTGGTGCGGTTGATGTCCGACGAGCACCTGCGCGACTCCATGGGCGAGCAGGCGCTGCGCAGCGTACGGCGCTTCGACCCGGACTCGATCACCGACCGCTGGGAAGAGCTCTTCGACTTCCTGGAGCGCTGAGCCCCGCGCCGCCGGCCGGGTACCGGCGGCGTGGACCGCCTGGTGACGGGCACTCGCAGACACGCGAAGATCCATCGGTGACACCGACGACGGATGGAGGACGGGGCGGGTATGACGGTGAGGCATTCTCGTGACCGGCGTGGTGAGAGCCGGGACCTGGCGGTCAATCCGCTCTTCAGCCGGGAGCCGCTGCAGGTGCCGCGGTATGCGTTGCCGGAGGGGGAGATGGAGCCGGACACCGCCTACCAGGTGGTGCACGACGAGCTGATGCTCGACGGCAACGCGCGGCAGAACCTGGCGACGTTCGTCTCCACCTGGGCCGAGCCGCAGGCTCTGCGGCTGATGGACGAGTGCGCCCAGAAGAACATGATCGACAAGGACGAGTATCCGCAGACCGCGGAACTCGAGCTGCGGTGCGTCCACATGCTCGCCCGGCTGTGGCACGCCGAGGACCCGCGGCACGCGATCGGCTGCTCGACGACCGGATCGAGCGAGGCGGCGATGCTGGGCGGCCTGGCGCTCAAGCGGCGCTGGCAGCACCGGCGCCGTGCCGAGGGCAAGTCCACCGAGCGGCCCAACCTCGTCATGGGCATCAACGTCCAGATCTGCTGGGACAAGTTCGCCGACTACTTCGAGGTCGAGCCGCGCTATGTCCCGATGGAGGGCAACCGGTTCCACCTCACGCCCGAGAAGGCGGTCGAGCTGTGCGACGAGAACACCATCGGGGTCGTCGCCGTCCTCGGCTCCACCTTCGACGGCAGCTACGAGCCGGTCGCCGACATCGCCGCGGCCCTGGACGACCTGCAGTCCCGTACCGGCCTGGACATCCCCATCCACGTCGACGGCGCGTCCGGCGGGATGATCGCCCCCTTCCTCGACCCGGAGCTGGTGTGGGACTTCCGGCTGCCGCGGGTCGCCTCCATCAACACCTCCGGCCACAAGTACGGGCTGGTCATGCCCGGAGTCGGCTGGGCCCTGTGGCGCGACCAGGAGGCCCTCCCCGACGACCTGGTCTTCCACGTCAACTACCTCGGCGGCGACATGCCGACCTTCGCGCTGAACTTCTCCCGGCCGGGCGCGCAGGTCGTCGCCCAGTACTACAACTTCCTGCGGCTGGGCTTCGACGGCTACCGGAAGGTGCAGCAGACCTGCCGTGACGTCGCCACCCGGCTGGCCGACGAGATCGCCGGGCTCGGCCCGTTCGAGCTGATCACCCGCGGCGACGACATCCCCGTCTTCGCCTTCCGGGTGCGCGAGGACGTCGGCAACTTCAGCGTCTTCGACGTCTCCGCCGCGCTGCGGGAGGGCGGCTGGCTCGTACCCGCGTACACCTTCCCGAAGGACCGGACCGACCTCGCCGTGCTGCGCATCGTGGTCCGCAACGGCTTCAGCCACGACCTGGCCGATCTGCTCCTGGAGGATCTGCGCCGCGTCCTGACCCGGCTGGAGAAGCAGCCGGAGCCGCATCGCGGCGCCGACGACGCCGGAACCTTCGCCCATGGCGCGGAGACGAAGAACGTACGTCGCCCCGGGCGCCACTGACCGAGGAGGTACCCGATGTGCCGTCTGTTCGGCCTCAGCAGCTCCCCGCGGCGCACCCACGCCACGTTCTGGCTGCTGGACGCCCCCGACAGCCTCGACCGGCAGAGCCGCCGCGACCCCGACGGCACCGGTCTCGGCTACTTCGCCGCGGACGGCACCCCGCACGTCGACAAGGCCCCGATCGCCGCGTACGAGGACCGCGCCTTCGCCGAGGACGCCCGCCGGGTGGAGTCCGCCACCTTCCTCGCCCATGTGCGCTTCGCCTCCACCGGCAGCCTGGACGCCCGCAACACCCACCCCTTCGAGCAGGACGGACGGCTGTTCGCGCACAACGGGGTCATCGAGGGCCTGGACCGGCTCGACGGCCATCTGGGCGAGGACCGGTCCCTGGTCCGGGGCGACACCGACTCCGAGCGGTTCTTCGCCCTCATCACCCGGGAGACCCGGCGCCACGGCGGTGACGTCGCCGCCGGCATCGAGCACGCGGCCGGCTGGATCGCACGGAACCTGCCGGTCTACGCCCTCAATCTCGTCCTGGTCACCGCCGACCGGCTGTGGGCGCTGCGCTACCCCGCCACCCACGAGCTGTACGTCCTCGAGCGCCCGGCGGGCGGTCCGCACGGCACGCGGCAGCTGGACCACAGCGGCAGCCACGGGCGCATGCGGATCCAGTCCGCCCATCTCGCCGACCACCCCGCCGTGGTCGTCGCCAGCGAACGCATGGACGACAACCCCGGCTGGCGCCTGATGGAGGCGGGCGAGCTGCTCCAGGTCGGCCCCGACCTGGGCACCACCCGCCGCGTCGTCCTGCCCGAACCCCCGGCCCACCCGCTCACCCTGGACGACCTGCGCCCCGCCGCGGCCGCGTCGCAGAAGGCCGCCTGACCGGGCCGGACCGGCTCGTCCAGTGATCCGGGAAGGATCGATCGCCGTCCTCGTAGCCGGTTCGCCGCTCGGCGCGTAACGTGACGCTCCATGAAGATCCTCATCAGCGCCGACATGGAAGGCGCCACCGGGGTGACCTGGCCCGCCGACGTGCTGCCGGGAACACCGCAGTGGGAGCGGTGCCGGTCGATGTTCACCTCCGATGTCAACGCCGCCGTGCTGGGCTTCTTCGACGGCGGCGCAGACGAGGTCCTCATCAACGAGGCCCACTGGAGCATGCGCAACCTGCTGCTCGAACGGCTCGACGAGCGGGCCCAGATGCTCACCGGGCGGCACAAGTCGCTGTCGATGGTGGAGGGCGTGCAGCACGGCGACGTCGACGGGATCGCCTTCGTCGGCTACCACGCGGGCGCCGGCATGGAGGGCGTTCTCGCCCACACCTACCTCGCCAACTCCATCACCGGGGTGTGGCTGAACGACGTACGGGCCAGCGAGGGCCTGCTCAACGCGCACGTGGTCGCCGAGTACGGTGTGCCGGTCGTCCTGGTCACCGGCGACGACGTGGCCTGCGAGGACGCGCTCGGGTACGCGCCCGAGGCGCTGAAGGTCGCGGTGAAGGACCATGTGTCGCGGTACGCCGCCGTGTGCCGCACGCCGGGCCGTACCGCCGCCGACATCCGCGCCGCGGCCAAGGAGGCCGCCTCCCTGGCTGTCCGTCAGAAGCCGGTGAGCGGCGGGCCCTTCACCATCGCCCTGGAGTTCGACGCCGAGCACCTGGCCATGGCCGCCACCGTCGTCCCCGGCGTGTCCCGGGTCGGCGAGCGCAAGGTGGCGTACACCAGCGCCACCATGTACGAGGGAATCCGGACCTTCAAGGCGGTCACCACGATCGCCTCGTCCGCGGTGGAGGAGCAGTATGGCTGATGCGCTGGCGCTGGACGAGGTCGTCCGGTTCACGTCCGACCTGATCCGCATCGACACCACCAACCGGGGCGGCGGCGACTGCCGCGAGCGCCCGGCCGCCGAATACGCCGCCGAACAGCTGTCCGGCGCCGGCCTGGAGCCCCTGCTGTTGGAGCGCACCCCGGGCCGGACCAACGTCGTCACCCGCATCGAGGGCAGCGACCCGGCGGCGCCCGCGCTGCTCCTCCACGGCCACCTGGACGTGGTGCCGGCGCGCGCGGAGGACTGGAGCGTGCACCCGTTCTCCGGCGAGATCCGCGACGGCGTCGTGTGGGGCCGGGGCGCGGTGGACATGAAGAACATGGACGCGATGATCCTCGCCGTGGTCCGCTCCTGGGTCCGCGAGGGCGTCCGGCCGCGCCGGGACGTGGTGGTCGCCTTCACCGCCGACGAGGAGGCCAGCGCCGAGGACGGCGCGGGGTTCCTGGCCGAGGAGCACGCGGAGTTGTTCGAGGGCTGCTCCGAGGGTGTCAGCGAGTCCGGCGCGTTCACCTTCCACGACGGCGCCGGCCGGCAGATCTACCCCATCGCGGCCGGTGAGCGCGGCACCGCCTGGCTGAAGCTGACCGCGCGGGGCCGGGCGGGCCACGGCTCCCGGGTCAACAAGGAGAACGCGGTGACCCGGCTCGCCGCCGCCGTCGCCCGGATCGGCGCCCACGAGTGGCCCCTGCGCCTCACCCCGACCGTCCGCGCGGCCCTCACCGAACTCGCCGCCCTGTACGGCGTGGACACCGACCTGCGCAACGTGGACGCGCTCCTGGACAAGCTGGGCCCGGCAGCGGGGCTCGTCGACGCCACGCTGCGCAACAGCGCCAACCCGACCATGTTCGACGCCGGTTACAAGATCAACGTGATTCCCGGGGAGGCCGTCGCGCATGTCGACGGGCGGTACCTGCCCGGTGGCGAGGAGGAGTTCCGCACCACCCTGGACCAGCTGACCGGCCCGGACGTGGACTGGGAGTTCCATCACCGGGAGGTGGCCCTCCAGGCGCCGGTCGACTCGCCGACGTTCGCGGCGATGCGGGCCGCGGTCGAGGAGTTCGCGCCCGAGGGACACGTGGTGCCGTACTGCATGGCGGGCGGCACCGACGCCAAGCAGTTCTCGCGGCTCGGCATCACCGGCTACGGCTTCTCGCCGCTGAAGCTGCCCGAGGGCTTCGACTACCACCACATGTTCCACGGCGTCGACGAGCGGGTCCCGGTCGAGGCGCTGCACTTCGGCGTCCGTGTCCTCGACCGCTTCCTGCGGACGTCCTGAGCGAGTTGGGAGAGACAGCAGTGCAGACCCTGCCGTACGGTTCCTGGCCGTCGCCGATCGACGCGGCCCTCGCCGCCGCACACGACGGCAAGCCGGAGTTCGTGGGCTTCGTCGGCGACGAGGTGTGGTGGACCGAGCCGCGGCCCGCCGAGGGCGGCCGGCGGACGCTGGTGCGGCGGAGCGCCGGGAGCACGGAGGAGTCGGTCCTGCCGGCGCCGTGGAACGTGCGCAGCCGGGTCATCGAGTACGGCGGCCGCCCGTGGGCGGGGGCGGTCCAAGGCGGCGCGGCGCTCGTGGTGTTCGTGAACTTCGCCGACCAGCGGCTGTATCTCCTGCGGCCCGGCGGTGAGCCGCGCCCGCTCACGCCGGTCTCACCGGTGGGCGGCGGACTGCGCTGGGCCGACCCGCAGGTGCTCGCAGAGCGCGGCGAGGTCTGGTGCGTGCTGGAGGAGTTCACCGGCGACGGGCCCACCGACGTACGGCGTGTCCTGGCCGCCGTACCGCTGGACGGCTCGGCGGCCGAGGACCGCGGCGCGGTGCGCGAACTCACCGACGACCGGCACCGGTTCGTGACCGGCGCCCGTCTCTCGCCCGACGGACGGCGGGCGGTGTGGCTGGCCTGGGACCACCCCCGGATGCCGTGGGACGGTACGGAACTGATGATGGCGGAGGTCACCGGGGACGGCACTTTCGGCGAGCCCCGGACTTGCGCCGGCGGCCCGGAGGAATCCATTCCCCAGGCCGAATGGGCCGCCGACGGTTCGCTGCTGTACGTCAGCGACCGCAGCGGCTGGTGGAACCTCTACCGGGCCGATCTCCAAGGCGGCTCCCGTCCGCTGTGCCCCCGCCAGGAGGAGTTCGGCGGGCCGCTGTGGAAGCTCGGTCAGCGCTGGTTCGCACCGCTGGACAGCGGACTGATCGCCGTCGTGCACGGCCGGGGCGCCGCCGTCCTCGGCATACTCGACCCGGAGACCGGCGAGGTCGTCGACGCGGCGGGCCCCTGGAGCGAGTTCGACGCCACGCTCGCGGCGCACGGCGAGCGGGTGGTGGCCGTCGGCGCCGGCCCGCACAGCTCCTACGAGGTCGTGGAGCTGAACACCCGCACGGGCCACGCCCGGGTGATCGGCGCCGCCCACAAGGACGCGGTCGATCCCGCGTACCACCCCGAGCCGCGGATCCGCACCTTCACCGGGCCCGGCGGCCGCGACGTCCACGCCCACGTCTATGCGCCCCGCAACCCCGGCTGCCGGGCGTCCGACGGGGAGCTGCCGCCCTACGTCGTGTGGGCGCACGGCGGACCCACCAGCCGGGCCCCGCTCGTGCTGGACCTGGAGATCGCCTACTTCACCTCGCGGGGCATCGGCGTTGCGGAGGTCAACTACGGCGGCTCGACCGGGCACGGCCGGGAGTACCGCAACCGCCTGCGCGAGCAGTGGGGCGTCGTCGACGTCGAGGACTGTGCGGCCGTCGCGCTCGCCCTGGCCGAGGAGGGCACCGCCGACCGCGCCCGGCTGGCGGTCCGGGGCGGCAGCGCCGGCGGGTGGACCAGCGCCGCCTCCCTGGCCACCACCGACGTGTACGCCTGCGGCACGATCATCTACCCGATCCTCGACCTGACCGGCTGGGGCACGGGGGAGACCCATGACTTCGAGTCGCAGTACCTGGAGAGCCTGGTCGGGCCGCTCGCCGAGGTGCCGGAGCGGTACGCCGAGCGGTCGCCCGCCGAGCGCGCCGACCGGATCACGGCGCCCTTCCTGCTGCTTCAGGGCCTGGACGACGTGATCTGCCCGCCGGTGCAGTGCGAGCGGTTCCTGGCCCGGCTCAAGGGGCGGCAAGTGCCGCACGCGTACCTCACGTTCGAGGGCGAGGGGCACGGGTTCCGGCGGGCCGAGACGATGGTGCGGGCCCTGGAGGCGGAGCTGTCGCTGTACGCTCAGGTGTTCGACCTCGACCCGGCAGGCATCCCGACCCTGGAGCTCGGCACGTGAAGGAACTCCTGCGCCCCGCGCGGCTCGCCCCCGGCGCCCGCGTGGCCGTCGTCGCACCCAGCGGGCCGGTGCCCGAGGAACGGCTGCAGGCCGGTCTCGACGTGCTGCGCGGCTGGGACCTGGACCCCGTGGTGGCCCCGCACGTGCTGGACCGGCACGGCACGTTCGACTACCTGGCCGGGGCCGACGCCGACCGCGCCGCCGATCTGCAGAGCGCGTGGTGCGATCCGGCGGTCGACGCGGTGCTGTGCGCCCGGGGCGGATACGGGGTTCAGCGGATGGTCGACCTGCTCGACTGGGAGGCGATGCGGTCGGCGGGACCGAAGGTCTTCGTCGGCTTCAGCGACATCACCGCGCTGCACGAGGCCTTCGCCACCCGCCTGGGTCTGGTCACCCTGCACGGGCCGATGGCCGCCGGTGCCGACTTCGTCAAGAGCGCCCGGGCGCAGGACCACCTGAAGGCGACCCTCTTCGAGCCCGAGACGGTCCGCACCATCGCCTCCGGCGGTACGGCCCTGGTCCCCGGGCGGGCCCGGGGCGTCACCCTCGGCGGTTGCCTGGCCCTGCTCGCCGCCGACCTCGGGACCCCGTGTGCGCGGCCCTCGGCGGCCGGTGGCCTGCTGTGCCTGGAGGACGTGGGCGAGGAGACGTACCGCCTGGACCGTTATCTCACCCAGCTGCTGCGCGCCGGATGGCTCGACGACGTGCGTGGGGTGCTGCTCGGTTCGTGGGTGGACTGCGAGGGCGGCGACCGGGTGCGGGCCCTGTTCGCCGACCGGCTCGGCGGGCTCCCGGTCCCCGTCGCCGAGGAGTTCGGTTTCGGTCACTGCGAAGGGGCGTTGACGATTCCCTTCGGAGTCGCGGCCGAACTGGACGCCGAAGCGGGCATGTTGACGCTGGACGAGCCTGCCCTGCGCTGACCCGCGGCGCCGGGTGCACCGCCGGTGCGCCCACCGCGTCCTCGCCACGGAATCCGGCCACGAGCTCTGCTGAATCTCCGTCAAGAAACCTCTGTTTGAGTGATTGACGCCGTCTGACACGTGTCACAGCATGAATCCGGCCGGTACTTACCGGTCGGTAAGTCGGGTTGCCCTCAGTGTGGAGGTCTCGTGTCCCGTCGTGTGCCCAGATCCCGCGCCGCCGTCGTCCTGGCCCTCGGCGCCGCGCTCACCGCACCCCTCGCGCTCACCACCCCCTCGTCCGCCGCCGGCCAGTACGACGTCACACCGCTGAAGTTCACGGTCCGCGCGGGCGAGCGCACGTGCACCGTCGACGCCGACCTGTACCGGCCCGCCGGCGTGGACCGCGCCCACCCCGCGCCCGCCGTCCTCGCCACCAACGGATTCGGCGGCAGCAAGGACGACGGCTCGACCGGCGCCATCGGCAAGGCCTTCGCCCAGCGGGGATACGTCTCCCTCGTCTACTCCGGCCTCGGCTTCGGCAAGTCCGGTTGCCTGATCTCCCTCGACGACCCGGACATCGACGGCCGGGCCGCCTCCGGACTGATCGACTTCCTCGCCGGAAAGCGCGGCGCCGACGACGGCACCCGGGCCGACTACGTCACCCTCGACGGCACCGGCGACCCGCGCGTCGGCATGATCGGCGGTTCCTACGGCGGCGCCGTCCAACTGGCCACGGCCGCCGTCGACCACCGCGTCGACGCCCTGATCCCGATGATCACCTGGAACGACCTCGCCTACTCCCTCGACCCGAACAACGCCGTCGGCGCCGCCGCGGTGCCCGGCGCCTTCAAATGGCAGTGGACCAACGGCTTCTACCTCATGGGAGAGACCCAGCCGCTGACGCAGCCCGCCCTCGACCCCTCCCGTATCAACTCCCTCGCCTGCCTGCACTTCGTGACCAGGGCCTGCGACACCGTGCGCACCCTCAACTCGGGCGGCTACCCGCCCGACCGCACGCGGCAACTGCTCGCCTACGCCCGCAGCGTCTCCCCGGTGTCCTACCTCGACCGGGTGAAGGCCCCCACCCTGCTGATCCAGGGCCAGGCCGACAGCCTGTTCAACCTCAACGAGGCCACCGCCACCTACCGCACGCTCAAAGCCCAGGGCACCGAGGCCAAGATGATCTGGCAGTCCTGGGGCCACAGCGGAGGCCTGACCGACCCCGCCGCCGGCGAACTCGACCTGTCCAAGGGAAACCTGGAGACGAGCTACGTGGGCAGACGCGTCCTCGCCTGGTTCGACCGCTACCTGCACCGGCGCCGGAACACCGACACCGGGCCCGACTTCGCCTACTACCGGGACTGGATCACCGACCCCGGCCACACCTACGCCACCGCCGGCCAGGTCCCCGCGCTCAGCCGGACGCTCTACCTCTCCGGCGACGGAAGTCTCGTCGACGACCGCCGCAAGGTCGCGCGCGGCAGCCGCACCTACAGCAACTGGCTGGTCCCCACCAGCCATTCGGAGAGCTCGCTCGCCGGGGTCGTCGGGCTGCCCGACCCCGCGCCGTACGACACCGAGGGCACCTACCTCGCCTGGACCAGCGCGCCGCTGACACACGCCGTCGACGTCGTCGGCGCACCCCGGGCCACGCTGAAGGTGATCTCGCCGAAGGCGGAGCGCACGCAGCGCTCGTCAGACGCCGCCGACAGACTCGTGCTGTTCGCCAAGCTGTACGACGTGGCCCCCGACGGCACCCGGACGCTGGTCCACCGGCTGGTCGCGCCGGTGCGCGTGCCCGACGTGACCCGGAGCTTCACGGTGACCCTCCCGGGCATCGTGCACCGGTACGAGCGAGGGCACCGGCTGCGGTTCGTGATCGCGGCGAGCGACGACGCCTACTTCGGGAACCGGGGCGTCAAGCCGGTCACCGTGACCGCCTCACCGGCGGACACCGGAGTGCTCCGGCTGCCGGTGGTGGCCGACTGAGCCGTCGGCGCACGCGCCCGCGTAGGGTGGCGGGATGCCGCACACCGCATCCCGCTACCTCGCCGAGGGCCCCCGCGTCGGTATCCGGAGCTTCACGCAGGACGACGGCGCGGAGTTCACCACCCGCGTGCGGGAGAGCCGGGAACTGCACCACCCGTGGCTCTACCCGCCGTCCACGGCCGACACCTACGCCACCTACGCGGGACGGCTGATCGACGACCCGGCCCGGGCCGGCTTCCTGGTCTGCGAGAAGGACGACGGCGCCATCGCCGGATACATCAACATCAACAACATCGTCCAGGGCGCCTTCCGCTCCGGCGCCCTCGGCTACGGCGCCTTCGCACACGCCGCCGGGCGCGGGCTGATGAAGGAGGCCCTGAACCTCGTCGTCGGCTACGCCTTGGGGCCCATGGGCCTGCACCGGCTGGAGATCAACGTCCAGCCGGGCAACACCGCCTCCATCGCCCTCGCCCGGTCCTGCGGCTTCCGCCTGGAGGGCTACTCGCCCGACATGCTCTACATCGACGGCGCCTGGCGGGACCACGAACGGTGGGCCATCACCGCCGAGATGCGGACTTGCGGTTGATCTTCATGGTGTCGAGATCCGTGACGGTCGACCTCAGGCCACAAAAGCCGTAGCCGAGAGCGCGCAGCGCGGTCTCGGCGCGGTCCTCCGCGATCGCGGCCGCCATCTCCTCACCGTCCTGCGCGTCGCAGACCACGACGTAGCGCATCGAGAAGTGCTTCAGCGGCGACGGCTCGTACGACAGCGAGCCCTCCTGCGTGAACCGCATGCTCGTCATCCCGTGGTCGGCCGCCTCGGCGAGCAGCCGCGCCCGCGCCTCCTCGGTCAGCCCGTCCCAGGTGCCCCGGACGATCACCCGGTAGGTGTGCTGCTCGCTCATCGCCTCTCCGTACTCCTCGACATCCATCGCCTGCGGCGCCGAAGGACCGACTGTACGTCGCCGGACGGGGGGCCGCCCACCGGGTTTCGCCGGGCGCCTTTGCGCAATCCTGACCGGCGCCGCCCCTGGTCAGCTCACGGGCGAGCGGCTTCCATGGTCGTTGTGACGACGATCCGACGTGAGGTACTGACGCTGCCCGCCGCAGCACTCGGGCCGGACAACCCGCTGCCCGCGCTGCGCCCGCTCGACGAGGTCCACCACATCGAGGACCGGGACAGGACCGACCTGCCGCACGACATGGCCCGGCAGGTCGGCTACGCCCCGTTGCACAGCCTGCTGCCGGTGCGGGTCCGCGACGGCTACGGCAGAACGCGCGAGCCGCGCCGGATCGACACCCTCGTCCTCGAGAACGACCGGCTGCGCGCCACCGTGCTCCCCGGCCTCGGCGGCCGCGTCGCATCCCTCGTGCACAAGCCCAGCGGCCGGGAACTCCTCTACCGCAACCCGGTGTTCCAGCCCGCCAACTTCGCCCTCAACGGCGCCTGGTTCTCCGGCGGCATCGAGTGGAACATCGGCGCCACCGGCCACACCACCCTCTCCTGCTCGCCCCTGCACGCCGCCCTCGTCCCCGCCCCCGACGGCGGCTCGATGCTGCGCCTGTGGGAGTGGGAACGGCTGCGCGACCTGCCCTTCCAGGTCGACCTGTGGCTGCCGGACGGCTCCGACTTCCTGCACGTCGGCGTCCGCATCCGCAACCCTCACGAGAGGCCGGTGCCGACCTACTGGTGGTCCAACATCGCCGTGCCCGAGGAACGCCGGGTGGTCGTCCCCGCCGAGGAGGCCTGGTACTTCGGCCACGAGCGCCGGCTGCGCCGGGTGCCGGTCCCGGCGTACGACGGCGTCGACCGGACGTACCCGCAGGCCGGCGCCTACGCGGCCGACTACTTCTACGAGGTGCCCGACGGACGGCGCCGCTGGATCGCCGCCCTCGACGAGTCCGGCGACGGGCTGGTGCAGACCTCCACCGACGTGCTCCGTGGCCGCAAGCTGTTCGTCTGGGGCGCGGGTCCCGGCGGGCGCCGCTGGCAGCAGTGGCTGACCGAACCGGGCACCGGCGGCTACTGCGAGATCCAGGCCGGTCTCGCCCGTACCCAGCTGGAACACGTACGGCTGGAGGCGGAGAGCGAGGTGGCGTGGCTGGAGTCCTACGGCCCCCTCGACGCACCGAAGCCGACGGGGGAGTGGGACACCGTCGTCCGGCAGACCGAGGCACGGCTGGAGGCCGCGCTGCCCCGTGCCGACGTGGAGGCCGCATACGCGGCCTGGAAGCCGTACGCCGACGCCGAGCCGGGCGAGATCCTCGGCACCGGATCCGGCTGGGGCGCGCTCGAAGTGCTGCGCGCCGGCTGGAAGCTGCCGGGCACGCCGTTCCCCGAGTCCACCCTCGGCGAGGCGCAGGAGCCCTGGCGGGAGCTGCTGAGCTCGGGCTCCTTCCCCGAGCCGCGCCGGGTCCGGCCGCCGGGCGAGACACTGGTCGCCCCGCACTGGCGGGACCTGCTGGAGACGGCCCCGGCCGCCCCGCTCACCGAGTACCACCTCGGTGTGGCCCAGTGGCACGCAGGTGACCGGGCTCAGGCGGTGCGCAGCTGGGAGCGGGCGCTGGAACTGGCGCCGTCCGTCTGGCCGTTGCTGCGCTGCCTCGCCGTCGCCGACCAGGAGGCCGGCCACGAGGAGCGGGCCGCCGACCGGTACGCCGAGGCCTTCGACGACCTGTGCCACGAACGGCGCGACAACGGCGAGGCGTGGACCGCGGCCACCGCCGCGCTCGGACGTGAGGCCATCGAGGCGCTGCTACGGGTACGGCGCCCGGCGGACGCGCGCTCGGTGTGGCAGCGGCTGCACCCGGCGACCCGGGAGCGTGGCCGGTTCCGGCTGCTTCAGGCCGAGTTGCTGCTCGCCGAGGGACGGCGTGCCGAGGCGCGGGCCGTCTTCGACGAGGGCTTCGAGGTCGCCGACCTGCGCGAGGGCGACGAGCGACTCGGCCGGGTGTGGGACCGGATCGGCGGCGAGGAACTTCCGGCGCGCTACGACTTCCGGATGCGCCCGCCCTCGTCCTGAGCCGTCGCGGGCCGCCGCTCAGCCGCGGCGGTCCACGTACTCGTACACCGCACCGTCCGGGTGCATGGCGATCAGATTGCGGCCCACCGGGGTCGGGACCGGGCCCGCGACGATGCGGGCGCCGAGTTCGGTCAGGACCCGGTGGGCCTCGTCGACGTCCTCGACGGCGATGGTCGCCGTCACCTTGCGCAGCACCTCCAGCTGCGACTCGGGGCCGCTCATCAGCAGGAAGCAGCCGACGGCGGCCACCTGGACGCCACCGCGTTCGAACCGGAGGGCTCTGCCGCCCGCAAGACGTTCGTAGAAGGGGACGGCGGTCTCCAGGTCGTCGACGCAGACGCGCAGGCTGGCTCCCAGAATCTCCATGCGGGCGAGCCTAGTTGGCACCGGAGAAAGGAGAGATCCATTCGGCGCGCAACCGGGAGCCGGTGGCCGCGGGGCGGCGTTACCCGCATGGACGGGCGGGTACCCGCAGGGAATGAATGGCTTGGATCATCTGGACAAGCAACTGGTCGACGAACTGGCGCAGGTGGCGCGTGAGACGGTGCGCGACGAGCTGCGCGAGCAGACGCGCAGGCAGCGCCGCACGGCCATGCTGTACGCCGCGTCCGGCGCCGTCGCCCTCTACGCGGGCGCGGCCGTGGCCCTGGCCGTGGGGCTGGCTCTCGCGATCGGGCTGCCCGGCTGGGCCGCCGCGCTGATCACCGCGGCGATTCTGGGCGCGGTGGCGTACGCGCTGCGCGAGGCGGCGCGGCCCGCAGCGGCGCGATCCCTGCCCGCGGGGACCGGTGGGCCCGCGGGCGGGCACGACCGCGGGCGGGCACGACCGCGGGCGCGGCGATGCGGCTCCTGGGACGGTGCCGCCGATGCCCACCACCCCTCCGGAGGCGCCGGCCGCCGTTCCGCGACCGACACGCCCCGAGGACACCGAGTCCTGAGCGACGGACACCAAACCACCCGTCACCGCGGCAGCTGCGGCAGCACCTTCGTGCGGTAGAAGTCGAAGAAGCCGCGCTGGTCGGAGCCGATCTGGTTGACGTAGACCCGGTCGAAGCCCGCGTCGGCGAACTCCTTGAGCGCGGCCACGTGCTGGTCGGCGTCGTCGCCGCACACCACGTTCTCACGGACCATGTCCTCGGTGACCAGCGGCTTGAGCTGCTCGAAGTGACGGGGCGTCGGCAGCACCTGGCCCATCTCGCCGGGGAGTTGCTCGTTGTACCACAGGTCGTGCACGGTACGGACGCACTCGTCGCGGTCGTGTCCGAAGCACACCTTCGTGCCGCCGCTGACCGGCTTGGCGCCACCGCCGCCCTTGCGGTACTGGGTGACCATCTCCTCGTCCGGCATCATCGTGATGTAGCCGTCGGCCACGCGCGCCGCGAGCGACGTCGCCTTTGGGCCGAAACCGGAGATGTCGATCGGGACGGGTTCGTCGGGGACGGTGTACAGACGGGCGTTCTCCACCGTGTAGTGCGTGCCGTGGTGGCTGACCTCCTCACCGGTCAGCAGCCGGCGCATCACCTGGACGGCTTCCTCCAGCATCTCCAGCCGGATGTGCGCGGGCGGCCACCGGTCGCCGAGGATGTGCTCGTTGAGCGCCTCGCCGGTGCCGACGCCCAGCCGGAACCGGCCCTCGGTCATCACCGCGCTGGTCGCGGCGGCCTGCGCCAGCACAGCCGGGTGGATCCGCACGGTCGGGCAGGTCACGGCCGTCTCCACGGGCAGGGACACCGCCTCGGACAGCGCCCCGATCACCGACCAGACGAAGGGGCTCTGGCCCTGCGCGTCGTTCCACGGGTGGTAATGGTCCGAGATCCACAGCGCCTGGAAGCCGGCCTGCTCGGCCATGCGCGCCTGCTCCACGAGTTCCGCCGGGCCGTACTGCTCGCACGACAGGTGGTAACCGTACTCGGGCATGTGGCGATACCTCCACGACATGGGCGGGTTCGGGTCGCGCTCCCGAGTACCCGGCGGCGCGGACGGAAACCGACGGGCCCCGCACCGTGTCCGGCCGGAGCGGGCCCGGTGCCCCGACGTTTGGGTGCCCCGGCCGGGGGGACGCGGTTAGGGTCTTTCGTTTGGATCAGGCCGGATCAGGGAGCCGGGCCTGGTGCGTGCGGCTGCAAGGCGGAGGAGGGAGTCGACGCGGAGCGTCGGCGACCGACGACAACGCCGCTGGGGGCACCGCCCACACCCTTGAGGCAGTGGGGGAGGGCGTGCCAGGCCCCGCGAGCCCGGCATGGTCCGAACGTAAAGACTCCAGTTCCGTACGAGGTACGCGACAGTGCCGGAGGCGAACCGTGAGTCGACCCCGCATCGTGATCGTCGGTGCCGGCTTCGCCGGATACCGTGCGGCCCAGACCCTGTCCCGGATGTCCCGGAACAAAGCCGACATCACCCTGCTGAACCCGACCGACTACTTTCTGTACGTGCCGCTGCTTCCGCAGGTGGCCGCGGGCATCCTGGAGCCGCGCCGGGTCGCCGTCTCGCTCTCCGGCGCCCTGCCCGGCGTGCGCCTGGTCCTCGGCGAGGCCGACGGCATCGACATGGACGCGCGCACCGTGCGCTACACCGACCCCGAGGGCGGCGTGGGGACGCTGGACTACGACCGGCTGGTGCTGGCGGTGGGCAGCGTCAACAAGCTGCTGCCGATCCCGGGTGTCGCCGAGCACGCGCACGGCTTCCGGGGGCTGCCCGAGGCGCTGTACCTGCGCGACCACGTGACCCGGCAGATCGAGCTCGCGGCCGCCGCCGAGGACCGCGACAGCTGCGCCGCCCGCTGCACCTTCGTCGTGGTCGGGGCGGGCTACACCGGCACCGAGGTCGCCGCGCACGGCAAGATGTACACCGACGCCCAGGTGCGCCGGCACCCGCTGCGGCAGGGGATGCGTCCGCGCTGGATGCTCCTGGACGTCGCGGACCGCGTGCTGCCGGAGCTGGACGAGCGGCTCTCGCGCACCGCGGACCGGGTGCTGCGGGAACGGGGCGTCGACGTCCGCATGGGCACCTCGGTCAAGGAGGCCACGCACGAGGGCGTGCTCCTGACCGACGGCGAGTTCGTACCGACCCGCACGCTGGTGTGGTGCGTGGGCGTACGGCCCGACCCGCTCGTGAAGAGCACCGGCCGGCCGCTCGAGCGCGGGCGGCTCGTCGTCGACCCCTATCTCCAGGTGCCGGGGCATCCCGAGGTGTTCGCGTGCGGCGACGCCGCGGCCGTACCCGACGCGAACAAGCCCGGCGCGTACACGCCGATGACCGCCCAGCACGCCTGGCGGCAGGGCAGGGTGGCCGCCATCAACGTCGCCGCCTCGCTCGGTGTCTGTGCGCCGCGCCCCTACCGCCATCGGGACCTGGGCTTCGTCGTGGACCTCGGCGGCGCCCACGCCGCCGCCAATCCGCTCGGCGTCCCGCTTTCCGGTGCGGTGGCCGGCGCCATCACCCGCGGCTACCACCTCGCGGCGATGCCGGCCAACCGGGTACGGGTGGCGGCGGACTGGCTGCTGAACGCCGTACTGCCGCGCCAAGCCGTCCAGTTGGGACTCGTACGGTCCTGGTCGGTGCCGCTGGACACCTCCTCCCCCGAGCTGGCCCGGGTGGGGGGCCGGACGGAGGAACCCCGGGCGGGAGCGCCGGTGGGAGCCACTGAGAGCACCGAGGACGAGAAGAACGAGAAGAACGAGAAGAACGTGCACGACGAGAACACGAAGAACGCGCGGCGACCGGGCGCCGAGGCCGCGAAGAAACAGCCGGGCGGGGAGCCCGCGAAGAACCAGCCCGGTGGTGAGCCCGCGAAGAACCAGCCCGGTGGTGAGCCCGCCAAGAACCAGCCCGGTCCCGGACACCACGAACACCACCCCGCCCCCGGCCCGGTCAAGCGTGACGACATCCCCGCGGAAGGAGACTCATGAACACCGCCGAACTCGTCGACCTCGGACAGCAGTTGCGTGTCGACAGCGTGCGGGCCTCGGCGGCGGCGGGCTCGGGGCATCCCACGTCCTCCATGTCCGCCGCCGATCTGATGGCCGTGCTCCTGGCCAACCACCTCCGCTACGACTTCGACCGGCCGGAGCACCCCGGCAACGACCGCTTCGTGCTGTCCAAGGGGCACGCCTCCCCGCTGCTGTACTCCGCCTTCAAGGCGGCCGGCCCCATCGACGACGCCGAACTGCTCACCTTCCGCGAGCTGGGCAGCCGCCTGGAGGGGCACCCCACGCCGCAGCGGCTGCCGTGGGTGGAGACGGCCACCGGGTCCCTGGGGCAGGGCCTGCCGATCGGGGTCGGCATCGCGCTCGCCGGCAAGCGGCTCGACCACGCCGACTACCGGGTGTGGGTGCTGTGCGGGGACAGCGAGATGGCCGAGGGATCGATCTGGGAGGCCGCCGAGGCCGCCGGGTACGAGCACCTCGACAACCTGACCGTGATCCTCGACGTCAACCGGCTCGGACAGCGCGGCCCCACCCGGCACGGCCACGACCTGGACGCCTACGCCCGTCGCTTCCGCGCCTTCGACTGGCACACCGTCGAGATCGACGGCCACGACGTGGACGCGATCGACCGCGCCTACGGCGAGGCGATCTCCACGAAGGGGCAGCCCACGGCGATCATCGCCCGCACCCTCAAGGGCAAGGGTGCCAAGGAGTCCGAGGACCGCGAGGGGCTGCACGGCAAGCCGCTGAAGAACCCCGACGAGGCGATCGAGGAACTCGGCGGTGTCCGCGACGTCCGGGTCCGTGTGCACGAGCCGCCGTCCGCCCGCTCGCTGCACGCCGTCGGGAACGGCAGCCTCGAACTGCCCCGCTGGGACAAGGGCGAGGAGGTCGCCACCCGCGACGCCTACGGTCAGGCGCTGGCCGCGCTCGGCACCGCGCGCGGCGACGTCGTGGCCCTCGACGGCGAGGTCGGCGACTCCACCCGCTCGGAGTTCTTCGCCAAGGAGCACCCCGACCGCTACTTCGAGTGCTACATCGCCGAACAGCAGATGATCGCGACGGCGGTCGGCGTCGCCCGGCGCGGTTGGCTGCCCTACGCCTCCACGTTCGCGGCCTTCCTCAGCCGCGCCTACGACTTCGTGCGGATGGCCTCCGTCAGTGGATCCGGCATCAACCTCAACGGCTCCCACGCGGGCGTCGCCATCGGGCAGGACGGGCCCAGTCAGATGGGCCTGGAGGACCTGGCGATGATGCGGGCCGTGCACGGCTCCACCGTGCTGTACCCGAGCGACGCCAACCAGGCCGCGAAGCTCGTCGCGGAGATGGCCGACCTGGTCGGCATCCGCTACCTGCGCACCTCGCGCGGGGCGAGCCCGGTGCTCTACGGGCCCGACGAGGAGTTCCCCGTCGGCGGCAGCAAGGTGCTGCGGTCCTCCGCCGGGGACCGGCTGACGATCGTCGCCGCGGGCGTCACCCTGCACGAGGCGCTGGCCGCCGCCGACAGCCTCGAGCGGGAGGGCATCCCGGTCCGGGTGATCGACCTGTACTCCGTCAAGCCCGTCGACCGCGCCACGCTGCGGCAGGCCGCCGAGGACACCGGCTGCCTGCTCACGGTCGAGGACCACCACGAGGAGGGCGGCATCGGCGACGCGGTCCTCGAGGCCTTCCTCGACGGACGCCCGGTGCCGCGCCTGGTCCGGCTCGCCGTCCGTGCGATGCCCGGTTCGGCCTCGCCCGCCGAGCAGCTGCACGCGGCCGGCATCGACGCCGAGTCGATCGCGGCCTCCGCCCGGCTGCTGGTGGAGGAGGCGGTGGTGCCGTGAGCGGCGATACGCGCACGGTGCGGGCCGGCCGGCGCACCGTGGAGGTGCACCGGCCGGACAAGGTCCTCTTCCCCGCCGGCGAAGGAGAGGAGGACGACGGAAGCGGAAGGGACGGGGGGCACGCGGAGGAGTACACGAAAGGCGACCTGGTCGACTACTACCGGTCCGTCGCGCGGTACCTGCTGCCGCACCTGCGCGGCCGTCCGCTGATGCTGGAGCGGCATCCGGACGGACTGGACGGGCCGGTGTTCATGCAGAAGAACACCCCGGAGCACTACCCGGACTGGATCACCCGGGCCGAGGTCGCCAAGGAAGGCGGCACGGTCACGCACGCCGTCTGCGACGACACCGCCGGCCTCGTGTACCTGGCGGACCAGGCCTGTCTGACGCTGCACCGCTGGCTGTCGCGCACCGGGCACACCGATCGGCCGGACCGGCTGGTCTTCGACCTCGACCCTTTCGACGACGACTTCGGGCGCGTCCGCGAGGCGGCCCGGCTGCTGGGCGAGCTGCTCGACGGGCTGAAGCTGCCCTCGGGGCTGATGACGACCGGCTCGCGCGGACTGCACGTGGTCGTGCCCCTCGACGCGGGCCACGGCTTCGACGAGGTACGGGAATTCGCCCGGGACGCCGCCGAACTGCTGGCCGCCGGACATCCCGACCGGCTCACCACGGCCGCCCGCAAGAAGGACCGCGGCGACCGCCTCTACCTCGACGTGCAGCGCAACGCCTACGCCCAGACCGCGGTCGCCCCCTACACCGTTCGCGCCAGGCCCGGCGCACCGGTCGCCGTGCCCATCTCCTGGGACCAGCTCGACGACCCCGACCTGGGTGCGCGGCGCTGGACGATCGCCGACGCCCTCGATCAGGCCCGGACCCGCCCCTGGGCCGGCCTGCCCGCCCGCGGCCGTGCCCTGGGACCGGCACGGCGGCGCCTCGACGCACTGCGCGGGTGATTCGGTCACACGCATCCCTGTGCGCAGGCCGGACACCCGGCAGCCAGGACGCCTGCCGTTGTGAAGGTTTGGCCAAGGAAGCTGCGGCCACACGGAGTGGAGAGGTGGCCATGGCGAATACAGACAACACAGCCAAATCGCAGCGTTCACAGAACGCACAAGAACCACAGGAGTCTCACACCGGCACCGACGACGACAACCGTGCGAACGACCAGGGCGCTGCCGCGCCCCGGCCCAAGCCCATGGAGGTGCTGCGCGAGGCGCGCGCCCAGTTCGCCGAGCTGACCGGTCTGACGGCGGAGTCCGTCACGACCTTCGAGCAGACGGAGGACGGCTGGGCGCTGGAGGTCGAAGTCCTCGAACTGGCCCGGGTGCCCGACACCATGAGCCTGATGGCGAGCTACCTGGTCGAACTCGACAGCGAGGGGCAGCTCACCGGCTACCAGCGCCGGAGCCGCTACGAACGCGGACGAGCCGACAAATAGAGGCTCGGCGGCCGCCGGGCCGCCCGCACGCAAAGGAACACGCACGCAAGACCACACAAGGACATTTGTCATCTCACTCACAGACAAGGAGGCACGGTCGGCATGACCGTTGTCCCGGCACAGACGTCCGGCGGTGGAGGCGGCACCAGCGGCCTCTACGACGTATTGGAACTCGTCCTCGACAGGGGCCTGGTGATCGACGCGTTCGTGAGGGTTTCCCTGGTCGGTATCGAGATCCTGAAGATCGACGTGCGCGTAGTCGTCGCCAGCGTGGACACGTATCTGCGCTTCGCCGAGGCGTGCAACCGGCTCGATCTGGAAGCGGGCCCCCACAAGGCCCCGGGCCTGCCCGACCTGGTCGGCGAGGTCACCGAGTCCGGTGCGCGCGGCAAGTCAAAGGGGGCGCTGTCCGGCGCCGCCGAGACGATCTCCGACGCCTTCAAGCAGGCGCGGACGGAGCACTCGGGCGAGACCGAGTCCCGGCCGCGGCCTCGTAAGGCGACCACGCGCAGGAGGGAGGAGCAGGAGTGAGCACCTACGTCTACGGGATCACAGCCGCCTCGCACCCCGCGCCGCCGGAGGGTATGGCCGGCGTCGGCGACCCGCCGCTGCCGGTCCGCGTGCTGAAGGCGGGCGAACTGGCGGCCGTGGTCAGCGACGCGCCCGAAGAGCTGCGTCCCAAGCGCAGGGACCTGCTGGCCCACCAGAACGTGCTCAGCGAGATCGGCGCGGCCGGTTGTGTGCTGCCGATGCGGTTCGGCAGCGTCGCCCCGGACGACGACACGGTCACGAGCGTTCTCGGTGAACGCGCGGAGCACTACCTGGAACGTCTGCGGGCGCTGGACGGCAAGGTCGAGTACAACGTCAAGGGCAGCCATGTCGAGGAGGCCGTGCTGCACCGGGTGATGGCGGAGAACCCCGACATCCGGGCCCAGGCGGAAGCCAACCGGCAGGCCGGCGGCGGAAGTTACGACGACAAGCTCCGGCTCGGCGAGATGGTCGCGAACGCGGTCAAGGCCCGCGAGGCCGAGGACGGCGCCCAGGTGATCCGCGCGCTGCAGCCCGGGGCGGCCGCGATCAGCGAGGGCCCCCAGTCGACCGGCTGGCTGGTCAATGCCTCGTTCCTGGTGGACCGGGACGCGTCGGCGCAGTTCGTGGACGCCGTCGAGAAGGCCCGCCAGGAGATGCCCCACCTGGAACTTCGCGTCAACGGACCGTTGCCTCCCTACAGCTTCGTCGAGCCCGGCCCGTCCGAGCCGGCGGGCACCACGGCCGGGGCCGACGCGGGAACGGGATGAGTCATGGGACTGCTCTCGGAAGTGGTGCTGCTGCCGCTCGCTCCGGCGCGCGCCAGCGGCTGGGTGATCAAGCAGGTGCTGCGTGAGGCGGAGCGGGTCTACTACGACCCGGCCGCCGTCCGGGCCGAACTCGCACAGCTGGAAGAGCGGCTGGAGGCGGGAGAGATCACCGAGGAGGAGTTCGACCGCCAGGAGGACGAACTTCTGGACCGGCTGGAGATCGGCCTGCGCGGTGGCGCGGGGACGGGTGAGGGGACGGCACGATGAACCGGATGGGACTCGGCCTCGCGGTAGGGGCCGGATACCTGTTGGGACGGACGAGGAAACTGAAGATGGCCGTCGCCGTGGGCAGCCTGGTGGCGGGCAAGAAGATGAATCTCGGTCCGCGCGCGGTGGCGGACCTGGTCAACCAGCAGCTGAAGGAGAACCCACAGTTCAAGGAGATCGGGGACCAGCTGCGCCAGGACCTGAGGGGCGTCGGCAAGGCGGCCTCCGGGGCGATGGTCGAACGGCAGATGGGCGCGCTCGCCGACCGGCTGCACGGCCGCACCTCGCAGGTCCGCGACCAGCTGGCGGGCGTCGTGCCCGACATCGGCGGCGAGCAGGAGACCGGGGACGGCGGACGCGAGGGCCGCGACGAGGATGAGTACGACGACGACTACGACGACCGGGAGGGCCGTGAGGCCGACGGGGATTCCGATGCCGGCGACGATTCGGAGCAGGAGTCCACGGACGAGTCGGCGGAGACGTCCGGACGGCGCGAGAGGCGGGACCGGGAGGGGGCCGGCACGAAGGCACCCCCGAGGAAGGAAGGCGCGAAGAAGGCTCCTGCGCAGAAGACCGCGAAGAAGGCACAGGCCGGCGCGCCGGGCAGGGAAGCGGCGAAGAAGCCGGGCAAGAAGGCCCCCGCCAAGAAGGCGGCGGCGCAGAGGACTCAGGGCCGCAGGACGGCCGAGAAGACCACGGCCGCGGCCGGTGGCGCGAGTCGCGCTGTCCGGTCCCGGCTGCCGAAGGGTGGCGGTGAGCGATGACCGAGGCCCTACGATCCGCGAAGTCCGCCGCCGGCCGGGCGGCGGGCGCGGCGTCGAAGGAGAGCCCGCTGGCCGTGCTGGCCCACAGCGAGGCCGCCGACCGGCTCAAGGCGGAGGCGCAGGAGTACGCCGTCGCACAGGCCGAGCGACTGCTGGCCGGCTTCGGCCGCAAGCTCGGTGAGACCACCGGCAAGCTCAGCGACATCGCCGAGGGCAACAGCCCGGGGTTCGCCAAGCTGGCCCTCGATGCCGGCCGCAAGCTCGCCGAGGGCAAGGGTCCGGTGCGCTCCGCGCTGGAGATCGGCGGCTCGCGCGCCAAGGACAAGGTGAAGGACACGCTGTCGAATCTGGGTGGGGGCAAGGGCAAGCGCAAGGGCCGCGGAGGCAACAAGCCCACCGTCATCATGGAGTTCATCGACGTGGGCGTGCCGGTACGCACCGCCTACGACCAGTGGACCCAGTACCAGGACTTCAGCACCTTTGCCAAGGGCGTGAAGAGCGCCAGCAAGGCCGACGACACCCACTCGGACTGGCAGGCGAAGGTCTTCTGGTCCAACCGCAGCTGGAAGGCCACCACCACCGAGCAGATCCCCGACTACCGCATCCAGTGGACGTCGGAGGGCGCCAAGGGCACTACCAAGGGTGTCGTCTCCTTCCACCCGCTCGGGGACAACCTCACCCGCGTCCTCCTGGTCATGGAGTACTACCCGAGCGGCCTTTTCGAGAAGACCGGCAACATCTGGCGCGCCCAGGGCCGCCGCGCACGGCTCGACCTGAAGAACTTCGCCCGCTTCATCACCATGAAGGGAGAGGCGGAGGACAGCTGGCGCGGAGAGATCCGTGACAGCGAGGTCGTCCGCAGCCACGAGGACGCGGTCGCGGAGGAGGAGCGCGAGGCTTCCGAAGAGCCGGACGAGGAGGAGGCCTCCTACGAGGACGAGGAGGAAGAGGAGGAGCCCTACGAGGAGGACGGCGAGGGCGAGTACGAGGAAGAAGAGGAAGGCGAGGACGAGGACGGAGAGGAAGAGGGGGAAGAAGAAGGGGAGGAGGCGGAAGGCCGCGGCAGGTCCTCGGAGGACGAGTATCCCGAGGATGAGGCCGAAGGAGAGCACGACGACGAGTACGAGTACGCGCAGGGCGGGAGCCGCCGATGACGACGCCGAGCCGGCTGCCCGAACCGTACGGTCCGGGCAGCGGTGCCAACCTCGCCGACATCCTCGAGAGGGTGCTCGACAAGGGGATCGTCATCGCGGGCGACATCCGGATCAACCTGCTCGACATCGAACTGCTGACCGTCAAGCTCCGGCTGGTCGTCGCCTCCGTCGACAAGGCCAAGGAGATGGGCATCGACTGGTGGGAGAGCGACCCGGCGCTGTCCTCACGGGCCCGGCGTGACGAGCTCGCGAAGGAGAACGCCGAGTTGCGCGAGCGCCTGGCCCGGCTGGAGGAACTGGAGCAGGGCACCGGTCGCGCCCACACCCACCCGAAGGAGGCCCCATGACCGGACTGCGGTACGTGTACGCCGTCTGCCGCCCCCTCGGCGCGCCCCTCCAGGCGCAGCTGACCGGAGTGGCGGGGGCCCCGGCCAAGATGCTCACCCATCACGGCCTGGTCGCCGTCGTCAGCGAGGTACCGGAGCGGGACTTCTCGGAGGAGCCGCTGCGCACCCATCTGGAGGACCTGGACTGGCTCGCCGCCACCGCCCGCGCCCACCAGGGCGTGATCGACGCGCTCACCGTCGTCACCACCCCGCTGCCGCTGCGGATGGCCACCGTGTTCCGGGACGACAGCGGGGTGCGCAGCATGATCGAGTCCCGTGAGGAGCACATCCGCGCCACCCTGGAACGGCTCCAGGGGCGCGTGGAGTGGGGGGTGAAGGTCTATCTGGAGACCGAGCAGCCTCAGGAGGCGGAGGCTTCGCCCGCGGAGACCGGGCCGAAGGCCGCGTCCGGCCGGGACTATCTGCGCCGGCGGCGGCAGCAGACCATGGCCCGCGAGGACGTGTGGCAGAAGGCCGAGACGTTCGCGACCCGGCTGCACGAGAAACTCTCCGCGTTCGCCGAGGACTCCCGGCTGCACGCCCCGCAGAACGCCACCCTCTCCGGCGCCGCCGGACGGAACGTGCTCAATGCCGCCTATCTCGTGCCGCGCGGCCATTCCGAGGAGTTCGTGGAACTCGTGGACCGGACGAAGGACGACGCCCCGGGGCTGCGTGTGGAGCTCACCGGTCCCTGGGCCGCTTACTCCTTCGCGGGCGAGCTGCCGCAGCAGGAGGTGCCGTGACGGTCGTCGAACGCCGTGAGATCGCCCTGGTCGACCTGCTCGACCGGCTGCTGGCCGGCGGGGTCGTCATCACCGGGGACATCACCCTGCGCATCGCGGACGTCGACCTCGTGCGCATCGACCTGAACGCCTTGATCAGCTCGGTGAACGAACAGGTTCCGTCCCCCTTCGAGGTCTTGGAGGAATCGCCGTGACGCCCCGCAGGCATCTGGACCTCGAACCCGACACCGTGGAGCGGGACCTGGTCAAACTCGTCCTGACCGTCGTGGAACTGCTGCGCCAGCTCATGGAGCGCCAGGCGCTGCGCCGTTTCGACACAGGGGATCTGACCGAGGAGCAGGAGGAGCGGATCGGCCTCACGCTGATGCTCCTGGAGGACCGCATGGCCGAGTTGCGCGACCGCTACGGCCTGCGGCCCGAGGACCTGAATCTGGACCTCGGGCCGCTGGGACCGCTGCTTCCCCGGGAATGACGTCCCGGATCACTTCCTGCCCGGGGACGTCATTCCGGGGATCACTTTCCCCCGGGACGTCGTTCCCGGGATTGCTTTCTCCCCGGTTCGCCGTTCCCGGGATTTGTTTTGCCATTTGCCCCGGGACCGAGGTCCCGGGGCTCACTTTCCAGAAATCACCGGAATTGACGCACGGTCTGCTACCACCTGTACCAACGGCCCCTGCCTCCGCCTGCGGCCGTCCCGCGGACCAGGAAACCCAGCAGCCAGACGACGAGGACCGCCAACGCGATCCACCAGAGCACCTTCACCGCGAATCCGACCCCGAAGAGAATCAGCGCCAGAAGCAGTACGAGCAGGATGGGAACCATATCGACCTCCTGTCGTGCGGGTTTCCCGTAAACCCGTCATCATTCCCGTGAATCGGACATCAGGCGGCTTTGCGGCACAGGATTTCTCCATGCAGTACGGCGAACCAGCCGTCCTCCCGCTTCCCCCACTCGCGCCACGCCCGTGACACGTCCCGCAGTTGTTCCTCGGTCGCGTGGCCGCCCCCGGTGGCACGCTCGGCGTAGGCCGACGCCAGGGTGCGGTCGGCCCACAGGCCGCTCCACCACTTCCGCTCGGCCGGGGTCGCGTACGTCCAGGTGCTGGAGGTGGCCGTGACGGCGGTGTCCGTGAATCCCGCGGCCAGCGCCCAGGAGCGCAGCCGGCGTCCCGCGTCGGGCTCGCCGCCGTTGGCGCGGGCCACCCGCTCGTACAGGTCCAGCCAGTCCTCCAGACCGGGTGCTTCGGGATACCAGGTCATCGCCGCGTAGTCCGCGTCCCGGACGGCGACGAACCCGCCCGGCTTGGTCACCCGCCGCATCTCGCGCAGCGCCTGCACGGGGTCGCCCACGTGCTGCAGCACCTGGTGGGCGTGGACCACGCAGAACGTGTCGTCCGGGTAGTCCAGGGCGTGCACGTCCGCGACCGCGAAGTCGACGTTGTCCAGCCCCCGGCCGTCGGCCGCGGCGCGAGCCTGCTCCAGGATGCCGGGCGCCCGGTCGACGCCCGTGACGTGGCCGTCGGGAACCAGCTCCGCCAGGTCCGCGGTGATGGTGCCCGGTCCGCAGCCGATGTCCAGGATCTTCATGTGGGGCTTCAGCGAGCCGAGCAGGTAGGCCGCCGAGTTGGCGGCGGTGCGCCAGGTGTGCGAGCGCAGCACGGACTCGTGGTGCCCGTGCGTGTAGACGGCCGTCTCCTGCGGTTTCGGCATGGCGGTACCCCTTCTCGTCACCTGGCCCCGCGGGCCCGCGGCCCGGGGCGGTAGGGATCACGGTACGCGCGCATGTCGAATTATGAGATAGCCGTATCAGAATGTGGACCAAGAGCGCCGGCTGCCGGGGATCAGCTCCCCGGCAGCGGCCGGTACACCGTCAGCGCCTCGGGCAGCTTCTCCAGCCGCACCTCGCCCTCCACCTCCGTGACCTCCCCGTCGTAGGCGAGGAGGGTGCCGGGCGACAGGCCGGTCAGGCGCAGCCGGGCCACCTGGACCGCCGCGTGCGCGGGGGACCGGGTGAGCGGGCCCGCGAGGGCCGCCGACAGCAGCCGCAGAGCGGGCCTGCGGCCCCCGTGCACCACTCGCACGTCGAGCACTCCGTCCGCCAGGTCCAGGCGGCGGCCCGGCGCCAGCCCCATGCGGTGGTAGGTGCCGTTGCCGGCGAACAGCAGCCACAGCGGGCGGTGGCGCCCCTGGAACTCCGCCTCCAGCGGATGACGGTCCGCGCGCAGCACCCGCACCGCCGCCAGCACCCCGGCGGGCCAGCCGCCGATCCGGTCCGTCCAGCGCTCGCGCTCGCGCACCAGCTCCGGGTACACGCCCAGGCTGAACGTGTTGAGGAAGATGCCCCGCCTGCGTCCGGAGCTGAAGCGGCCCACGTCCACCCGCACGGCTTCGCCCCGCTCCAGGGCTCCGGCCAGGTCACGCGCGTCCTCCACACCCAGGTCGTACGCGAAGTGGTTGAGCGTGCCGCCGGGCAGCACCGCCAGCGGCAGGCCGTGGCGCAGCGCGGCCTGCGCGGCCGTGTTCACGGTGCCGTCGCCGCCGCACACCCCGAGCACCCGGGCGCGCCCCGCCGCCTTCTCCGTCTCGGCGGGGATGTCGTCCGGTTCGCACACGACGACCTCCGCCTTCGGCAGCGCGGCGCGCAGCGCCCGGGCCCGGTCGGCGGTGCCGGAGGCGTTGTTCGTGACGAGGACCAGGCCCTCGCCCTCGGGCAATGCCGGCACGGCGGCCCGCGGCCGGGCCGGGGGCGCGATCTGCGCACGCGTCGGCACCAGGCCCCGTACGGCGAACGCGGCCCCCGCGCCGAGCGCGGCGCCCGCCAGCACGTCGCTCGGGAAGTGGACGCCGGTGTAGACGCGGGAGACCGCCACCGAGAAGGCGACCGGGGCCACCGCCGCGCCCCAGCCCCGGGACTCCAGGGCGACGCCGGTCGCGAACGCGGCGGCCGAGGCCGAGTGACCCGAGGGGAAGGAGGTGGTGATCGGCTGCCGGTGGAGCCGGCGCACGATCGGCACCGGGTCCAGCTCGGGCCGGGGGCGGCGCACCGAGCGTTTGCCGAGCGTGTTGATGGTCAGCGAGGCCAGGCTGAGGGAGGCGAGGCCCCGGACCGCGGCCCGGCGGGCGCGCGGTGTCCGGCTCGCCGCTATCGCGGCGGCCGTGACGAACCACAGCACGCCGTGGTTCGCGCTCCGGCTCAGCCGGGGCAGCACGGGCTCGGCGCCGGGCCAGTGGCGCTCGGCCGCCACCCGGAACAGGCCGCAGTCCAGCGCGAGCAGCCGCTTCAGGGCGGCATGGGCACCGGTTCGCGGGACGGTGAGGTCGACGTCTGGGCTCATACAGGCACCGTTACCCTGAAGTGGCCGTTTCCTGTGCGCGAAGTGCGCGGGCCGGCACCGACCCCTCCGTTCCGGGAACCTGCATGCGCCTGCTCCTCGTACGCCACGGCGAGACTCCGTCCAATCTGGCCGCCCTGCTGGACACGGCCTTCCCGGGGCCGGGCCTGACCGAGCTCGGCCGGCGGCAGGCCGCCGCGCTGCCCGAGGCGCTCGCCGAGGAGGACATCGAGGCCGTCTACGCCTCCACCCTGGTCCGCACCCGCCTCACCGCCGAGCCGCTGGCCGCCGCCCGCGGACTCGACGTGATCGTCCGCGACGGCATCCGTGAGGTGTCCGCCGGCGCGCTGGAGGGGGAGCCCGGGGACTCCGAGCGCGGACAGGCCTACCTGCGGACGGTCCTGGCCTGGGCCGCCGGGGACCGGGAGCTGCGGATGCCCGGGCCGGGCGGCGAGACCGGGACCGGGACACTGGCGCGGTACGACGCCGTCGTCGCGGAGGCCGCCCGCAGCGGGGCCGGGACGGTCGCGATGGTCAGCCACGGCGCGGCCATCCGTCTGTGGACCGCGGTCCGCGCGCACAACCTCGACGCGGACTTCGCCGCCGTCCACCCGCTGCGGAACACCGGAGTGGTGGTCCTGGAGGGCTCGCCCGCCGACGGCTGGAAGGCACTGTCCTGGGCGGGGGCGGTCGTGACGCCCGCACGGGAGGGCGGCCCTGCGGGGCAGCCCCTGGACGCCGCACACCGCGGCCCCCACCGGGACACTCGACCGGGCACCTGGCAGGACGGCCGATCGGACGCCCGGGACCAGGCCCCGTACGAGACCGAATAGACCACGTCCCGTACGACGCCGAATAAGCGTTTGCGGGGTTGGGGGGACCCCACCAGAATGCCCGACCATGGGACATCTGGAAGCCGCGCACCTGGAGTACTACCTGCCCGACGGGAGGGCGCTGCTCGGCGACGTGTCCTTCCGGGTGGGCGAAGGAGCCGCGGTGGCCCTCGTCGGCCCCAACGGCGCGGGCAAGACCACCCTGCTCCGCCTGATCTCGGGTGAACTGAAGCCGCACGGCGGCACCGTCGCCGTCAGCGGCGGCCTCGGCGTGATGCGGCAGTTCGTGGGGTCGGTGCGGGACGAGACGACCGTGCGCGACCTGCTCGTCTCCGTCGCCCCGCCGCGGATCCGGCAGGCCGCGCGGGCCGTCGACGCGGCCGAGCACCTCATCATGACCGCCGACGACGAGGCCGCCCAGCTGGGCTACGCCCAGGCGCTCGCCGACTGGGCCGAGGCGCGCGGCTACGAGGCCGAGACGCTGTGGGACATGTGCACCACGGCCGCGCTCGGCGTGCCCTACGACAGGGCGCAGTGGCGGCAGGTGCGGACCCTGTCCGGCGGCGAGCAGAAGCGGCTGGTCCTGGAGGCGCTGCTGCGCGGCACCGACCAGGTGCTGCTGCTCGACGAGCCGGACAACTACCTCGACGTGCCCGGCAAGCGCTGGCTCGAGGAGCGCCTGAAGGAGACCCGCAAGACGGTCCTGTTCGTCTCCCACGACCGGGAACTCCTCGCCCGCGCCGCCGAGAAGATCGTGTCCGTCGAACCCGGCCCGGCCGGCGCCGACGCCTGGGTGCACGGCGGCGGCTTCGCGACCTACCACGAGGCCCGGCGGGAACGCTTCGCCCGTTTCGAGGAGTTGCGCAGACGCTGGGACGAGAAGCACGCCCAGCTGAAGAAGCTCGTGCGGGACCTCCAGCAGTACGCGGCCCGCAGCGACGTCATGGCCTCCCGCTACCAGGCCGCCCAGACCCGGCTGCGCAAGTTCGAGGAGGCCGGCCCGCCGCCCGAGCCGCCGCGCGAGCAGGACATCCGGATGCGGCTGAAGGGCGGCCGCACCGGCGTGCGGGCCGTCACCTGCCAGAACCTGGAACTGACCGGCCTGATGAAACCCTTCGACCTGGAGGTCTTCTACGGCGAACGGGTGGCCGTCCTGGGCTCCAACGGCTCCGGCAAGTCGCACTTCCTGCGGCTGCTGGCCGGCGACGACGTGGCGCACACCGGCGCGTGGAAGCTCGGGGCGCGCGTGGTGCCGGGCCACTTCGCCCAGACCCACGCGCACCCCGAGCTCCAGGGCCGTACCCTCCTGGACATCCTGTGGAAGGAGCACTCCCAGGACCGGGGCGCCGCCATGTCCCGGCTGCGCCGCTACGAGCTGACCGCTCAGGCCGAGCAGGTCTTCGATCGGCTCTCCGGCGGTCAGCAGGCCCGTTTCCAGATCCTGCTGCTGGAACTGGAGGGTGCCACGGCCCTGCTCCTGGACGAGCCCACCGACAACCTCGATCTGGAGTCCGCCGAGGCACTCCAGGAGGGTCTGGAGGCGTTCGAGGGCACGGTCCTCGCGGTCACCCACGACCGCTGGTTCGCCCGCTCCTTCGACCGCTACCTCGTCTTCGGCAGCGACGGCAGGGTCCGCGAGACCTCCGAGCCGGTGTGGGACGAACGGCGGGTGGAGCGGGCACGGTAGGACCTGTCGTCACACTCCCGTCTGCCTCGCCCTCCGGGCGGACGACGGGAGTTCGACGACAGGTCCCAGCGCCGGACCGCCCGCCGGTCACCTCCAGCGGAGGATGGCGCCCAGGCCGCCCGACGGCGCGTCGTCCCCCGCCGTGGCGGTCACCGGCTCCAGCGACAGGGCCACGGCGTCCGTGGTCACCGCGCAGCGGATCAGGGCGTCGTCCGCGCGGGCCGCCCAGGACTGCTGCTCGCCGAGGGTCCGCAGGTCCGTACGGCGCACCGCCACCTGGTCCGGTTGCTCACCGATCCACACCTCGCGGTGGGCGTCGGCCCCGTCCGGGCGGATCAGCAGCTCCTCCAGACGGTGCTCGCGGGCCGCCTCGACCAGCGCGGGCACGCCCTCCGCGGCTCCCGCCCGGCCCTCGTCGTCGGGGGCGCGGGCCGCCCGGAACCGGTCCAGCTCGTCCTCGAGGCGACGGTGCACGTGCTCGGTGCGGATCCGCTCCACGTCCTCGTCCAGGAGCCGGCTGCCGGCGCCGCGGGTGGCCTCCACCACGCGGTCGTGCAGCCGCTTGGGCAGCCGCCGGCGCACCTCGCGCCGCTCCCGCTCGTCACCGACGAGGATCAGCAGATCGGCCTGCGTCTCCTCCTGGCAGACGCTGAGCGCGTCCGCGATCTCGGCCGCGTTGTGCTCCCAGGTGTTCTCCACCTTCAGCTGGAAGTGCCGTTCGGACCAGTCCACGCTGCTCGTCCGGTGGATCGGCCACTGCTGCCCGACCACCGTGCCCGCCTCCTTGCTGCCCAGGGCACTGCGCAGCTCGAAGTCCGCGCCCCTGCGGTCGACGTACGCCACGATCGAGACCGGATCCTCGCCCGCGAGCTCCAGCAGCGGCCCCACACGCGGCAGCGGCGCCCACTCCGCCCAGCTGTCGCCCCGGGGCGGACGGGCCAGGGGAGGGTCGAGGACCACCCTGCCGGCGCGGGCGAACAAGGCCCGCCCGTGCGGGTCGGGGGAGTGGCGCATCTCGTCGATCGCGTGCTCCACGGCCCGGCAGGTGGCCTCGTCCGCGCCCTGCCGTCCCAGCTCACGGGCCATCGCCTGGGCCGTCAGGCGTATCTCGTGCGCCGTGCCCTCCGCCTGCCGGGAGGTGTCGACGTACACCGAGGCCCAGGGGCCCGGCTGTTCGTACAGTGGATGCAGGAAAGCGAGATCCATGGCTCCCTCCCGGATGCCCTTCGGTGGTAGTGCACGCCGGGCGGGTACCCGTACCGCATGAACGAACACGACGAGCGGGGCATCACCATGACCGGAGTCGACCCGGACAGGCTGGACGACCAGCAGCTCATGAAGGAGCTGGAGACCATCCACCGCACGCGCCACGACACGCTGCTGTACGGCTCGAACGACGCACTGCGGGCCCACAACGAGCGCATGGCGCAGCTCGAAGGCGAGTACCTGCGCCGCAATCCCCGCCGCCCGGTCGCCGCGGGCCGCACCCGCGAGGGGGCCCGGGAACGCGGATGCGGGGAGTCGGCGTCTCCCCGCATATGAGGCCCAGCCGTCACTGGCCGCACCCGGGCCCCGAACCCCAGTCGTGCCCGTCGGCGCGCTTCCTGCGGCGCGTCGACGGGCACTCCACGGCCTGGGATCAGCCGGCCTGCTGCGCGAACACGTCCAGGAACGCCTCGCAGAACGCCTTCAGATCGTCCGGCTTGCGGCTGGTGACCAGCTTGTTCGGGCCGTTCTCGCAGATCTTCACCTGCTCGTCGACCCAGGTGCCGCCCGCGTTGCGGATGTCCGTCCGCAGACTCGGCCACGAGGTCAGCACGCGTTCGCGCAGGACATCCGCCTCGATCAGCGTCCACGGCGCGTGGCAGATAGCGGCCACCGGACGGCCCTGCTCGAAGAAGTCCCGCACGAAGGAGACGGCCTTCTCGTCCATCCGCAGGAAGTCCGGGTTCGCCACACCGCCCGGCAGGACCAGCGCGTCGAAGGTGTCGGCGGAGGTGTCCCCGACCACCTCGTCGACGGGGAACGTGCCCGCCTTGTCCAGGTGATCGAACGCCTGGATCTCACCGGACTTGGTGGACACCAGCACGGTCTCGTGGCCGGCGTCCTGCGCCGCCTTCCGGGGCTCGGTGAGCTCGACCTGCTCCACGCCCTCGGGTGCGGCCAGAAATGCGATGCGCATGATGCCTCGACGTCCTTTCGTCGTCCTTCGTCCCTGTGTCACAACCCCGCCCCGGTGGCCGGACCGCCCGGAGCGGACGGATCGGACGGCCCTCCGTCCGGCTCGGCCCGGCTGATGTCGGCGAGCGCCGAACGCGGGTCCCGGGCCTCGGCGAGGTCGCCCAGGCTGACCATGCCGACCGGCAGGCCGTCCTCGACCACGGGCAGCCGCCGTACGGCGTGCTCGCGCATGAGCGCGACGGCGGCGGACACGTCGTCGTGGGGGCCCACGACGAGCGGATCGCCCGTGCACACGGTCCCCGCGCTCACCGCCTGCGGATCGAGGCCCTCCGCCACCGCCCGCACCGCGATGTCGCGGTCGGTGAGCATGCCGACGATCTCCTGCCCGTCGGCCACCACCACGTCGCCGATGTCCTGGGCACGCATCAGCCGGGCGGCCTCGACCAGCGAGGCGTCGGGGCGGACGGCGACCACGCCCGGTGTCATGACATCCCTGACGTACTCAGCGCTCACTGACGCCCCACCTGCCTTTCCGTCCCGCGCCGGGCCTACGCACGGTCCTCCCGGGCGGGCCGCTCGGTGTGGGTCAGTTCCTTCGCCAGTTCCTGCACGTTGGCGTAGTTCGCCTTGCGCGGCAGCCGCTCCAGTGCCTCGATCAGCGCGTCGGGCGCGTTCTTGCGGCGCAGTACGCGGACCAGGTCGCCGGGGCCCGCGGGAAAGGCGCTGCGGCCCAGGATCCTGGCCAGTTCCAGGCGCACGGTCTCCAGTGATGCCCGGGACCCGCCCGGGGCCACCGGTCCGCCCCAGACCTCCGGGTCGTCCTCGGCGGTCGGCTCCGGGTCGTGCCACTCCTCGCTCCGCGTGGGGTGGCCGGACCTGAGCAGGCCCTGCAGTTCGTGCTTCATCTCGTCGTCACGGTGGACACTCAGCCGGTCACTGCCTCGCTGCATGTCTCCCTCCACATCGTCCGGGGGTGGCCACCGCGTACCCGTGCACGCGGAGCCGACACGGCCTTTCCCGGCCGGAGGTCGCCCTGCCCCTCCTCAGCCCGGTGCGCCGCCGCCCCGCGTTTGACGCCGGTGGCCCAGGGCAGGCGCACACCCAGTGCTTCGGACCGGAGGCACGTCCGTGGAGGCGGCGCGCGAGGCCGCGTGCGTGCGGGGGCCGCTCCGGATCCGCGTCCGCGCTCCCACGGTGACCGTCCACCCAGAGCACCCTTAGGGAGCTGCGAGCCACCATGCTGCATACGCGCACGAACGCGAGGCATCACCCGCACGACGACGCCCCCGAGACGGCCGAGGCGTTCCGCCGGCTGGCCGAACTCCCCCCGGGGCCCGAGCGTGACGCCCTTCGCGACGAGATCGTCGAGGCCTGGCTCCCCATGGCCGAGCGGCTCGCCGGCCGTTTCCGCAGCCGCGGCGAGAGCATGGACGACCTGCGCCAGGTCGCGGCCCTCGGCCTGGTCAAGGCGGTCGACCGCTACGACCCCGGACGCGGCAACGCCTTCGAGAGCTACGCCGTGCCCACCATCACCGGCGAGATCAAGCGGCACTTCCGCGACCACATGTGGACGCTGCACGTGCCGCGCCGGGTGCAGGACCTGCGCAACCGCGTGCGGTTCGCCCAGCAGGAGCTGTCCCGGACGATCCCGGGCCGCGGGCCCACGGTCGCCGAGATCGCCGAGCACGCGCACCTGAGCGAGGACGAGGCCCGTGCCGGCCTGGAGGCGCTGGAGAGCTTCGCCACCCTCTCGCTCGACGCGGAGCTGCCCGGCAGCGAGGACGGCTACTCCCTCGGCGACTCCCTCGGCTCGCCCGACCCCGCGCTGGACACCGTCGTGGACCGCGAGGCCGTCAAGCCGGGCCTGGCGGCGCTGCCCGAGCGCGAGCGGGCCATCCTGTACATGCGGTTCTTCGGCGACATGACGCAGAGCCGGATCGCCGAGCACATGGGCATCTCCCAGATGCACGTCTCCCGGCTCATCAGCCGCTGCTGCGACCGGCTCCGCGACCAGGTGATGCGGGACGTGCGGTAAGCCGCGGCGGCGCGCCGCGGCGTCACCCGATAGGCCGTCGGCGTCCCGCGAATGGGGCTCGGCCGCGCGCGGCC
>NZ_MUBM01000076.1:0-263 GCF_002154505.1 Streptomyces carpinensis | reverse complement strand
TCGCGGCGCCCGCCACCCGCACGAGACCCGTCGGATCGTCGACCACGCACACCCTCTGGCAGGCACGTGGCCCCGGAGCCCTCCCCGGCCCGGGGCCTCGGACGCAGGCCGCGCCCTCGCCCGGTCGCGAGCTCCTCGGCTCTTCCGGGGACCCGGTGCTGTTCGGCACCCGGGCCCACGACCCCGCGAGCGCGTACGGCTCCCTCCGGTTCCCTCCCGCCCAGGACCCGACCTCGCCGGACGTCGGCGGCTACCCCCTGGCC
>NZ_MUBM01000759.1 GCF_002154505.1 Streptomyces carpinensis | reverse complement strand
CCGCCTCCGTGCGTATCCGGCCGATCGACGCCCGGAGCCGGGTGCGTCGTACGGGACGAGGCGGGATCCATCGACACGACCTCCGTGTGCTGAGCCGATTCCCCGGGGGGAGGGGTGGTGGGCGCTTCCGTAGCGCCGGGTGCGGCGGACCGACGCCCGCTTTCCTCCCCCTCGTCCGCCGTCCCCAAAGACGAGTGCGCCCGTGCGCGGGCCAGTGCGCCTCCGTAGGCCGGTCCGAGCGCCGCCAGGGCGGGCGCCGCCGCCGACAGCAGTTCGTGGTCGGCGGCGCCCAGGGCGGCCTCGTCGAGTTCGGCGGGTGCGGCCACCAGAGTGCCGAGGAGGCCGGAGCGCGCGCCCATCACCCGTCCGGCGATCGCCGACACCTCCTGGAGGGTGCGCAGGGTCTCGGTCCGTCCCAGGCCGCGCAGGAGCCGCTCGCGCACGCCGTCCAGGAACTCGTAGCGGGGGCCGTCGCCGCCTACGCCGGCGTGCGCCGCCAGCAGGCCGCCGAGCAGAATCTCCACGAACGGCAGCGGTCCGGCGGCCCGGCCCAGCAGGCGCTGCACCGCGCCCACCACCTCGGGCCGCAGCGGCACCATCGCGAGCTGTGCGGCCAGCCGCCGCGCCTGGGGGGAGGCG
>NZ_MUBM01000758.1 GCF_002154505.1 Streptomyces carpinensis | reverse complement strand
TCGATCCGCACCAACAAGGTGTGGTCGACCGGGTTGCTGGCGGTCGAACGGAAGGCGTCTCGTGACGTCATCGGCTATTGCGGGCTGGTCGACAGCGGGCGAGGAGCGGTAGGGGAACCGGAACTGGCATTCGAGCTGCTACGCCGAACCTGGCGTCAGGGATACGCGACCGAGGCCTCGTTGGCGGTTCTGGAATGGGCACGATCGTCTGGCTACGAAGATCTGTGGGCCACCGTCTGGGACTGGAACACCGCTTCTCGCAGAGTGCTGGCCAAGGTCGGGTTCACCGAGACCGATCGGAAGGAAGTGGACGCGGTACACGGGACCACCTTGTTCACCACGATACGGCTCTGACACGCCCGACGTTTGACCTTGCGGACGGATCCGTGCAGTTTCGTCTTCGCCGCCGGTGCCGATGGTAAGGGCGAGCATGTCGGCTGCCTTGGTACAGCCGCCCCAGCTCGGGTTCTGGATGCAGCCGACGACGTCTGAGGCCCCGGACGCGTCGTAGAGGAACTTTCCGGCATCGCCGAGGAAGTCCAGGCTGCTCTTCCACCACGAGGTGCCCTTGCTGTGGGGCGCCTGGGGTGCCGCGTAGGAGAAGTCGTACTCGCTGTGGGGCGCCTGGGATGCCGCGTAGGAGAAGTCGTACTCGCTGTGGGGCGCCTGGGGTGCAGAGTAGGAGGAGTGGTTCTCGCTGTGGGCTGTGCCTCTGCTGTTGTTGGGCGTGCTGCCCGAGCCTGGGTAGTCGTGCAGCGCCGGCGAGTCGGGGTTGGTGTCGGCGTGCAGAGCCGGGGCCCCCGCGGCGGGTGAGGTGACGGTGGCCGTGGATGAGGCAAGCCCCGCAACACCCGTCGTGCGGCAGGTGGTTCCGGCAGCACAGACCCGGACGCGGGGGTGCTCTGGGGTGGGCACGCCTCGGTGCGCGCCTTGGCCAGGGAACGCTCGGCCGGCGCGCGGCGGGTGGCCGCACGCCAAGCGGGGCGGGGTCAGCTCGAGGCGAGTGCGGCGAGGTGCGGGGCGACGTCGGTGGCGGCCTGGTCGGCGTGCGCGTGGAGTTCGGCGTCGGTGCGGCGCCGTACGAGCAGGCTGGTTCCCTGGTCGGTGGCCGTGTAGCGGGGGTAGTGGGTGTACAGGACGGCGGTGATGGCGCGGTGCCGGTCCTCGCGGTCGGGGCCGAGTGCGGTGAGTTCCACGACCGGGCCGAGTTCCCGGTGGGTGATGTCGCGGGCGGTGAAGCCGCGGCGGGTGGTCTCGGCTCGGGTGCCCACACGCAGGCGAGTGAAGTCATGGGCCTGGCTCTCGCGGCCGAGGGTGGCGGCTCGAGCCGGGTACGGGCGTGAGGACACGCGGAGCGGCTCGCCCAGCTCCCTGGCGATGTCGGCGTCGGTGTAGGGGACGGTCACGGGGGCGACGGTGTAGATGGTCCCGTACGGGGCGAGGTGGGCTCCTGCCCAGTCGCGTGCACCGTCTTCGGTGGTGAACGGGCCGTAGGGGTACAGGTCGACGGTCGGGTTGTCACTGCGGTCACCGTCGTCGGGAGTGGTGGACATGATCAGCCACGAGTGCGGGCGGTGACCACCGACGAACTGGGCATGGACGGTGGCGATCGGTTCGCCATCAAGGTCACGAACAGCGGTCAGACGAAGGAACAAGACGAAGCCTCTCTACGACGGAACAACGGTGGCCGGGCC
>NZ_MUBM01000757.1:422-847 GCF_002154505.1 Streptomyces carpinensis | reverse complement strand
CCGGCCGCGAGCGCGGCGGCGGCGCGTCTGCCGCTTGCCCGTCTGGCGCGGGTGAGGCCGAACATGCGTCTCCTCGTGGGGGCTGGCCGGTGGGGGTTCGCACGGGTGGGGTGGAGCACGGAAGCCTGGGATCCGGTGCGCGGACTCCCGTGTGCCCGGGCGAGCGGCACGTCCCATACGCTAGGACCGGGCCCACCCGCCTCCAATGAGGGAACCCCCTAGGCGAGTTGCGTGCAGGGAAAACCCTCGGTCGCCCCCGGTCGGGGGCCCTTGCTTGATCCACCCGGCCAGTCAACCCGGGCCGCGCTCACTTCGCGCGCCGGCCTGCCGCCAATCGGACGATGTCGACCCGCGAACGGATCCCCAGCTTGCGGTAGACCCGGGTCAGGGTCGCCTCGACCGTCTTCACACTGACGAACAGCCGT
>NZ_MUBM01000757.1:0-416 GCF_002154505.1 Streptomyces carpinensis | reverse complement strand
GTACGAGGTCGGGCCCGGCCGCCGGGTGCGCAGCCGGGCCAGCGCGAACGCGGCCCGCGCCTCCTCCAGGCCGTTGCCCAGTTTCGCCAGCCGGTCCTGTGCGGACGTCAGCTGGGCGACGGCGGCCTCGGTCTCGCCCCGGGCCGCCCGCACCAGTGCCTCGGACCGGTCCAGGACGGCCAGCACGCTCTCCCGGTCCAGCCGCAGCGCGTGCTCCCGGGCCGCGTCGATGACCCGCTGCGCCTCGCCCGGCTCCCCGACCAGGACCAGTGCCTCGGCCAGGTCGCCGTGCCAGCGTCCGCGCGCCGGGTCGGTGATGCCGAGGGCCTGCTCCAGTTCCCGCACCCGGCTCAGCGCCGCCACGGCGGCCGGCGCGTCCCCGGCCACGAACTGGGCGTACCCCAGGGCGGCCAGGG
>NZ_MUBM01000756.1 GCF_002154505.1 Streptomyces carpinensis | reverse complement strand
CGGGCCGACCGGGAGTCCAGATAGCGGCGGGCACCCCAGCCGAGCACGGCCTCGGCGATCAGCACCCGCAGGCCACCGTCGAAGTGACCGAGTTGCTCGGCCGCGTGCCGGCAGTGACGGCACGCGCGAAGGTGCTGCCGGACATCGGGCAGCATTGCCCCGCCCCGGCGCAGGGGAGCGTCGAGGAGCCGGTTGTAGAAACGGCATTCACCGGTCGGCGCGAGTTCCCGGTGTGCGCGCACGCAGCCCGCCCGGAATTGCTCCCGTGCCTGCTCCAGCGTGCCCACCGCGCCACCGGCGTCCATCGCCAGCAGACCCGACGGTATGGTTATGGGTTCGGCCTCGACCTCGGTGTGCCACAAGAGGCATTGGAAAGCGCCGGGAAGGGCCTGGAAAGCCCTTTCCGCGAGCAGCCGTTTCTCGGACGTCATGGACTTCACCGCCCGAAGACCGCGACCTCCCGAAGGTCTGCTCAGTTCCGGCAGTACGGCGCATGCCGCCTCGTCGGCGGCCCATTCCCGGACGGTTTCCCGGGCGGCGACGAGGAGTTGCGGGCGCAGGGCTCCGCCGACCGTGCCTCCGGTCAGCCGGCGCAGCACCTGCCGGAAGGCGGCGGTGGCCACCA
>NZ_MUBM01000755.1 GCF_002154505.1 Streptomyces carpinensis | reverse complement strand
GTCACCCCGCCCGCCGTGGATCAGCGTCCGCAGCCCGCGTCAGGCGGGTCCCCAACGCCCGTACGCACTCCACCAGTTCCGCAGGTTCCTGCACCGTGAACGTGTAGCCGAGCATGGCCAGCCGGACCGCCAGCCACTCGACCGAGTCGCTGACCGTGGCCCGTAGCCGACAGCCGCCGTCCGCCAGGGGCTCCGGCGTGCCGAGCCAGGCGGGCAGCCGCGCCGTGACGGCCTCGGCGGGCTCCTCGAAGGTCACCGTGAACGCGTACGTCTCCTGCCGTCGCTGCATCGACTGCCGCAGATACTCCGCCGCGTTCCCCGTCGGCAGCTCCCGTGGGTCGAACCGCGCACCGGTCGCGAAGGGCTCGCTCACCCGGTCGACGCGGAAGGTCCGCCAGTCCGTCCGGTCCAGGTCGTACGCCACCAGGTACCAGCGCCGGCCGGTCGACACCAGTCGGTACGGCTCGGTCACCCGTCGCGTCCCGGTGCCGTCCCCGGCCCGGTAGGCGAACCGCAGCCGCTCCCGGCCCGCGATCGCCGACGCCATGACGGTCAGCGTCTCGGGGGCGACGCTCGCACCGTCTCCGCTGGTCAGCGGAGTCGTCGCGGCCTGGAGGGTGGAGACGCGGTGGCGCAGCCGGGCCGGNNCCGGCCCCCGCGCGCAGCCCGACCGCGATCGCCACCGCCTCCTCGTCGTCGAGCACCAGCGGTGGCATCGCCTTGCCCGCGACCAGCCGGTACCCGCCGTCGGAGCCCCTGGTCGCCTGCACCGGATAGCCCAGCTCACGCAGCCGGTCGACATCCCGTCGCACGGTGCGCCGGGACACCCCGAGCCGG
>NZ_MUBM01000754.1 GCF_002154505.1 Streptomyces carpinensis | reverse complement strand
ACGGCGTGGAGGGCGGCAGGTGGATCAGGGCGCGGACGGGGCCGGTCCCGAGCTGGCGCGGACCGTCAACTCCGGGGCGAGCAGCACCACTTCGTCCCTGGCGTGCCCGTCGAGCTTGGTCACCAGGTGCTCGATCGCGCGGCGGCCCATCTCCTGGGCGGGCACGGCGACGGAGGTCAGCCGCACCGAGGCCTGGACGGCGACCTGCTCCGGGCAGATCGCGACCACGGAGATGTCCTCCGGTACGGCGCGGCCCTGCTGGCGCAGCAGGGCGAGCAGCGGTTCCACCGCGGACTCGTTCTGCACGACGAAGCCGGTGGTGCCCGGACGCTCGTCGAGGATGCGGGCGAGGATCGCCGCCATCGCGTCGAAGCCGCCCTCGCAGGCGCGGTGCAGCACCTTCAGGCCCAGCTCACGCGCGCGGGAGCGCAGGCCGTCCAGGGTGCGTTCGGCGAAGCCGGTGTGCCGCTCGTAGACGGCGGGCGCCTCGCCGATGACAGCGATGTCACGGTGTCCCAGCGTCGCCAGGTGCTCCACGCACAGCGCGCCCGTCGCGCTCCAGTCCAGGTCGACGCAGGTCAGCCCGGTGGTGTCGGCGGGCAGGCCGATCAGGACCGAGGGCCGGTCGGTCCCGCGCAGCAGGGGCAGCCGCTCGTCCTCCAGTTCGACGTCCATCACGATCATCGCGTCGGCCAGTCCGCTGCCGGTCACCCGGCGCACGGCGTCGGGGCCCTCCTCGCCGGTGAGCAGCAGGACGTCGTAGCCGTGGGTGCGGGCCGTGGTCGCCACCGCGATGGCGATCTCCATCATCACCGGTACGTACATGTCCGTCCGCAGTGGGATCATCAGGGCGATGATGTTGGACCGGCTGCTGGCCAGGGCGCGGGCGCCGGCGTTCGGGTGGTAGCCGAGCTCCCGGATGCTCTGCTCGACCCGCTCCCGGGTGCTCGCGGAGATGGACCGCTTGCCGCTGAGGACATAGCTCACCGTGCTCGCCGAGACTCCGGCGTGCTGGGCGACCTCGGCGAGGGTGACCATCCGGCTCTCCAAGTTGTGAAGCGCTTCGACAGGTGCGCGTCTCCGACAGGACTGTGTGAGGGGTGGTTCGACAGTAGCTCCAGTCAGAGTGGGTGTCCACGGCCTGTCGAAGCGCTTCGACAG
>NZ_MUBM01000753.1 GCF_002154505.1 Streptomyces carpinensis | reverse complement strand
GGGCGCGGGCGCCCCTCCCCCGGGCCCCAGCAGCAGGAAGCGCGTCACACCCCTGCGAGAATCGGAGGGTGAACGACCCCGTAGCCCCGTCGTCAGTGCCGTCGGCAGCTCCGTCCTCGATCCCGTCCTCGGAGATTCTTCGTGGTGCTCTTTCCGGCCTGCTCGACGGGCTGCCGCCGCGGCAGGCCGTGGGAGCCGTGGAGCGGCTGATCGCCAACTACCGGGGGAGCACCCCGACCGACGCGCCGATCCTGCGCGACCGGGCGGACGTGGCCGCGTACGCCGCCTACCGGATGCCCGCCACCTTCGAGGCGGTGCGCTCCGCGCTGGAGGCGTTCGCCGCAGCCGTGCCCGGATGGGTGCCCGCCGGCCATGTCGACGTCGGTGGCGGGACGGGCGCCGCGACCTGGGCCGTCGCCGCCACCTGGGAGGGGAGCCGGCCGGTCACCGTGCTCGACTGGGCCGAGCCCGCGCTCGCCCTCGGCCGGGAGATCGCCGCCGCTCACCCGGCCCTGCGGGACGTTCGCTGGCAGCGCGCCCGGATCGGCGCGGCGCTCACCCTGGACGCCACCGACCTCGTCACCGTCTCCTACGTCCTCAACGAACTCACCGAGGCCGACCGGGCCGCCGTCGTGGACGCCGCCGCGGCCGCCGCACAGGCCGTCGTGGTCGTCGAGGCCGGCACCCCCGACGGCTACGCCCGCGTCATCGAGGCCCGCGACCGGCTGATCGCGACCGGCTTCCACGTCGCCGCGCCCTGCCCGCACAGCGCCGCCTGCCCCATCGTGCCCGGCACGGACTGGTGCCACTTCTCGGCCCGGGTCAGCCGGTCCTCCCTGCACCGGCAGGTCAAGGGCGGCTCCCTCGCCTACGAGGACGAGAAGTTCAGCTACGTCGCCGCCACCCGGCTCCCGGTCGGCCCCGCGCCCGCCCGGGTCGTCCGGCGCCCGCAGATCCGCAAGGGACAGGTGCTGCTCGACCTGTGCGAGGCGGACGAGCAGCTGCGCCGCCGTACGGTCACCAAGCGCCACGGCGAGCTGTACAGGGCGGCCCGCGACGCGGACTGGGGCGACGTCTGGCCGCCGCCCGCCCCGGCGGAGTAGCCGGCAGCGCGTACGACCCGCACCCGCCCGACGGCGGGAGGGGCCGTCGGGGTGCGTCACAGCCCGCCGCGTACTGCGGTCCCAACCCGGTTCAGCGATGAGACTCTGGGCCGTATGTCCCTGTGCGGCGGGCTGGACGCACCCCCAC
>NZ_MUBM01000752.1 GCF_002154505.1 Streptomyces carpinensis | reverse complement strand
TGCTGCGCCGCTTCTCCTCGGGCTCGCCCACCTGAGCCCTGGTCTACTCGGTGGGGAACACCGGGTGCCAGGGGAGCACCTTGAAGTCGCCGCTGCCCTTCTTGACGGTCTCGAACGGTCCCGTGCTCAGACATCGGGGCACCGTCAGATGCTCGGTGTCCTGGCTGAGCCAGCTGTAGCCGAGCCTGTCGTGCTTCCCGTCGTCGGTGACCGTGATCCCGACCCGGCGCCCCTTGTACGGGGTGTCCGATCCGGTCACGACGCCCGTCATCACGGCCGTGCTCCCGCCCGTCATCAGGCAGTCGACCCGGCCCCTGGCCCAGCCGCCCCTGCCGTTCAGGTAGTGACTGAAGGCGAAGGTTCCGTACGCCTTCTCCGGGTGCATGTTGTCCTTCGCCGCCAGGTGCGCGTCGAAGCTGAAGGTGATGTCGTCGCCGAGCGGGCGGTACAGCTTGGCCGTGCCGGTCAGCGCCGCCGCCTCCCGCTGCCGCTGGTGGCCGTGGTCGTCACCGGCCATGGCGACGGCCGTGCCTGCCGCGGTCACCAGCAGTGCCGCTGCCGACGCCGTCAGAACGCGCATGCGTCCGAGAGCCATGGAAAACCCCCTGTGTGCCCCGCTCGCCCGGTCCCTCCGGGCGA
>NZ_MUBM01000751.1 GCF_002154505.1 Streptomyces carpinensis | reverse complement strand
GCGCTGGACGGGGTGGCGAGGGCGGCCCCGGTGAGGGGCCCGCAGACGGCGGTGGCCGTCAGGCCGAGGGTGGCGGCCCAGCGCGCGGTGTTCCGCATTGTGTGCTTCCTTCCGCAGGTTTCGATGAGAGACGCCGTGTCCGACTCGGACGGGAGCCGGACCGGCGAGCGGGAGTCTGCCGAGTCCGCCGCCCAAGTCACAATCGGACCCACGGGATTCGGTAACCTTGCGTATTGAATCAGTGGCGCGAAGTCACGGAATTCGAACGTGCCGCCCCCCCGAACCACGGGCCCCTCGATCACAGGATCCGGCCGGTTGGCCGGATCTCCTACGTTCGCCAATCGTCCTGAAACATTCCGCTTCCGCTCTCGGCGCACTCCTCCGCGACCCCTTGTGTTCATGTCCGGCCGGAGTAATCGTCATTACATGATTACGCCAGAGCAACGACAGAAGCTGCGCGGCTGGTTCGCCGGCCGCCTGCCGGACGATCTCTTCGAGGAGCTGGTGGAGGTCACGGTCGACCGCGAGGAGATCACCGTCATCGGGCGCATCCCCGCGCCCCGCCTGGCCGAGGGTGCCTCGGCCACCGAACGGGAGGCGGCCGTCCAGGGCCGCGTCCAGGAGTTCCGGGAGCGCACCCGAGAGGACCGGATGGAGGTGGCCCGCGAGGCCGAGCACCGGTTCCGCCGGAAGGTGTCCTGGGGCGTGGAGTGCGCCGGCGAGCGCGCGATGTTCACGCACGTGGCCGCCCCCGTCATGACCCGGCTGCGCCAGCCGGAGCGGCAGGTCCTGGACACCCTCATCGCGGGCGGTGTCGCCCGCAGCCGCAGCGACGCCCTCGCCTGGTGCGTGCGCCTGGTCCAGCGGCACACCGACGACTGGCTCACCGAACTGCGGGAGTCGCTGGAACACGTCCAGCGAGTCAGGGCCCAGGGACCCGACGCCGGAACCGGGGACACCCACGACGAGGAGAGGTGACCGGACGGCACAGGAGGCGGTGGAGGATTCATCCACCGCCTCCTGTGCCGTC
>NZ_MUBM01000750.1 GCF_002154505.1 Streptomyces carpinensis | reverse complement strand
GGACGGCACCTGCATGATGTCGCCGGTCAGCTTGGCGATGGCGGTGTCGACGGCCTCCCGGGTGACCTTGGAGGCGTCGGTGGAGGAGGTGATCTCCCCCTCGGCGTCGTCGGTGACCGTGTTCTGGCCGAGCCGGACGGTGCCGAGGTACTCCTTCTCGGTCAGCGCCAGGTGGCCGAGGAGCTTGGTGGCCCTCTCCACGCCGAGTACGAGGACGCCGGTCGCCATCGGGTCGAGGGTGCCGGCGTGGCCGACGCGGCGGGTCTTCGCGATCCCCCGCATCTTGGCCACGACGTCGTGCGAAGTGAAGCCCGACGGCNNGCCGTCGGGCGGGGTGGGCTTGCTGGTCATTCGGTGGTGTCGTCCGTCTCGTCGGTGTCGTCCTCGGTACCCGGCTTCCGGTACGGGTCCGCTCCACCGGCGTACGTGGCGCCCGCGGACGCCTCGCGCACCTTGGCGTCGGACTCCCGCGCCTTGTCGAGGAGGTCCTCGATGGTACGGGCGGTGTCCGGGAGGGCGTCCGCGACGAAGGTGAGGGTCGGGGTGAACTTCACTCCGGCCGCGCGGCCGACCTCGGAGCGCAGGAT
>NZ_MUBM01000075.1:41770-41922 GCF_002154505.1 Streptomyces carpinensis | reverse complement strand
CGGTCCAGCAGGTACGCGCGCGCGTAGATGCCCGGTGAGGCGTGCCCCTGGAAGAAGACCTGGTCGCCGCCCCGGCCGTCGTCCTTCCCGCGGAAGAAGTGGTTGAAGCCGACGTCGTAGAGCGAGGCGGAGGAGGCGAAGGTGGCGATGTG
>NZ_MUBM01000075.1:0-41745 GCF_002154505.1 Streptomyces carpinensis | reverse complement strand
CGCGCCGCTCGCGGGCGCGCTCGATCAGCCGGAGCATGAGATAGCGGGCCCGCTCCCGGCCTCGCTCGTCGACGGCGGCGTCGAGCGAGTCGAGCCACTCCTGGGTCTCCTCGGGATCGAAGTCAGGAACCTGACTCGGAAGGCCGCCAATGATGATCGGGTTTCGATCGGATCCGGAAGCCACGCTGTTCCTTACCTGTCAGAGGGCTGACATATCTGGGGCGGTTCTGGGTGTTCTGCTGGTCTTTCCCTGCGTTCCGGTGGGTTTGCCTGTCTGTGCCTGCACCGTTCCCCATCGTGTACCTCGCGTGAGTCGCGCGTCATCTCTACTGCGGGGTAACCGGCGGACTCTCATCGGATCTTCTGCCCGGTGGGGGTTCCCAAACACGCAAAAGCGGGCAGAAGGGTGTGGTGTGTGTCACCGCTGATCGCGATACCGTGTCAGGAGTTGCGGCGACACAGCCGGGAACGTCACCGTTTCGGCGGTCCGGACCGCCGGGTACTTGCGCGATCCGGCCCGCCCGTGTGGACTACGGCCAATGCTTCGCGCACGCGCGTGGCTGAAGACCCATATCGCAACACCATCAGGAGGCAACCCGTGAGCGCGACCGCGGACCACGCGGAGGAGCGGACTAACCCGGCCGCCAGGCTGGGATTCCAGCCCGGGCAGGTGGTCCAGGAGATCGGCTACGACGACGACGTCGACCAGGAGCTCCGCGAGTCCATCGAGGAAGCGATCGGCAGCGAGCTCGTCGACGAGGACTACGACGACGTGGCCGACGCCGTGGTGCTGTGGTTCCGCGACGAGGACGGCGACCTGACGGACTCGCTGGTCGACACCCTCGGCTTCCTCGACGAGGGCGGTGTGATCCTGCTCCTGACGCCGAAGACCGGCCGGGACGGATACGTCGAGCCCAGCGACATCGGCGACGCCGCGACGACGGCGGGACTGTCGCAGACCAAGAGCGTCAGCGTGGGCAAGGACTGGAACGGCACCAGGCTGCTGACGCCGAAGGCCGCGAAGTCCAAGAAGTAGTGCCGGCCCCGTCCCGGGCCGCGGATGCCTGCCCGTGCGCGGGCATCCGCCCCGGGACGGGACGTCCGCACCCCCGGCGTGCCCCGGACGGGCCGACTCACCTCGGCCCGTCCGCCGGCCCGCGGTGATCGCTGCGTAGGGTGGTCTCACCCGAACAGCCCCACCGAAGGGAAAGCAGGACGATGGCGATCCAGGTCGGCGACAAGGCACCCGACTTCGAGCTCAAGGACAACCACGGCCGCACCGTGAAGCTGTCCGACTTCCGCGGTGAGAAGAACGTGGTCCTGCTCTTCTACCCGTTCGCCTTCACCGGCGTGTGCACCGGCGAGCTGTGCGCTCTGCGCGACAACCTGCCCAAGTTCGTCAACGACGACACCCAGCTGCTCGCCGTCTCCAACGACTCCATCCACACCCTGCGCGTCTTCGCCGAGCAGGAGGGCCTCGAGTACCCGCTGCTGAGCGATTTCTGGCCGCACGGCAACACTTCGCGCGACTACGGCGTCTTCGACGAGGACAAGGGTTGCGCCGTGCGCGGGACCTTCATCATCGACAAGGAGGGCGTCGTGCGCTGGACCGTGGTCAACGGCCTGCCGGACGCGCGCGACCTGAACGAGTACGTGAAGGCGCTCGACACCCTCTGAGCCGGTGAACAGGCGGCCGGTGCCCCGGCGGCCGGTGACCCGAGGGCCGGCGATTCGCCGATTCGGCCGTCGGTGATCCGACACCTGGGATTCTTCGGCTGCGAGGCCTGCCTGGGGCGGGAACCCGTCACTAGGATCGACACGTTGATCCCATATCCGATGCACGACGGGGCTCCCCGCCCCCGGACACCAATGGAGGACTCGTGGGAGTCAGCCTCAGCAAGGGCGGCAACGTATCGCTGACGAAGGAGGCGCCGGGCCTGACCGCGGTTCTCGTCGGCCTGGGCTGGGACGCCCGCACCACGACCGGCACCGACTTCGACCTCGACGCCAGCGCGCTGCTGCTGAACAACTCCGGGAAGGTCGGCAACGACCAGAACTTCGTTTTCTTCAACAACCTCAAGAGCCCGGACGGCTCGGTCGAGCACACCGGTGACAACCTCACCGGTGAGGGCGAGGGCGACGACGAGGTCATCAAGGTGAACCTCGCCGGTGTTCCCGCCGACGTCGACAAGATCGTCTTCCCGGTCTCGATCTACGAGGCGGAGAACCGCCAGCAGTCCTTCGGCCAGGTCCGCAACGCCTACATCCGCGTGGTGAACCAGGCCGGCGGCGCGGAGATCGCTCGCTACGACCTGAGCGAGGACGCCTCCACCGAGACGGCCATGGTCTTCGGCGAGCTCTACCGCCATGGCGCGGAGTGGAAGTTCCGCGCCATCGGTCAGGGCTACGCCTCGGGCCTGCGCGGCATCGCCCAGGACTTCGGCGTGAACGTCTGAGTCTCGCGATCCCGCTGATCGAACATCCGTACAACAGAACACCTGATCGTCCGGCGCCGCGTGTTTCCGCGCGGCGCCGGACGCGCAGGAACCCACACACGCACCATCCCCGGGGAGGACCAGCATCATGGGCGTCACGCTCGCCAAGGGGGGCAACGTCTCCCTGTCCAAGGCCGCACCCAACCTGACCAACGTCATGGTCGGGCTCGGCTGGGACGCGCGCTCCACCACCGGAGCGCCCTTCGACCTCGACGCCAGCGCGCTGCTGTGCTCCGCGGGCAACCGGGTGCTGGGCGACGAGTGGTTCGTCTTCTACAACCAGCTCAAGAGCCCGGACGGCTCGGTCGAGCACACCGGTGACAACCTCACCGGTGAGGGCGAGGGCGACGACGAGTCGATCCTGGTGGACCTCGCCAAGGTCCCGCCGCAGTGCGAGAAGATCGTCTTCCCGGTCTCGATCCACATGGCCGACGAGCGCGGCCAGACCTTCGGCCAGGTGTCCAACGCCTTCATCCGCGTCGTCAACCAGGCCGACGGTCAGGAGCTCGCCCGCTACGACCTGAGCGAGGACGCCTCCACCGAGACCGCGATGATCTTCGGTGAGCTCTACCGCTACCAGGGCGAATGGAAGTTCCGGGCGGTGGGGCAGGGGTATGCCTCCGGCTTGCGCGGCATCGCTCTAGACTTCGGAGTCAACGTTTCGTAAAGCCGGGGACGGCGACGGGGGAGACCCGTACATATACGGATTGGGTAGCCAGTGCTTCTGAAAACCTTCGGCTGGTCGTTCGCGATCACCGCGCTCGGGCTGGTCGCGGCGGCCTTCTACGGGGGGTGGACCGCCTTCGGCGTTGTGGCGATCCTCGCCGTCCTGGAGATCTCGCTGTCGTTCGACAACGCAGTGGTCAACGCCGGAATCCTGAAGAAGATGAATGCCTTCTGGCAGAAGATCTTCCTCACGGTCGGCGTGCTGATCGCGGTCTTCGGCATGCGGCTGGTGTTCCCCGTCGTCATCGTCGCGATCACCGCCAAGATGGGGCCCATCGAGGCCGTCCACCTGGCCTTCAGCGACAAGGACCGCTACCAGCAGCTGGTCACCGACGCCCATCCGGCGATCGCGGCCTTCGGTGGCATGTTCCTGCTGATGATCTTCCTGGACTTCATCTTCGAGGAACGGGACATCCAGTGGCTGCGCTGGATCGAGCGGCCGCTGGCCAAGCTCGGCAAGGTCGACATGCTGTCGGTCTGCATCTCCCTGGTCGTCCTGCTGATCACCTCCTTCACCTTCGCCACCCACGCCCACCAGCACGGCGGCGCGCACGCCGACAAGGCGCAGACGGTCCTGATCGCGGGCATCGCCGGCCTGATCACGTACATGGTCGTCGGCGGCCTGTCCGGCTACTTCGAGGACAAGCTGGAGGAGGACGAGGAGCGCGAGCACGAGGAGGAGGAAGAGGCCGCCCGCACCGGCAAGCCACGCTCGGCGGTCAAGCTGGCCGGCCAGGCCGCGTTCTTCATGTTCCTCTACCTGGAGGTCCTGGACGCGTCCTTCTCCTTCGACGGTGTGATCGGCGCCTTCGCCATCACCAACGACATCGTCATGATGGCTCTCGGCCTCGGCATCGGCGCCATGTACGTCCGGTCCCTCACGGTCTACCTGGTCCGCCAGGGCACCCTGGACGACTACGTCTACCTGGAGCACGGCGCCCACTACGCGATCGGCGCCCTGGCCCTGATCCTCATGGTCACCATCCAGCACGAGATCAACGAGGTGATCACCGGCCTCGTCGGTGTGATCCTGATCGCCTGGTCCTTCTGGTCCTCGGTGCGCCGCAACCGCGCGCTGGAGGCCGCGGAGGGAAAAGCGACGGACGCGGGAGAGAAGGCTGAGGTGTCGGCCCCTCTCTAGGGCCCGGTTCACTCCGGGGCGTCACAGCTGTCGGCTCACTCGCCAGGTGTGACGCCCCTCGGCACGAGGAACGCTTCCTTGCGGGGCGGTCGACGAGGACGACGGCGAGCCGGGCCGGGTCCCGGGGACCGCCCCGCTGCACTGTGCGGGGCTGCGACGGTGGGGAGGCTGGGGGCGGGAGATGGGTTTCTTCGACGGTCTGCTGGGCGGACGTGCGACCGATTTCGACTCGGGCAGCGCCGCGTCCAACGCGATCGAACTGACCAAACGGCACCAACAGGTGTCCCTGACCAGGCAGGGCGCGGCCACCGGACACCTGCGCATCAACCTGACCTGGCGGATGCGCACCTCCGACATAGGCGGCTCCACCCGGCAGAGCCTGCTGAGGCACCCGTTCAAGGCGCTCAAGCCGCCGGAGGTGCTCGGACACAGCCAGTCGATGGTCAACGTCGACCTCGACCTCGGCTGCCTGTACGAACTGGCCGACGGCACCAAGGGCGTCGTCCAGCCGCTCGGCGGCTTCCTGGGCGACGTGAACGCGCCGCCGTACGTCAAACTCAGCGGCGACGACCGCTTCGGCTCCGCGTCCGGTGAGACGATCTACGTCAACCTGGACCACCGCGACAGCATCAAGCGCCTGCTGGTCTTCGTCTACATCTACGACCAGACCCCCGCCTTCGACCGCACCCACGCGATCGTCACGCTCTACCCGAGCAACGGCCCCCGCATCGAGATCGGCCTCGACGAACGCCACCCCCAGGCCCGCTCGTGCGCGGTCGTCCTGATCGAGAACATCAAGGGCGAGCTCGTCGTCCGGCGCGAGGTCAAGTTCGTCTACGGCTTCCAGTCGGAACTTGACCGGCTGTACGGGTGGGGCTTGCAGTGGGGGCGGGGATACAAGAGCAAGACCGGCGAGTAGCCGCTCAGCGCCCGATGAACTGAGGCCCCTGCGGCGGCAACCGGAACTCGGGATCCGGAGCGGCGGCGACCGGCGGATACCCGTACCCCGACTGTGGATACCCGTAAGCGGGCTGAGTCGCCATGGGCACAGCCGTGGGCTGCTGCGGATACCCGTACGTCGGCTGCTCGGGCGGCAAGGGCTGTGCGGCGGGCGCCTGCGTCGACGCGCCCACCGTCCCATCGGCCCCGGCGGTCACTTCCGCCTCGCCGGCCTCGCCCTCGTCCACCGAGATCCCGAAGTCCGTCGCGAGTCCCTTCAGCCCGTTCGAGTAGCCCTCGCCCAGCGCCCGGAACTTCCAGCCCTCACCCCGCCGGTACAGCTCGCCGCAGATCAGCGCGGCCTCCTGGCCGGTCTCGGGCTTGATGTCGAAATACGCCAGCGGCTCGCCGTCGGCGACCGTCGCGTCGTACAGCAGGACGCGCAATGCCCGTACGCGGTCGAACGTGACGCCGTCCGCCGAGGCGACCACCAGGATCCGGCCGACCCCGGACTCGACGCCCGCGAGGTCCGTCTGGACCGTGTCGGTCAGGCCCTCCGCGATCCGCCGCTTGCCGAGCCGCCAGACCTTCCCGGAGGGGTGCCGGGGCTGGTTGTAGAACACGAAGTCCTCGTCGGAGCGCACACGACCGTCGGGACCGAGGAGCAGCGCCGAGGCGTCGACGTCCGGGACCCCCTGACCGGGCGTCCACCGCACCACGGCCCGTACCGTGGCGGCGTCCACGGGGACGTTCGATCCCTTCACCATCGCGTGCGTCATGCGGTCATCCTGCCTTCTCGGTCCTGCTCACGACAACGCGGGGTCCGGCGCGGATACCGGCCGCTTTACCAGAAGTTCATGCCCGGCGGGAACTGCTGACACTGATTTGTACGTACTATTACCGGCCACCTTTTTTTCTGAGGCCGGGCAGTCCGGCAGTCCGTACAGGCCATTCGGCATCACAACGGGGGAGCTTCATGCGTCATTTCGGGCACCTCGCTCCTGAGGTGCGGCAGCGCCTCTTCCACCAGGAGCCGGGGGAGTTCACCGCCGACTCCCCCGCCCGGCTGCTCTCCGCCGCCCTCGGCGCCACCCTCTACAGCCCGGCCACCCGTCCGCGCCTCGCCGACGACATCGTCAAGCAGGCCGCGCGCGGAGTGGTCTCGATGGTGCTGTGCCTGGAGGACTCGATAGACGACGCGGACGTGGAGCACGGCGAGGAGAACCTCGTCCGGCAGTTCGCCCGCCTCGCAGAGCTCCCCGTCGGCGCCGCCGGCCTGCCCCTGCTGTTCGTCCGGGTCCGCGCCGCCGAGCAGATACCCGACCTGGTGCGCCGGCTGGGACCGTCCGTGCGGCTGCTGTCCGGTTTCGTGCTGCCGAAGTTCACCGGGGAGCGCGGCCTGCCGTTCCTGGAGGCGGTGCAGGCCGCCGAGACGGCGAGCGGACGCCGGCTGTTCGCCATGCCGGTCCTGGAGTCCCCCGAACTGCTGTACCGCGAGTCGCGGGTGGAGACCCTGGAGGGGATCTTCCGCGCGGTCGACAAGTACCGGGACCGGGTGCTGGCGCTGCGCCTGGGCGTCACCGACTTCTGTTCGTCGTACGGTCTGCGCAGGGCCCCGGACATGACGGCCTACGACGTCCAGATCGTCGCCTCCGTGATCGCCGACGTGGTGAACATGCTGGGCCGGGCCGACGGCACCGGGTTCACGGTGACGGGGCCGGTCTGGGAGTACTTCCGGGCGCAGGAGCGCATGTTCAAGCCACAGTTGCGGCAGAGCCCCTTCCTGGAGGTGCAGGCGGTCGAGCTGCGCGAGAGACTGATCGAGCACGCGATGGACGGGCTGCTGCGGGAGATCTCCCTGGACCAGGCCAACGGGCTGCTGGGCAAGACCTGCATCCATCCCTCCCACGTCCTGCCCGTGCACGCGCTGTCGGTGGTCAGTCACGAGGAGTTCAGCGACGCGGCGGACATCCTGCGGCCGGAGCGCGGCGGCGGCGGCGTGCTGCGGTCGGCGTACACGAACAAGATGAACGAGGTGAAGCCGCACCGCGCCTGGGCCGAGCGGACCCTGCTGCGCGCCGAGGTCTTCGGTGTCGCCAGGGAGGACGTGGGCTTCGTGGAGCTGCTCGCCGCCGGAATCCCCGGCTGACCCGCCGCCCACCAGGGCCGCCGACCGACGCCCACTCACCAGAGGGAATCCACAGGAAACGCATGAACGGCATGAACAGGGCAGGAAACGACGGGGTCTGGTCCGGCACCTGGGTCGCCGAGCGGCTCGGGGTCGAGCTGCTCGGCGGCCAGGAGCTGACCGGCCTGCTGGGGCTCGCGCTGCGCCGCAACCCCAAGCGGGCGCACCTGCTCGTGTCCAACGTGCTCGGCAAGCACGTCCCGCAGTCGCCGTCGGTGGTGTACGGCCACGGATTCGCCCTGGGCCGCCGGGTGCGGGAGCTGCTGGGCGGGCGGGAGGCCGCCACGGCGGTCGTCCTGGGCTACGCGGAGACCGCGACGGGCCTCGGCCACTCGGTCGCCGACGGGCTGGGCCCGGCCACCTACCTGCACTCCACGCGCCGCCCCGTCGCCGGTGTCGCCCCGGCCGGCGGCTTCGAGGAGTCCCACTCGCACGCCACCTCGCACCTGCTGCTGCCCGAGGACCCGGCGCTGCTGTCCGGGGACGGCCCGCTGGTCCTCGTGGACGACGAGTTCTCCACCGGGAACACCGTTCTGAACACCATCCGCGACCTGCACACACGCCATCCGCGCCGACGGTACGTCGTGGTCGCCCTGGTCGACATGCGCTCACCGGCCGACACCGCCCGCCTGGACGAGTTCGCCCGGGAGATCGGCGCCAGGGTGGACCTGGTCACGGCGGCCTCCGGGACCGTACGTCTCCCGGAGGGCGTGCTGGAGAAGGGCCAGGCACTGGTCGCCGGACACGAGACGGCGAGGGTGCCGGCGGCGCAGGAGCAGGCGGCCCTGCCCGCCCAGCGCACCCGAGGCCGGATCACCCGCGTCGAACTGCGCTGGCCCCGGGGCCTGCCCGACGGGGGCCGGCACGGGTTCACCCCCGCGCACCGGGACCGGCTGGATCGGGCGCTGCCCGCCATGGCCGCCCGGGTCGCCGAGGCACTGCCCGGGACCGCCCGCCGGGTACTGGTCCTCGGGTTCGAGGAGCTGATGTACGCGCCGCTGCGGCTCGCCCGTGAGCTGGAGCAGGTCGTCGCCGCCGAGGTGCGCTGCTCCACCACGACCCGCTCGCCGGTCCTCGCGATCGACGACCCCGGGTACGCGATCCGCACCCGCCTGGTCTTCCCGGCGCACGACGACCCGGCCGACGGCCCCGGCGAGCGCTACGCGTACAACGTGGCGGGGGCCGGCTTCGACGCCGTCGTCGCCGTCGTCGACTCGGCCGCCGACACCCCGGCGCTCCACGCCCCCGACGGCCTTCTGGCCCAGCTCGCCGCGCACACCCCGCACGTCCTGCTCGCGGTCGTGCCGTCGTACGTCCCCGGACCCGCACCCACCTCCGAAAGGCCCCGCATGCTGCCCGAGCCCCTTCGCGGCCCCGCCTTCTCCTCGTACGCGCCCGAGGAGGTCGGCTGGCTGCTCCAGGACCTCTCGGACGTGACGCTGGAGGCGCCGACCGAGGAGCGCGAGGAGGCGATCCAGAGCGGCGGGGCGCACTACGCCGAGTCGCTGCCGGTGGAGTACCAGCCCAACGAGGAGTACCAGGAGCTCTTCCAGGCGGCGCTGGAGGCCTCGGCGGCCCGGATCGCCCAGGCCGTCGGCGCGGTCACCGAGACCGTCCTGGCCGAGCGTTCGCCCCGCCCCGTCCTGGTCTCGCTCGCCCGCGCCGGCACCCCGGTCGGGGTGCTGATGCGCCGCTGGGCCCGGTTCCGGCACGGCCTGGACCTGCCGCACTACGCCGTGTCGATCGTGCGCGGCCGGGGCATCGACGCCAACGCGCTGCGCTGGCTGGCCGACCGGCACGACCCCGCCGACGTCGTCTTCGTCGACGGCTGGACCGGCAAGGGCGCCATCACCCGGGAACTCGCCCAGGCCGTCCGGGAGTTCCAGGAGAAGGAGCGGATCACCGGGTTCGACCCGGAGATCGCCGTGCTGGCCGACCCGGGCTCGTGCGTGCGCACCTACGGCACCCGGGAGGACTTCCTCATACCGTCGGCCTGCCTCAACTCGACCGTCTCCGGGCTTGTCTCACGGACCGTCCTGCGCGCGGACCTGGTCGGCCCCGACGACTTCCACGGCGCGAAGTTCTACCGGGAACTCGCCGGAGCCGACGTCTCGAACGTCTTCCTCGACACCGTCTCCGCCTGCTTCCCGGAGGTCGCGGACGCCGTCGAGGACACCGCCAAGGAACTGGCGTCCGCCGAGCGCACCCCCACCTGGGAGGGCTGGGCGGCGGTCGAGCGGATCAGCGAGGAGTACGGCATCCACGACGTGAACCTCGTCAAGCCCGGCGTCGGCGAGACCACGCGGGTGCTGCTGCGCCGGGTGCCGTGGAAGATCCTGGCGCAGTCCGGGGCGGGCGCGGACCTTGACCACGTACGCCTGCTGGCCGAGCAGCGAGGGGTTCCCGTCGAGGAGGTGGACGAACTGCCGTACACCTGCGTGGGCCTGATCCACCCCCGCTACACACGCGGGGCGACCGGCGCCGACGGCAGGGCGGTGACCCTGTGACGCCGGTGCTGGTGGCGAGCGACCTGGACCGTACGCTCATCTACTCGTCGGCGGCGCTGGCGCTGACCATGCCGGACGCGCGGGCGCCGCGGCTGCTGTGCGTGGAGGTGCACGAGAGCCGGCCGCTGTCGTACATGACGGAGACGGCCGCGCAGTTGCTGACCGACCTCGGCGACACGGCGCTGTTCATGCCGACCACGACCCGCACCCGCAAGCAGTACCTGCGCATCAATCTGCCGGGTCCGGCACCGAAGTACGCCATTTGTGCCAACGGCGGCCATCTGCTGGTCGACGGGGTGTCGGACGCCGACTGGCACCGGCGGGTCACCGAGCGGCTGGCCGGCGAGTGCGCGCCGCTCGCCGAGGTGAGGGAGCATCTGCTGCGCACCGCCGACCCGGTGTGGGTGCGCAAGCACCGTGTCGCCGAGGACCTGTTCGCCTACCTCGTCGTGGAGCGCGAACTGCTCCCGGAGGACTGGGTGAAGGAGCTCGGGGCGTGGGCGGAGAACCTCGGCTGGACGGTCTCCCTGCAGGGCCGCAAGATCTACGCCGTGCCGAAGCCGCTCACCAAGAGCGCCGCCGTCCGCGAGGTCGCCCGCCGCACCGGCACCGACCTGGTGCTGGGGGCGGGAGACTCGCTCCTGGACGCCGACCTGTTGCTGGCCGTGGACCGCGGCTGGCGCCCCGGCCACGGCGAACTGGCCGACACGGGCTGGACCGCACCCGGCATCAGCGCGCTGCCCGAGCGCGGGGTGCTGGCCGGGGAGCGGATCGTACGGGAGTTCCTCAAGGTCTCCCGGGCGCCACGGTAGAACGGGCTCGGCGCTCGGCACGGACGTCCCGCCGAGCTGTTCGGCGGTGCCGTCCCGCCGAGGTGGTCAGCCGCAGCAGCCCCCGCCGCAGCACCCTCCGCCGCCACCCGCGCCGCCGGCCCGGGGCGCGGCGGCCGGGGCGGTCGCCGAGCCGCCCACCGCGACGGTGGACAGCAGCTTGACGGTGTCCTCGTGACCCGCGGGGCAGGTCGCCGGGGCGGCGGATTCCGCCATGGGACGGCTCAGTTCGAACGTGTCGCCGCAGCTGCGGCAGCGGTACTCGTAGCGAGGCATGGGCCCAGGTTAACCGGAGTGACCAGAGGCACAGAGATCTGTGTTTCTTGTCTGTTCGTTTCTGTCCCGTTCTCATGCGGAGGAATTGAAAAGGCGGCTGATAATTTTGTCTGGCCGCGAGAGCCGCGAGGCGGCTGGGAGTGAGGGGGCTGGCGGCCGCGTGTGCGGCGGCTGTGTCGACCCGCGCGAGCAACACGGAGTGCGGAGGGGAGACGCAGTCGTGACCGAGGCAGGGCAGGGGGAGGGCCTTCCGGGGGAAGGCCGCCGGTCCCGGGAGCGCCGGGTCGCGCCGGGAGGCGCGCCGGACGCAGGTCCGCCGCCACCGCCGGACGCGACGATGCAGCTGAACGTCGACGCCCTGCGCAAGGGGGACCGGCCGGAGCGGCCGGAGGCCGAGGCCGCGTCCTCCGCGCCGGACGAGACCATGCAGCTGAAGGTCGACGCCCTTCGCAAGCAGCCGCACGGGCCCGCCTCGGCGCAACCCGGACGCCGCCCCGGGGAGCGGCCACAGCAGCAACTGCCGCCGCAGCGACGGTCCTCGGAGCAGCCGTCGCGGTCCGGCCCGCAGCCGCACGAGACCATGCAGCTGCGCATCGTAGCGGACCCCCGGCGGGACGACAGGCCAGGTATCCCCTGCGCAAGCCGGCCGGCGCTCCGAGCGCCGCAAACCGCGCCGCGCCGCACTCCCGCTGCCCCCCGCCCTCGCCCGGTTCACCGCGGAGGCCGGCCGGCGCCTGGCCCCCGTCACCCGCCGTCTGGCCCCCGTGCTCGCGGTGATCGCGCCGTACGCCCGGAAGCTGAAACCCGTCTACCCGCGCCCCGGCCGCGTCGGCTGGCGCCGCTGGGTGCCCTCCTGGCGGCAGTGGATCGCCATCGTCTTCTCGACCGTCGGCCTGACCGGCCTGTTCCTGGTCGTCGCCTACGCGGCCACGGACATACCGGAGAACCTGAACAGCTACGCCACCCAGCAGGACAACGTCTACTTCTGGTCCGACGGCACCCCCATGGCCCGCACCGGCTGGGTGCAGCGGCAGGCGATGCCGCTGAAGGACATACCCGAGGACGTCCGCTGGGCGGTCCTCGCCGCCGAGAACGAGAGCTTCTACAGCGACCCCGGCATCTCCATCAAGGGCATCACCCGCGCCCTGTGGCGCACGGTCGGCGAGGGTGACACCGAGGGCGGCTCGACCATCACCCAGCAGTACGTCAAGAACGTCTACCTGACGCAGAACCAGACCGTCAGCCGGAAGTTCACCGAGGCGATGATCTCCCTCAAGCTCGACAACAGGATGAGCAAGGACAAGATCCTCGAGGGTTACCTGAACACCAGTTGGTTCGGCCGCGGCACCTACGGCATCCAGCGCGCCGCCCAGGCCTACTACGGCAAGGACGTCAGCGACCTCAACGTCGGCGAGGCCGCCTTCCTCGCCTCCCTGCTCAAGGGCGCTGGCCTCTACGACCCCACTCTGAACCCGAAGAACCACGACCGCGCCGTGGAGCGGTGGAACTGGATCCTCGACCGCATGGTCAAGATCGGCAAGCTGTCCAAGACCGAGCGGGCCGAGTACAAGACGTTCCCCGAGCCGCTCAAGCGCAACCCGCTGTACGACACCGGCCAGCAGAGCGACTACCTGGTGGAACTGGCCTCGCAGTACGCCAAGAAGGCCGCGCACCTCTCGGACAAGGACTTCGACCTGGGCGGCTACCAGATCTACACCACCTTCGACCGCAAGCGGGAGGGCACGCTCACCGACGTCCTGACCAAGGCCCGCAAGAACGCCCAGGGAAAGGACCCGCAGGCGGCGAAGAGCGCCCACTACGGCGCCGCGTCGGTGGCCGCCGACGGCCGGATCCTCGCCGTCTACGGCGGCCCGGACCACCGTACGCAGGGCTACAACGAGTCCAACGCCTCCACCGTCCCGGCCGGTTCGGCCTTCCAGCCGTTCGTGTACGCGGCCGGTCTGGAGCACGGGGTCGTCAAACGACGCGACGCGCCCCGCGAGCAGATCACCCCGGAGACCGTCTACAACGGGGACGACGCCGTGCCCGTCACCACTCCCGAGGGGCCCTACTGGGACCGCAGCGGCCGCAAGGTCGCCGCGCACAACGACGGCAAGAAGTCCTTCGGCCCGATCACCTTGCGCAAGGCGCTCGCCCAGTCGGTGAACACACCGTTCATGCAGCTCGGCATGGACACCGGCCTGGACCGGGTGAAGCAGACCGCCGAGGCGTCCGGGCTGCTGCCCTCCAGCATGGGCCCGCAGGTGCCCGCCCTGTCCCTGGGCAGCTCCACGCCGAGCGCGATCCGCATGGCCAACGGCTACGCCACCTTCGCCGCGGGAGGGGTGCACACCGAGCCGTACTCGGTGCGGCGGATCACCCGCAACGGCTCGGCCGTGCGGCTCGAGACCCCGGCCGCAAACCGCGCGGTCACGGCCCAAGTGGCGCAGCAGGTCACCGAGGCGCTCGCCGACGCCTTCCGCACCGCCCACCCGAACGCGGCACCCGCCACGGCCGCGGTGGCCGGCAAGGCCGGCACCACCGAGGACGACACGGCCGCCTGGTACGTCGGCACCGCCCGGTCGGTGTCCACGGCGGTGGTCGTGTACCGGATGGACCTGGCGAAAAGCCTCGAACCGCTGCCCCTGAAGGGACTCGCCGGAACATCCGCCGACAGCGTTCCGTACTCCATATGGGCCGGCGCCATGGCACCGCTCGGCTGACCCCCGGCGGGCCGCCGCACCGGCACCGCACCACCTCGCACGACAACCGAAGACTCCCGTGGACCGCGCCGACCACGCGGACGCCGCAGACCGCCGCAGACTCTCCTGCAGATTCGAGCCGCCCATGAAGCCGACCCCCGGCCGCCGCCGCAAGGCCCGCGCGAGCCGCCGACCGACCCACCCTCAGTTCCTCACCCTGGCGGCTTTCTTGGTCGTCGCCTCCGTCGTGGCGGGTTCCCTGGCTCTCACCCGCCCCGACTCCACCGCCCCGACCGCCTCCTCCGGCCCGGGCAGCGGCGCCAAGAGCCCGGTTCCCAAGGCGACCAAGGAGCCGGCGTGGGACGGCAAGACGCATGTGCTGGGCGACGGGTCGACCTCGTACACCGGCCCGCAGAAGGGCGCGTTGAAGCCCGTTCCGCTCAAACCCGGTGAGAAGCCCCCCCAGTTCGTGGTCTTCTCCTGGGACGGCGCCCTGGAGGGCAGCGACCACCTGTTCTCGCACTACCGGGAACTGGCCAAGGAGTACAACGCCCACATGACCTTCTTCCTCACCGGCATCTACCTGCTGCCCAAGAGCAAGAAGAACCTCTACCACCCGCCGATGCACCCGGTGGGCGCCGCGGCGATCGACTACCCCACCGACGAGCACATCCGCGACACCGTGGAGCAGCTGCGCCTGGCGTACGAGCAGGGCAACGACATCGGCACCCACTTCAACGGCCACTTCTGCGGTGCCAAGGGCGGCGGCGACTGGAGCGTGGAGGAGTGGAAGAGCGAGATCGACCAGTTCTACTCCTTCGTCGAGAACTGGAAGACCAACACCGGCTACACGGACATCCCTCCGCTGCCCTTCGACTTCAAGAAGGAGGTCACCGGCGGGCGCGCTCCCTGCCTGGAGGGCCAGCCCAACCTGCTGAAGGCCATCAAGAGCTACGGCTGGCGCTACGACGCCTCCTCGCCCGGCGACTTCCAGATATGGCCGACGAAGAAGAACGGCATATGGGACTTCCCGCTGGAGATGCTCCCGTACGAGAACGGCAAGTACCAGGGCCTGTCCATGGACTTCAACTTCCTCTACAACCAGTCCAACGGCGAGACCAAGGGCGACCCGGCCAAGTACGCGCAGTGGGAGCAGCAGACCGTCGACTCCTACATGGCCGGCTTCAACCGGGTCTACTACGGCAGCCGTGCACCGCTGTTCATCGGCAACCACTTCGAGGACTGGAACGGCGGCATCTACATGAAGTCCATCGACCAGGTCGTCAAGAACGTCTGCACCAAAAAGGGCGTCAAGTGCGTGTCCTTCAAGGAGCTCGCCGACTGGATGGACGTTCAGAAGCCCAAGACGCTGCAGCGGCTGCGGGGCCTGGATCCGGCGCAGTCCCCCGACTGGTCGTCGGTGGTGAAGTGACGTCAAGTAGCCGCTCTTGCCGATGAGTTGAACTTGTGCACACCCTCTTCACACCCGGCGCACGCGTCATGCGAGGATGCGACCGCCCGGTAGGTGTACCGGCGTAGAGGGGAACATCATTGAAATCAAGAAAACTGAGCCGTAAGCGGCGCCGCGCCACCATAGTCACCGCCGCGGCCGCCTCGGTGGTCGCGGGCGCGGCCCTGGTGCCCAACTGGAGCGCGGGCGCGGCGGTCACCGATGACCCGACGGTGGACGCGGCCACCAAGGCCACCTTCCAGAAGCTCGCCGACGCGGTGTTCACCGACCGCACCCAGGCCCTGGTGGACGGCACCGGGAACGACCGGCCCGGGAAGCACGACAAGAAGCTGACCTCCCGCTTCTCCGGCAAGGTCCGTCTGTCCGGCACGCAGTCGCGCAGCGAGGACTCCGCCCTGACCGAGCTGCGCGGCCGCAAGTCCCGCCTTGCGCAGCTGGGTGAGAGGTACAGCTCGGCCAGCACCAGCGTCACGCTGAACGCCACGCAGGTGAAGGGCCGGAGCGCCAGGGTCGCCGTCACCGAGACCACGACCCTGACGTACGAGAAGGTCCGGGGGAACGAGCCGAAGACCACCGGCTTCCAGGCCCACCACGAGCTGACGTTCCACGCCGGCAAGCACGGCGACTGGCAGCTGACCGGCATCCGCGACACCGACGACGGCGTCGCCGTCAACCAGGTCGCCAGCCCGTCCGTGGCCACGCCGGACGCCGGTGACGACAACCCGCCCGTGGCGCCCCGTTCGTCGACCGCGCGCAACGCGCCGGCCAAGGCGAAGAACCTGGCCTCCGGTACGTACGACTACAAGGCCATGGCCGCGTACGCGAAGAAGTACTGGAGCAACTACAACCCGGACTACCCGAACTTCAACGGGCAGGGAGCCGGCGGCGACTGCACCAACTTCGTCAGCCAGTCCCTCAAGGCCGGCGGCTGGAAGCACGTCCCGGGCTACACGAACGACTTCCACAAGTGGTTCGGCAACTCCGAGATCCAGTCCGACTCGTTCGTCGGCGTCAACGAGTTCTCCTGGTTCGCCCTGTCCTCCAAGCGGGTCACCAGCCTGCCCTACGTCTACCAGCTCGACGTCGGTGACGTGCTGCAGATGGACTTCAACCGGGACGGGTCCAAGGACCACTCCATGATCGTCACCTACCGCAGCCCGCAGGGCGTGCCGTACGTGTCGTACCACTCCACCAACACCTACAACCGGTCGGTGGCGAGCCTCATCGCGTCCTACCCGACCGCGTACTACTACGCCTACCGCACCTGAGCGGTGTCCCCACGGAGCGGGAGCCGGGCCACCACGGGGCCCGGCTCAGTGACCGGCTCCCCGCTCCTCGCGGATCCGGGCGACCACCTGGGCCGCCGTCCGCCGGACCGCCTCGGTCTCCGTCAGGAAGTGCCAGTAGTCGGGATGGCGGCCCTCCAGGCCGGCGACCGCCCGCTCCAGCCGGGCCACACAGTCGTCCAGCGGGCGGGCGTGCCGCGGATCCGGCGTGGTACGGCCCGTCATGGCCAGCCGCTGGGCGTCGCGGACCGCGAACCGGGTCCGCTCGATCTCCGCCTGCGGGTCCTTCTGCACCGCGTTCAGCCGCGCCAGCCGGTCCCCGGCGGCCGACACCGCCTCGTCGGTGATGTTCAGCAGCGCCCGCACGGTCGACAGCAGCGCGGTGGCGTCCGGCCAGCGCTGCGCGTCCCGCGCGGCCTGCGCCTCCTTCAGCTTCAGCTCGGCCTGCCGGACGTTGCCGGCGGCCTGCTCCGGCACGTGCTGCAGATCCTGCCAGCAGGGCGCCGTGAACCGGCGCCGCAGCTCGCTCAGCACCGGCTCCACCTGCCCGGCCCGCGTGGTCAGCGCCTGCGCCCGGGTGCGCAGCGACACCAGCCGGTGGTCGATCTCGGCGGCCTTCTCCGGCAGCCGCTCGGCCTCCGTCCGGATCGCCTCCGCCTCTCGTGCCACCCGCTCGGCGCGCTCCAGCGTCTGCTGCACCCCGTGCTGTCCCGCGCCCTGGTTCAGCCTGGTCAGCTCGGGGGAGAGCGCCGCGAGCCGCGCGGCCAGGTCGTCCGCCCTGAGTCCCGAGCCCCGCACGGCGTCCAGCGCGTCACCTGCGGCCCGCAGGGCCTGCCGGGCGCGCTCCACGGCGGGGGCGACCCGGGCCAGCTGGGTCTCGGCCTTGCCGAGCAGCGGCCCGAGGCCACTGGCGAAACGGTCCAGCTCCCGTTTGACGTTCTGCAGTTCGTCCTTGGCGGCCACCAGGCTGGTGCGCGCCCGGGCGGCGGCGGAGGCGTCCAGGTCGTCGCGGTCGAGGTCCTGCGCGTCCACGGCCTGGATGTAGCGCTGACTGGCCTCGTCGATCCGCCGGCCGAGCGCCTGGAAGTCGGCGATCGCGCGGCGGGCGGCGGGGGAGTCGTCGACGGCCGTGATGGTCTCCACCGAGATCCGCAGGTCGCGCTGCGCGGTGTCCAGTTCGTAGAACGCGGCGGCGGCGGCGTCCTTCGCCGCCTGCGCCTCGGCCCGCTGGCTCTCGGCCCGCCCGCCGAACCAGCGCCGGGTGCCGCCGCCCGCGAAGGCGGCGGGCAGCGCGAGCGCGGCCAGCAGGGGCAGACCCAGCAGCGTCAGGAGGTCACGCGCGGGCGCGGCGGTCGTGGAGGAGGACCGGCGGCGGGGCCGGTGCCGATACGGGGAGTGCGGCTGTCGGGGTGTCGCCGGTGTCGCCGGTGTGGCCGTCACATCCCTCTCCCGTGCTGTGGTCCGCCCTGCGTGGAATCATTCTCCCACCTGTACAGGACGAACACACCGGCCCATCAGTTCGCCGTACGCACCGAAACGCTCCCGTCCGCGGTGCGCGCGGACACCACGTGGGAGCTGGAGTCGTCGCGGGGCACCGAGACGTGGACGGAGCCGTCGCCGGTCTTCGTCGTCACCCGGTACGCGGCGCGGGGCAGCGCGATGCTGACGGAGCCGTCGGAGGAACGCGAGTCCACGAGGTCCGGCACGGCGCCGAGTTGGAGGTGGACCGAGCCGTCACCGGTGGTGGCCCGCACCCGGCGCGAGGACACCTCCGCGCGCACGGAACCGTCGCCGGAGCGCAGCTCCAGCGGACCGGTGGAGTCGGTGACGTGCACGGACCCGTCGGAGGTACGGATGCTCAGCGCGTCCTTGAACCCGTGCGCCCGCACGCTGCCGTCCCCGTCCTCGACCTTCACGGTGATCCCGCGCGGCACCTCGATGCGGTGCCTGGCGGAGCAGTCGGCGACGATCCCGGAGCACTTCATCCGCAGCACCAGCCGGTCGTCCTTCATGGACCAGGTCACCCTGGGGGTGCCCCCGACGGCCACCGATCCCTGGAACCACCGGGTGACCTGCACGACTCCCGCCTTGTTGCCGTCGGCGGCGACGATCTCCAGCGCCGAGTCGTCGGAGTCGACGGTCAGGGTGTGCCCGTGCAGGGCGAAGGAGCGGTGGTCGGGATGCTTGTCGTCGTCGGCGGAGGCGCCGCAGGCGGTGGCCGTTGCGAGCAGGGCCGCGACGACACCGGTGACGGCGGCGGCACGGACGGGAACGGGACGGGTCATGACGGATCTCCCCCGGTACGGACGACGAGCTGCTTGATCTCTGAAGAGCCTAGGGAGGCGCGCACCGGCGGAGAATCCGGCACACTGCCGGGTCCGGGGTGGGGAAAACCCCCGTAGCAGGCCGGTGCGGGACCCGGTCCGTGACACGACGAAGGCCCGGATCCGGGGAAACCTGGGGGATCCGGGCCTTGCGTTCGTCCTGCGACTGGTGGGCGCGGACGGTTTCGAACCGCCGACATCCTGCTTGTAAGGCAGGCGCTCTACCCCTGAGCTACGCACCCGGGACGAGTGGACAGCCTACCCTGCGAGGGGGACTGTCCCGCAAACCGGTTGCCCGCCCTCCGTCGTCGAACCGGACCTCCAGGGTCCGCGTCACCGCGTCGCGGTTCAGCGGCCCGAACACATGCGGAAACGCGATGTTCCCGGCCACGCCGGGCGGCGGGGCGGGCGCGGCCGGCTCCCACTCCAGACGGGCGGTGAGCCGCTCCTCGTCGATCACCAGCGCGAGCAGCGGCCGGGGCGCGGTCCGGTAGAAGGCGTTGACGACGGCCAGCGTCGTCTCCTCGTCCGGGGAGCAGTGCACGAAACCGTCCTCGGCGAGGGAGGCGGGCGCGTACGGTCGGTCGGGAGCGGCCTGCCACTCGGCGAGCGGTACGACGTGGTAGATCATGCGTCCTCGTTCTCGCTCTCCGGGGCCTCGTGGGCGTGCTTGAGCCGGCTGCGGGCGTCGATGCGGTCCGCTCCGGTGAACTCGGACCAGTATCGGTGGGTGGTGACGAACACGGCGAGTTCGTGCTCCCGTCGCCGGAGCTTTTCGACCTCGGCCTGCTCGTCGTCCGTCCAGCCAGGGGAGGCCGGGCGCACCACCCTGCGCCAGCCGCCGTCGTCACTGAACCCGTCGAGCGGCTCGACCGACCAGGGCAGCCGTTTGAGCAGGGCCGAGAGCTCGACCCGGACCTGATGCAGCTCCTCCTGGCCGGCCAGGAGGTCACTCGGGAAGTCATAGGGCGTAGCCACGGCGCAATGCTACGCCTGTTCGATTTCGGGTCGCGACCTGCTTCGGTGGGCTCATGTGTTCGATACGTGCCCGCCGTGGACCGCCCGTTGTCAGACCCCTGCCCTACGGTGACGGAATGGAGGAGGCGGGACACGAAGTGGACGAGGCGGGTGGCGTGATGGACGAGGCGGGCGGCACGGCGGTACGGCTGGAGCCCTGGAGCGAGGACGACTTCTGGCTGCTGCGGCTGCACAACAGCCCGGAGATGACCGCGCACCTGGGCGGCCCGGAGAGCGAGGAGCAGCTCATCGCCCGGCACCGGCGCTATCTGGAACCGGCGTCGGGCCGGATGTACCGGGTGGTGCTGGCGGACGGCGGGGAGACCGTGGGCGCGATCGGGTTCTGGGAGCGGCGGTGGCCGGACGCCACGGTCTGGGAGACCGGGTGGGGGGTGTCGCCCGCGTTCCAGGGACGGGGACTGGCGGCGCCGGCGGCGCGGGCCGTCGTGGCCGAGGCACGGGCCGCCGGCCGCCACCGGCATCTGCACGCGTATCCGAGCGTGGGACACGCCGCCTCGAACGCGGTGTGCCGCAGAGCCGGGTTCACCCTGCTCGGGCCGGTGAACTTCGAGTACCCGAAGGGACACTGGATCACGTCGAACGACTGGCGGATCGACCTGGCCTCCGAGTGAGTGGCCGCCGTCGTGAGGGGTCCGGGCCATCGGTCCGAGGGGGCGCGGATGTCGGCCGGCCTCCGTGATCCGTGGCGTCCGGGCCGTGGACCGGACCATGCGCACCGCCTCCGGGGCCCGTGCCGCGCGTCTCGCGCCGCGCCGCGCGGGCCGTGCGTCACAGTCCGTCCGTCACAGGCGGACGGAGGCGCCGGGGGCGAGCAGGTGCAGCCGCTCGGTGAGTCCCGCCTCGGCGAACGCCTTGGTCAGGGTGGCGCCGTCCTCGGTGAAGTGCGCCCAGTGCTCGAAGTGCAGCGGTACGACATGACGGGCGCCGAGGATCCGGGCGGCCTCGGCGGCCTGCGCGCTGGTGAGGGTCAGCGGGGCGTCCGGGACCAGAGAGGTGCGCGCGGCGCCCGCGAAGAGCACGGCGATGTCGATCGGACCCTCGCGGCGGGCGATCTCGCGGACCAGGTCCAGGGAGGCGTTGTCGCCGCTGACGTAGACCCTGGGCAGGCTCTCGCCGGAGAGGACGAAGCCGGTCACCTCGCCGACGAGGGCTTCGGAGCCCACGGGACCGTGCAGGGCCGGGACGGCGGTGACGTGGAGGACCCCGCCGCCGGGGCGGGGCAGTTCGGTGCGCTCCCAGGGGGCGAGCGCGCGGACGGGCGCGCCCAGTCGGGCCTCGGCGGACGGCGTGGAGAGGGCGAGGGGAGCGGTCGTGAGATGGGCGCGACCGGAGGTGTCGAGGTTGTCCGGGTGCTGGTCGTGGGAGAGCAGCACCGCGTCGACCGGGCCGATGTCGCCCGGCCGACGGGCCGGGCCGGTGGTCTTGGTCAGCTCACGCGAGCCGATCGGGTAGGCGCCGGGGGCGTCGAAGGTGGGGTCGGTGAGCAGGCGCAGGCCGGCGAGCTCGATGACAGCGGTCGGGCCGCCGACGTAGGTGATCTCCACGGTGGTCATGGCCGGTGCAAGCGGAGGCGGACCGGAGCTATTCCCTCCGTGAGGTCCCGCGGGACGGCCGGAACAGCGGCACCGGTCAGGAACGACGGACGGGGCGCCCCGGACGCGGGGCGGCGGACACAGAACCGCGAACACGTCGGACACGGAACACGGACAGGAGACACTGGATTCATGTGCCGGAGTATCAAGACGCTGCGCCCGCCCGTGTTGCCCGAGGAGGCGACGCAGGAGGAGATCCGGGCCGCCGCGCTGCAGTTCGTGCGGAAGGTCTCGGGGTTCCGTGCGCCGGCCGCGCACAACCGGGAGGTCTTCGACCACGCGGTCGAGACGATCGCGGCGGCGACGGAGGAGTTGCTGGCGGGGCTGGAGGTGCGGGGCCAGGCGGCGCGGAAGGCCGGGTGACACTGCCGGGCGGCGGACGACAGGACCTAGGAGGCCTCCGGGTGCTCCGGAGTCCTGCGCATCAGGTAGGCCGCCGCCGCGCCCGCCGCGAACAGGGCCGCCACGGACACGCCCGTCGCCAGCCAGGCGGCGCCGAGCCAGCGCGTGCCCAGGTAGCCGAGAGCGACGCTGTAGGTGGCCCAGGACAGACCGGCGAGGGCGGACCAGGGGAGGAACTCCCGGACGCGGCGATGGGCCGCCCCGGCGCTGAAGGAGACCACCGAGCGGCCGGCCGGGGCGAACCGGGCGATGACGACCAGCGCGCCGCCGCCCCGGGACAGGGCCGCGCCGAGTCGTTCCTGCGCCGAGCTGAGCCGGCGGGAACGGGCGATCGCACGGTCCAGCCGCTCGCCACCGCGCCAGGCCAGCCGGTAGGCGACGAGATCGCCCAGCACCGACGCCGTCGCCGCGCACAGCGTCAGTGCCAGGATGTCGGGCACGTTCTGCGGGACCTGCCCCGTGGCGGCGCCCGAACCGGCGGCGGCCGCCGTGGCCGCCGTGACGATCAGGACGCCGCTGGGCAGCACGGGCAGGAAGACGTCGAGCAGCACCGACAGGGCCACCACTCCATAGACCCATGGAGTGCCGGTGAATGACCCCGCCCTCGCCACACTCTCCAGCACCGAAAACTCCCTGTACTCCCCCCGGGAACCGGACCGTGCCGCGACGTCGCGGGGGAGCGGCAGGGGCGGCCGATGAACAGCCATACAGCGTACGCCGCAGGTGTGACAGAGGGGTCGTCGGGGGCTCATGTGTTCATAGGGACACCTGAAAGGTGTCGAAACGGCCGCCCACCGGCCGTGCGTCGGGCGCCCACCGGCCCCGTCCACCGGCCGTCCGACGCCAGAGCGTTGCCGTCAGGTGGTCGGGGCGTCGGCCGTCAGGCCGTGACGACCGACGTCTGCTCGGCCGTGGGCCGCTGCGCCCAGCGCCGGGTGAGGAGCCCGTCCAGGGCGAACGCGCCGGAGCCGGTGAAGACCAGCAGCAGGAAGGCCCAGCAGAACATCGCCGACGCCTCGCCGCCGTTCTCGATCGGCCACAGCGCCGCCTTCTGGTGGACGTCGAAGTACGCGTACGCCATCGAGCCGGAGGCGATGAGCGCGGCGGGGCGGGTGCCCAGACCGAGCAGGACGAAGGCGCCGCCGGCCAGCTGGATCACCGCCGCGTACCAGCCCGGCCAGGTGCCGGCCGGGATCGTGCTGCCGTGGGTGCCCATCGCCCCGCCGAGCACACCGAACAGCGAGGCGGCACCGTGGCACGCGAACAACAGGCCCACGACGATGCGGAACAGGCCGAGGAAGTAGGGCTGTGTGGAGTTGAGGCGTCCGGTCAGACCGGTCATGGGGGGTCTCCTTCGAGCGGGCCGGTCGTGGGGGTGGCGGCCGGCGGAAACGTTCGAACAGCCGAACCAGGTTAGGTCCCCCTAATTAGTGCTTGCAAGTTCAACATCTGGCCACGTCTGCGGCCCCACCTGCGATTTGGTTCGCAGTGGTACGTCATGGGATGGGGGAAACGTGGGGGTGGGTCGCGCCGCGGACAATCAGGCGGATATCGGGGTGTGCCACCTAGTGGACCACTTGAGCCCCACTAGAGGACTGTGCGTTCCGTCACCGTCTCCAGTCGCGCCCGCCCACCGGCCGCTGCCTGCGTCCGGGCCCGCTCCAGCCGCAACCGTGCTGAACGACCGTGCAGCGTGAGGGTCATGAACTGGTTGCCGAACCAGGGACCGCCCGTGCGCCGCCAGGTGACCGGTGGCTCGACACAGTGCCCGTGCCGGGCGACCAGGCGCCCCAGGGCCCGCGCCGGCGCGCTCCAGCCGAAGCGGAAGCCGAGCCGCATCGACAGCGGCACGGAGTTGTGCACGGGGGAACAGGTGAGCTGCACCACCCGGGAGCTCACGGGCCGGGACCGCCACGCGGGCTCGGCGATGTAGGCGTGGTGGACGTCGCCGGACAGGACGGAGATCGTCGCGGGCGCCCCGGGGCCCGACCCGGCCTCGGCGATCAGTTCGGCCACCGCCACGAAGGACGCCGGGAACGCCGCCCAGTGCTCCAGGTCGGCGCGCCGCCGCAGCCACTCCCCGAACCGGGCCCAGCGCGGGCCCCGCTCGCCCCGGCACAGCGCCGCGTCCCACGCCTCGGCGTCGTGCACGAGGTGGGGCAGCAGCCAGGGCAGCGAGGTGCCGATCAGGAGGTGGTCGCAGGAGCCGCGGTCCGCGAGCACCTGGTCCCGCAGCCACCGCGCCTCCCGCGGATCGAGCATCGCCCGGTCGTCCTCGTCCAGGACCCGGGCCGCCCGCGAGTCCACCATCAGCACCCGTATCCGGCCGAAGTCGCGGCGGTAGCTCCAGCGCACCGAGGCCGGGTCGGCCTCGGCGCGGGCGGCGAAGGCGCGCAGGGCGACGGTGCCGTCCGGGGCCGTCCGTACGGCGGCGTAGAGCGGATCGGCGGCCAGCTCGGCGGGGGAGAGATTGCCCAGGTGCTGGTGCACCCAGTAGGACATCAGGCCGCTCAGCAGCCGCTCCCGCCACCAGTCGGTGGCCCGCATGTCGGCGAGCCAGGCGGCGGAGGTGTTCCAGTCGTCGATGACGTCGTGGTCGTCGAAGATCATGCAGGTGGGCACGGTGGACAGCAGCCAGCGCACCTCCGGGTCGAGCCAGGACTCGTAGTAGAGCCCGGTGTACTCCTCGTAGTCCGCCACCCCGCCGCCAGGGGGGTCGGCCGGGTCGCGGCGGGCGGCGAGCCGGCGCCGGGTCGCCTCGGAGGTCTCGTCGGCGTAGATCTGGTCGCCGAGGAGCAGCAGCACGTCGGGGCGCTCGCCCTCGGGGTCGGCGGCGATCCGCGCGGCCAGCGTGTCCAGCGCGTCGGGACCGACCGGGTCCTTGCCGTCCGCCGGGGGCGCGGCCCAGCGGCAGGAGCCCAGGGCGACGCGGAGGCCGTCGCCGGTCGCGGGCGAGTGGATGACGGAGGGCGGGAAGAAGGAGTCGGGCAGCGGCCACACACGGACGCCGTCGAGCAGGACCTCGTACGGCACGGACGTGCCGGCCGTCAGACCGGTCACCGGGACGACGGCGTAGTGGTGGCCCTCGATCTGGAAGGTACGGGCGGTGCCGCCGGCACCTCCGGGGCAGCGGACCTCGGCGGTGCACGGGCGGCTCGCCTCGACCCAGACGGTCGCGGACGCGTCGTCGACGTACCTCAGCAGTGGTCCCAGGCGCAGTCCGGCCACGGCGATCGCCCGCTCCCTTCCACGGTCGGGCGTGCCTCCTCGGCCCGCCCTCCTCCGTCGACCCGTACGGTATTGAACGACGGAGGAGGGGGACAGACCCGCGATCGCGATCAGCGGTTCGCAGTGGTCGGGGCGACCCGATCAGCAGCTCGCGAGGTAGCCCTGCAGCGCGCTCTTCTCCGCCGAGTCGACGGAGAGGTCGTAGTAGTACTTCACCTGCACCCAGGCGCGGACGTACGTGCACACGTACGCCGACCGGGACGGCACCCAGGTGGCGGGGTCCTGGTCGCCCTTGGACTGGTTGACGTTGTCGGTGACGGCGAGGAGCTGGGGCCGGGTGACGTCGTTGGCGAACGCCTGGCGCTGGGCGGTGGTCCACTTGCTCGCGCCGGAGTCCCAGGCCTCTGCCAGCGGGACGAGGTGGTCGATGTCCAGGTCGGAGGCGGCGGTCCAGGTCGCGCCGTCGTAGGGGGAGTACCAGCTGCCGCTGGTGGCGGCGCAGGAGGAGTCGGTGACGACGTTCGTGCCGTCCCGCTTGAGGATCCACTCGCGGGTGTTGCAGGTGCCGGAGATGGTGATCCAGGTCGGGAACAGGCTGCGGCTGTAGCCGGTGCGGTTCTCGGTGGCCACCGTGAGGCTCGCCAGGTAGCTGCGGGCGGTGGCGGCGCTGACCGGGGTGGGGAGGGCGGCGGAGGCGGCCGGGGAGTCGAACAGCGCGGCGGAGGCTATGAGTCCGGTGAGGGCCGCGAGTATGCTCAGTCGTCGACGCGCGTAGAACCTGGCCATGCGAACTCCCTTTCGGAGTGGGGGTGTCGGGCGCGAGCGAGGGAATGCTCGCCGCGCCGCGTTGCGGGGAGGTGTGTGTCCGGTAAGAAGTTAGTGACGTGTTCATGACACGACAAGATTCACGGCTGAACTTTCGGTCGCGTACCATGGGGGGCGTAGAAGGGGAGTAGCCCTTCGCCGGACCGTCGACATACTGCTCAGCGCGTCTGAGCCGGCGCCCGGAGGCGGACCTCGCATCGGTGGACGGCGGGGTCGGCCGGCGAGACCTTCGGCAAGCAGTGCACACCTGTGCGTACGGCACGGGTGGATCCGTGTGCTGCCCTGCCGAGGCGTCCGATCGCGAACGTCACAGCACTCTCGGCCGGGTGGCCCCGACCGATTGAGAAGGAATGATCAGTCTCAGCGTCCTGGCGCTCGTCTTCGGCGTCGTGTTCCTCGCCGAGCTGCCGGACAAGACGGCCCTGGCGGGACTCGTCCTGGGCACCCGCTACCGCGCCTCGTACGTCTTCGCCGGCGTCGCCGCCGCGTTCCTGCTGCACGTCGCCCTCGCCGTGGCGGCGGGCAGTGCGCTGACGCTGCTGCCGCAGCGGATCGTGCACGCGCTGACGGGCGTGCTCTTCCTCGGTGGCGCCGCGGTGCTGCTGTTCAAGAAGGGCGACGAGGAGGAGGAGGTCCGGCGGCCCGAGGACCAGTCCTTCTGGAAGGTCGCCGGGACCGGCTTCATGCTCATCCTCGTCGCCGAGTTCGGCGACCTCACCCAGATCATGACGGCGAACCTCGCCGCGCGTTACGACGACCCGGTCTCCGTGGGCCTAGGTGCGGTGCTGGCCCTCTGGGCGGTGGCGGGCCTCGGCATCGTGGGCGGAAAGGCGCTGATGAGGCGGGTGCCGCTGGCCCTGATCACCAAGATCGCGGCCATGCTGATGCTCGCGCTCGGCGTGTGGAGCCTGTGGGAGGCGGTGGCCTGAGCGGGCGGCGGGAGGGCCGACTCCGGATGAACGGTCGGTGGGGCGGTGGCGAGATGCGGGAGTAGTTTTGTACCGTGGAGAAACAAAGTGGCTCCCGCCCGCTTCCCCTGACCGGTGGGCGGGGCCGCCTTGTCCCTCCGGGATCTCCGGGGGTCACCCGGGGTCCCATCCGTAGGCCCCCTCCGCCCGCCTTGGAGCTGCCGATGACGGCCACCGCCGTGCTCACCGCCCGCGCCCTCCTGCTGGACATGGACGGCACCCTCGTCAATTCCGACGCCGTCGTGGACCGGATCTGGCGGCGCTGGGCCGATCGGCACGGCCTGGACGGCGACGAGGTGATGAAGGTCGTCCACGGCCGCCAGGGCCACGCCTCGATGGCGCTGCTGCTGCCTGACCGGCCCAAGGAGCGGAACCTCGCCGACAACGCCCGCATGCTCGCCGAGGAGACCGCGGACATGGACGGCGTCGTCCCGATCCCCGGGGCACCCGAGTTCCTCGCCTCCCTGCGCGGGCTGCCGCACGCGCTCGTGACCTCGGCCGACGTGGGCCTGTCCACCGCCCGGATGGCCGCCGCCGGCCTGCCGCTGCCCGACGTGCGCATCACCGCCGAGTCCGTCGGCGCGAGCAAGCCCGACCCCGAGGGCTTCCTGAAGGGCGCCGCGGAACTGGGTGTCGCCCCCGCCGACTGCGTCGTCTTCGAGGACTCCGGCGCGGGCATCGCGGCCGGGCGTGCCGCCGGGATGCGGGTGATCGGCGTCGGCCCGCGCGCCGGCTTCCACCGTCCGGACGCGGTGATACAGGACCTCACCCGGATCCGCGTCGAGCCGACGGGGTCCGGAACCCTTCGCCTGCACATCGGCTGACGACACCCGGGCGGTCACGGGCCCGGGCGCGCCCCTGACGTCACCCGGCCGGACACGGACCGGGTGACCTCAGGGTTGTGACGTCTCCGACTCCAGGCTCGCCCGCGTCGCCGGGCCGTAGACCCCGAGGCCGTCCGAGGTGACGCCGCGGGCCCACTGGTAGGTGCGCAGGGAGTTCTCCACCGGACGGTCGAAGACGCCGTCGGCCCGGCCCATGTAGAGGTGCAACTGCGCGAGGCGCAGCTGGAGTTCGGTCACCTCCGAGCCGCGGTCGCCCCGGCGCAGGACGGCGGCCGGCTGCGCGGTCGCCGTGGCCCGGACGGTCGCCGCGGTCTGTGTCGGCGCGGGGGACTCCGCGTCCGGCACGGAGCCGGACCCCGACCCGGAGGAGGACGGGGAGGCGCTCGTCGCCGAGGGCGACGAGGACGGCGACGGACTCGCGCCGGGCGACGCCGTCGCGCTCGCCGACGCGGACGCCGTCGGCGAGAGCGGTGAGAGCGGCGAGGCGGTGTCCGCCGGCGGGGACGGCGCGGCCGTGTGCGACGGGGCGTCCGGGATGCTCTCCCGCACCTCCTGTGCCGCGGCCCCGTCCCGCGCCGGGGACTCGTACGAGAACAGCCCGCTCGCATACGCGACCGCCGCCACGATGGTGACGACGGCTCCCGACACGGCGAGCAGGGCGGCGGGTCGACGGCCGCGGCGGGAGCGCCTCCGCGCCCCGCCCTCGTCCTCGCTCACGCCTCCGCCCGGCCGGCCCGGCTCCTCCGACGGGCCGCCGCCGCTGCCGGAGTCGAACAGGTCGAGGTCCGAGGCGCTCGGCTCGCCCGCCCGCGGCGCCAGCGGAGTGGGCAGTGTGGCCGGGCGCAGCCGCATCGTGGACTCCACGGCGGGCACCGGGCGGGTCTCGGCCGCGGCAGGGTCGGTTCCGGGGCCGCGGGTGTGTGCCGTGCCGCCCTTACCGCCGGGGTGCTTCGTGCTGCTCTCGCCGCGGGTGCGCGCCGTGCCGGCTTCGCCCTCGGCAGGCTCGCTGCGGGTGTGTGCCGCGGCGGCCTCGCCGCCTGTACGCCCCGCACCGCCCGCGCTGCCCGCGCCGCTTCCGCGGTCGGTGTGGCCGGCGCCGCTCATGTCGCCCGTGTCGCCGGGATGCCGCGCGCCGCGCGCGTGTCCCGTGCCGGCCGCGCCGCTCTCGTCGCCGGTGGGCCCGGCGCCGTTCGCGCTGCCCGCGCCGCTTCCGCGGTCGGTGTGGCCGGCGCCGCTCATGTCGCCCGTGTCGCCGGGATGCCGCGCGCCGCGCGCGTGTCCCGTGCCGCTCGCACCGCCCGCGTGCCCCGTGCCGCTCGCGCTGCCCCCGCGGCCGATGTGCCCCGCACCGCTCATGTCGTCCGCGCGGCTCGTGTGCCCCGAGCTGCCCACATGCCCGGTACGGCCCCCACCGCTTTCGATGTCTTCTGCGCCCCCGGCGCCTCCCGCACCCCGGTCGGTCGCGGTGTCCCCCGAGGCACCCTCGACCCTCATGCCTTCGGCATCTCGCATGCCGCCGGGGTCCCTATTGCCAACGAGATCTCCCGTCCCTCCGGCACCCCCCGAGTCCCCGGCGACCGTCAGGTCCCGACCGTTCCCCGAGTTCCCCACATCCACGTACGGCCGAATCCGCAGCGGGTTGAAGTCCTCGGCCGCCGCAGCCTCGGCCGTGCGGGTGTCGCGCAGGGCGTCGGCCGCTCGCTGCCCGCAGGCGCACGACGGGGAGTTGTCCGTGGCCCGGGGTGCTCCGCACTCCGGGCAGACGTGCCCGTTCGGCTCTTCCACGCGTCGGCCCCTCCCCTTGAGAACTCCAAGGATTATGCAGATCCTCTCCACACACTCCCCCCGAAGCCCCCGGAATGGCGGCGTCCGATGGGGACTCGACAGGCCATAGCGGGACACACCGATGAGGATGGAACACGTCACGCGAGCGTCGGGAGGTCTCCATGGCCGGGGATGGGCACGGCAGGACGGGGATGACGGGCACGACGGGCGACGTGCCGGACGGTGACGCCGCCCGGGCGGCTCGGTCGTCGTCCGGCATATCCGGGGCATCCGTGTCCCCGCACGCCGGTCAGCCGCCCCGGCCGGAGGAGCACGTCTCCGGAAACGTCCTGGTCTCGATCGGCGCGCTGCTCCTCGGCATGCTGCTGGCCGCGCTGGACCAGACGATCGTGTCGACCGCGCTGCCCACCATCGTCAGCGACCTCGGCGGCCTGGAGCACCTGTCGTGGGTGGTCACCGCCTATCTGCTGGCCTCGACCGCCGCGACCCCGCTGTGGGGCAAGCTCGGTGACCAGTACGGGCGCAAGAAACTGTTCCAGACCGCGATCGTGATCTTCCTGATCGGCTCCGCGCTGTGCGGGATGGCGCAGAACATGCCCGAGCTGATCGCGTTCCGGGCGCTGCAGGGCCTCGGCGGCGGCGGGCTGATGGTGCTGTCCATGGCGATCGTCGGCGATGTCGTCTCGCCCCGCGAGCGCGGCCGCTACCAGGGGTTGTTCGGCGCCGTCTTCGGGGCGACCAGTGTGCTCGGGCCGCTGCTGGGCGGACTGTTCACCCAGCACCTGAGCTGGCGCTGGGTGTTCTACGTCAACCTGCCCGTCGGCGTCGTCGCGCTCGCCGTGATCGCCGCCGCCCTGCACATCCCGCGCAAGTCCCAGCGGCACGTCATCGACTACCTCGGCACCCTGCTCATCGCCTCGGTCGCCACCTGCCTGGTCCTGGTCGCCTCGCTCGGCGGCACCACCTGGAGCTGGAGTTCGCCGCAGATCATCGGCCTGGCGGTGCTGGGCGTCGTCCTGGCGGTGCTGTTCGTGGCCGTGGAGCGCAGGGCGGCGGAACCCGTCCTGCCGCTCAAGCTCTTCAGCATTCGCACCTTCTCCCTCTCCGCGGTCATCAGCTTCATCGTCGGCTTCGCCATGTTCGGCGCGATGACCTACCTGCCGACGTTCCTGCAGGTCGTCCACGGCATCTCCCCGACCCTCTCCGGAGTCCACATGCTGCCGATGGTGGTCGGCATGCTGCTGGCCTCCACCGGTTCCGGGCAGATCGTCAGCCGCACCGGCCGCTGGAAGGTGTTCCCGGTCCTGGGCACCGCCGTCACCACCCTCGGCCTGCTCCTGCTGCACCAGCTCGACGAGCACAGCACCACCGTCGAGATGAGCGGCTACTTCTTCGTCTTCGGCCTCGGCCTCGGCCTGGTCATGCAGGTGCTCGTCCTCATCGTGCAGAACGCCGTCAGCTACGAGGACCTGGGCGTCGCCACCTCCGGCGCCACCTTCTTCCGTTCCATCGGCGCCTCCTTCGGCGTGGCCATCTTCGGCACGGTCTTCGCCGGCCGCCTCAGCGACAAGCTCGTCGCCGCCTTCAGGGGCGTCGCGCTGCCCCCGGGGGTCTCGGCCGACGCCCTGAAGTCCGATCCGCGCGGCATCGCCGCCCTGCCGGCAGCCCTGCGTCCGGCCGCCCTGCACGCCTACTCCTCCGCCATCACCGACGTCTTCCTCTACGCCGCCCCGGTCGCCCTCCTCGGCTTCCTCCTGGCCTGGTTCCTGAAGGAGGACAGGCTGCGCGGCTCGGTCACGGCCCCCGACGGCACGGAGACCTACGCCACCAACCCCGTCGAGCGGTCCTCGTACGACGAGGCGTGCCGCGCGCTGTCCGTGCTGGGCACCCGTGAGGGGCGGCGCGAGGTCTACCGGAGGATCACCGAGCGGGCCGGCTACGACCTCAAGCCCGCGTCGAGCTGGCTGGTGCTGCGGATCAAGAAGTACGGCTGGGTGGAGCCCGCGGTGCTGGCCGAGCGCAGCCCCGTCCCGCTGAACGTCATCATCGAGGCCGCCCGCCAGGTCGAGGAGCGGCGCCTGGCCGAACGCCAGGGCCTCGACCTCGTGCTGACCGCACAGGGCCAGGAGGTCGCCGAGCGGCTGGCACACGCCCGCGAGGAGTCGCTCGCCGAACTGCTCGGCGACTGGTGGGGCCCCGGGCGGCAGGACGACCTGGTGCAGCTGGTGAAGGGACTGACCGAGGAGCTGTGCGGATCCGACGCCGAACGGCCGCACGACGAAAGGCCGGTGACCCGCCTGGCCTGAGGACCGGGTCGCCGGAGATGCTGGTGCGCGGGCCGGATATCCGGTTGCGCGGCCGGTGGGCCGGCCGACGAGAATGTCCGCCATGACATGGACCGTGACCCCGGAGCCGTACTACTCGCCCGCCGCGTCCGCGCTGTGGCGGGCGTACTACACCGAGGTCAGCGATCGCTGGTACCTGCTCCACGAGGGACGCCGCACCGACCCCGACGAGCTGGAACGGGAGATCGCCGCCCGTACCGGTGCCGAACTCGCGCCACCCTCCGGGCAGTTGCTGCTCGCGCGGTACGACGGCCGGCCGGCCGGTACCGCGGGCGTACGGCTGCTGGACACGGCGACGGCCGAGCTCACCCGGGTCTTCCTGCACCAGGAGCTGCGCGGTAGGGGCGGCGCCGTCCGCCTGGTCAAGGCGGCCGAGGACGCGGCCCGCGCGCTCGGCGCCCGGCGGATGATCCTCGACACCCGCGGCGACCTGGTGGAGGCCCGCGCTCTCTACGCGCGCCTGGGTTACGAGGAGACCGCGCCGCACAACGACGACGCGTACGCCGAACACTGGTTCAGCAAGACCCTCGGCCGACCTGCCACGTCTCCCTGACCGGTTCCCGGGCCACGCCGGCCGGTCCTCAGGCCGGCTCCGCCCCCGGCTCCGCCTCCCGCCGGTGCCGCCGCTCGCGCCACTCGTGGACGACCCCCTCGACGTCGTACCGCTTCAGGCCCAGCGGAGGGCCGGGCGGCGGCTTGAGCATCATGTCGAGGATCTTGGTGTTGACATCGGCGATGATCTTGCGCACGATCCGTTCCGAGGGCGCCGCGTAGGCCGCCGCCAGGGCGTCCTCGGCCTCCTTGCGCAGGGCGAGCGTCGGCGGCAGGACGGACAGGCCCTCGCGGGCCATCTTCCCCTTGATCCACCACAGTTCGTCGTACGTCATGTCGTCCGGCAGCGGTTTGCCCGCGCCCGGCAACCGGTCGAAGTCGCCCCGCCCCTGCGCGTCACGGATCTCCTTCTCGACCCAGGACTCGAACGGAACACCCGGTGGCTTTCGCTCGGTCATGAGCCCATTGTGCCGGACGGGCCGTGGCCGGTCGATTTATCATGCCGCGCGGTGCGTCAATCAGGCGCTCCGCCACCGGCATTGGCGCGCGCAGCCGAGCACGACGCACAGGCAGCGGCTCGGGCGCCCGAACACGAGGAGCGCACGTGCTCGAACTCACCATGGCCTCCGTCTCCGGGACGGACGCGGGCGCCACGGCCGGCATGCTGATGGCCGACGCGCCCAGCGAGGCGGGTGCCGTGCTGCGGGTGGGCCGGGACGGGGCCGTGTGCCGGCTGGTGACGCCCGAGGACTGGCTGTTCGTCTCCCGGGTCCACCTGGAGTTCCTGTGCGGACCCGACGGCGTCTGGCAGGTCACCTGGCTGCGCGGCTCCCGTCCGGAACCGTCCTCCGAGGTCCGTCTGACGTCCGGTGAACACACCGAGCCCCTCGCCTACGGCGGCACGGTCCGGCTGCCTCGGGGCGGCTCAGGCGAGATCGTCGTCCAGGACCGTACGAGCCCGCGCAGCATCAACGTCGGCTTCTACCACGAGGTGTGAACGGCGGGGCACCCTCCGGAGCCCGAACCGGCGGACCGCGGCAAGACGCTCACGCCGGGTCGGCTCCGCCTCACGCCAGGACGCGGGCCAGTGCGAAGCCGTCGTAGCCCTTGCTGCCCACCGTCTGGATCGCCGTGCCCTCCAGCCTCGGGTGCCGGGCGATGAGCTCCAGCGCGGCCCGGGTGCCGCGCACGCTCGGGTCGGTGCTGGCCGGATCGGTCACCGTGCCGCCGCGCACCACGTTGTCCAGGACGATCAGGCTGCCCGCGCGGGTCAGCCGGAGGGCCCACTCCACGTAGTGCGGGTTGTTGACCTTGTCGGCGTCGATGAAGACCAGGTCGAACGGTGGCGGGTTCTCGTCGGCGAGCTTGGGCAGCGACTCCAGGGCCGGGCCGACCCGCACCTCGGCGATCCGGTCGAGGCCGGCGTACGCGATGTTGCGGCGGGCCACGTCGGCGTGGTGGGCGTCGTACTCCAGGCTGATCAGACGGCCGTCGTCGGGGAGCGCGCGGGCGAGCCAGATGGTGCTGTAGCCGCCGAGCGTGCCGATCTCCAGGACGGTGCGGGCTCCCTGGAGCCGGGCCAGGAGGTGCAGCAGCTTGCCCTGGTTCGGCGTGACGTTGATGTGCGGCAGGCCCTCCGCATCGCTGTCGCGCTGCGCGGCCTGCAGCGCTTCGTCCTCCGGGGAGAGCAGAGTGGCGAAGTAGGCGTCGACCTCGTCCCACAGCTGCGAGTCGCTCATGCGCAAACCTTTCGTATGCCTAGTTAGATGTCCTAACTGGCTGCGCTCACGAAATATAGCCGGGTGCTGCGGAATTCTCAGGGAATTTCAGCTTATCGGTGGAGGCGTGTACACAGGCGTTGGCGGTACCGCCGGACGGCGCCGGAGGCGTCGTGGCGCGAGCGCTGGTCACGGGCCGCTGCGGCGAGCACGCCGCCGCCCGTCGTCGGCAGCCACGCCAGGTTGCCCGCCGCATCCCGCAGCCGGTCGTGGTCCATCATCTGCTGGTACGTCGCGTCGGCCGCGAGGCGGGCCGCGTCGAAGGTGGCTCGCAGGGGCCAGGCTTGGTGACGGGTGCGGTGCACGGGGGTGGTGGCGGCCGGCTCGCGGAAGAGGGCCGGGCCGCGAGCCGTACGGTCGCCCGGTGCGGGACCGGCATGATCGAACGAGAGGCCCTGGGTCTGCCTCGCTGCCGCGGCCGGTGGCCGACCGCCATGCACCGACGCCCCCGGTGCCGTCACCGCCGGTTGATCGGACGGTGGCACGGAGGGCGTCGGTTCCGGCGTCAGGGGGCACACGTGCCCCCGATTGCGCTTACGCCGTCACGACTCCAGGGACGGTGCCGAGCCCGGCAGGGGGCGGCCCGCCGACTCGGACATGCGCCAGACCGCGAAGCCGCCGATCACGGCCGCCGCCATCATGTAGTACGCGGGCATCATCATGTTGCCGGTCGCGCCGATCAGGGCCGTGACCACCAGCGGGGTCGTGCCGCCGAACAGCGACACCGAGACGTTGAAGCCGATCGACAGGGAGCCGTAGCGGACCCGGGTCGGGAACAGGGCGGGCAGGGCGGACGGCATCGCGGCCGTGAAGCAGACGAGGAGCAGGCCCAGCGCGGCCATGCCCAGAGCCACCGCCACCAGGCTGCCCTGGCGGATCAGCAGCAGTGCCGGGATCGACAGGAACAGGAAGCCCGCGCAGCCGGCCGCGATCACCGGGCGGCGGCCGACCCGGTCGGTCAGCGCACCGGCGAACGGCTGGATGATCATCATCAGGGCCATCACGCCGAGCACCACGAGCAGGCCGTGCGTCTCGTCGTACTTGAGCTCACTGGTCAGATAGCTCGGCATGTACGACAGCAGCATGTAGTCGGTGACGTTGAAGACCAGGACCAGGCCCATGCACAACAGCAGCGCCTTCCACTGGCCCGCGACCATCTCGCGCAGCGGCACCTTCGGGCGGTCCGCCTCGGCCTTCTCGACCTCCGCCGCGAACGCCGGGGTCTCCTCCAGGCGCATCCGCAGGTACAGGCCGATGATGCCCATCGGGCCCGCGATCAGGAACGGGATGCGCCAGCCCCAGGAGAGCAGGTCGTCCGAGGACAGCAGCGCCGTCATCAGGGTCACCAGGCCCGCACCGCCGATGTAGCCGGCCAGGGTGCCGAACTCCAGCCAGCTGCCGAGGAAGCCGCGCCGCTTGTCCGGGGCGTACTCGGCGATGAAGGTGGACGCGCCCGCGTACTCACCGCCGGTGGAGAAGCCCTGCACCAGCCGGGCGGCCAGCAGAAGCAGCGGGGCGCCCACGCCGATCGTCGCGTACGACGGGATCAGGCCGATCGCGAACGTGCCGACGGCCATCATGATCATGGTGACGGCCAGCACCTTCTGGCGGCCGATGCGGTCGCCGAGCGGGCCGAAGACCATGCCGCCGAGCGGGCGGACCAGGAAGGCCGCGGCGAAGGCGCCGAAGGTGGAGAGCAGCTGCGCCGTCGGGTTGCCGGACGGGAAGAAGACCTTGCCCAGGGTCACCGCGATGTAGCTGTAGACACCGAAGTCGAACCATTCCATCGCGTTGCCCAGCGCGGCGGCCTTCACGGCGCGCCTGACGAGCGCCGGGTCGGTCACGGTGGGGGGTGCGGTGGTGGCCGGGGACTTGATGAGGGACACGGAACGGGGAGCGGTGACTGTGGCTGCCGACAAGGCTTCGCTCGCCTACCTCTCGTCGGGGACAGGGACGCGACCCACGCGACGGCGCTGACGAGCGGGCCGAACCGGCCGGCAGGGGCCTGGCCGAAAACCGACCATACGACCGCCTGCTCCGCTCACGTACTGTTCGCAAGTCGATGCGCAGCGCACCTAAATGCGCGATACGCAGGTACGTCTGCCCGCCGTCGGCCCTCTCGCACGGGCCCGAACTGTGATCCTTGTCGCGCCCCGCGAGCGCAACCGAAGCGGCCGCGCACTATCGCATCCGGACAAAAGCGGCGGACGTCAGGTGAACCCAGGGTCGCCTGCGTCTTTCCACGGGGGAACCGCGAGTCATGTGCAGGGCCGTGCGCCCTCTAGGGTTCGTACAGGTCGAAACCGGCCTGAACAGGTCGTACAGGGATTCCCGCGCGCGGGACGCGCGGGACGACGGGGCGGGAGGCCGGCGGGGCGTGGCGAACGCGGAGCGCGGCAGGGCAGGGGCGGGAGCACTCGGAGCGGCGGCCGGCCCCTCGGCCAGAGCGCGGCTGCGCGCGGCCCGCACGGGCCTCTGGCTGATCGCCGGGATCCTGGCGGTACGGCAGGTCGCCGCCGTCCTGACCACCCCGCGCGGGCAGCGGCTGACCGACCTGGAGACCTGGGTGGGTCCGGAGGGCGTCCTGCACGTCAAGGGATCGCTGTACGACTCGACCCTGTTCACCGGCACCCCGTTCAGCGGCCTCGTCCTCAAACCGCTGACCAAGGCCGCCGAGGACGCCCTGGGCTGGGGCTGGATCTTCGGCACGCTGCTGCTGGTGGTCGCCCTCGGCCTGATCGCCGCCCGGGCCCTGCCCCACCCGGTCGGCCGCCGCACCTCGCTGCTGGCCGCGCCCGTCGCGATCAGCCTGCTCATGCTGTCGCTGCCGGTGCGCAACGCCCTCTGGCTCGGCCAGACCAGCATCATCCCGGTCCTGCTCGTGCTGCTCGGCTGCTTCGTCGTCCGCGGTCAGCGGGCCGGCGGCGCCCTGATCGGCCTCGCCGCCGCCCTGCAGCCCACGATGCTGCTGTTCGCACCCCTGCTGTGGTTCACGGACCGCAGGAGGGCCGCCGCCTCCGGCGGCGCCGTGTTCGCCGCGTGCACCGCGCTCGCCTGGGCCGCGTTGCCGCACGACTCCACCACCTACTGGGTCCACCACATGGCGGGCGTCGGTCTAGGCGGCCGCGCCGACGCCCTCGCCAACCAGTCCCTGCACGGCGCCCTGCTGCGCCTCGGCCTGACCGGCCCGCTGGAGATCGCCCTGTTCCTGGCGCTCGGCGCGGCCGTCGCCGTCCTGGGCCTGCGCCGGGCCGTGCGCTACGCCCGCGACGGCCAGCTGCTCCTCGCGGTCGCCCTCACCGGCTGCGCCGCTGTCGCCGTGTCGCCCACCGCATGGCAGCACCAGCTGCTGTGGGTGCTGCTCGCGGTCGTCGGCCGGGTCGGCCGCCGCGCCTGCGACCGCTACGTCTGGCCGGTCGCCGTGATCCTGGTGATGACCCTCCCGGCGGTGATGCTGCTGCCGAACATGGCCGCCCTCCACCCGCTGCGGGACAACGCCGTCCTGCTGGCCGCACTGGCCGCGGCGACGGTCGTGCCGTTCCTGTCCCGCACGTCGGAGTACTACCAGACCCCGGTCCCCACGGAGTACGCCCCCGCGGTCCCGGCGCGCTTCTCCCGGGTGCCGCTGCTGCCTTTCTGGCGCCGCGCGCTGAACAGGCCGAACCTGCTCCTCGAACTCCTGCTGATCCGGGTCTTCTACGCCGCCTACTCCGCCGTGCGAGCGGCCGCCGCGGGAGGCCGCGCCGTCGCGGAGGAGCATGGGCGCCAGATTCACGCCGTCGAGCAGGCCCTCTCCATCGACGTCGAGCACTGGGCCAACCATGCCGTGGCCGGGACGCCGTGGCTGGAGCACTTCCTCGGCTTCTACTACGAGTCGTTCCACTTCGTGGTGCCGCTGGCCCTCCTGGGCGTGCTTTTCGCCCGGCGCTCGGCGGACTACCGCTGGGCGCGTGCCTCGCTCGGCTTCGCCACGCTGCTCGGCCTCCTCGGCTTCTGGCTCTACCCGCTCGCCCCGCCGCGGCTCATGCCGGGACTCGGGTTCATCGACACGGTGCACGGAGCGCAGGACCTCGCGAAGCCGGACTACGGTGCGATGACGGCGGTCACCAACCAGTACGCGGCGATGCCGTCGCTGCACTTCGGCTGGTCCCTGTGGTGCGGCATCGTGATCCTGGCCCTGGCGCCGAAGTGGTGGATGAAGGCCCTCGGCCTGCTGCATCCGCTGTTCACCGTGTCCGCGATCGTCGCGACGGCCAATCACTGGGTGCTCGACGCGGTCGGGGGAGCGACGGTGGTGGCAGCCGGGTTCGGACTGACGTACCTGCTGTCGGGGCCGCGCACGGCCGTCCGGGCTGCCGTGGAGGACGACCAGGTGGTCCGGGCGGCGGTGAATTCCGTGGCCGGGCGGTGAAGCGGCACCCCCGGACTCGGGCGTTGATCGAACTCGGGCGGTGATTTCGGACAGGCGGGTGCGGCTTTCCTGCCAAGCCTCAGGGTTGCATTCGAGCCTTTTCGAAACGTCTGTACGTCGCCCCCGTACTGGCATGGACTGTTCATGGCGGATCGACGTCCGCCTGAGACAGAACATGACCATTCGAACGGGAGGACAGCGGATGAAGCGCAAGTTGGCCATGGGGATCGGACTTCTGGCCCTGTGCGCCGGGAGCGGGCTCGGCCTGGCGTCGAACGCTTCGGCGGCCGAGACGGGAGCGCAGGCCACCTACTTCGTTCTCTACGAGAACGACAACTACGGCGGGCGGCACGCGAGCTTCTCCGGCTCCGACATCGAGCTGAACAACAAGTACTGGGACGGCAGCACCTCGGCGTTCGCACAGAACGGCGCCAGCTCGATGCGGAACAACACCGGTTCCTACGTCGGCCTGTGGGACGTCGGCACCTCGTGCAGTGGTGCTTCGTACACCGCGAAGCCGAACAGTGTCGACTCCGACTTCAGCAACAACAACTTCGACAACAAGGCGAGCTGCGTGCGCTTCCTGTGATGCCCCGGGGGCGGCGCCGCTTCTCCCGGCGCCGCCCCGCTCTTCTCCGAGGTGGACGAATGATCAGGTTCCGGCCGGCGGCAGCGGCCGCCCTCGTGCTTCTCGCCACGGGGTGCACGGCGGCGCCGGGGGAACCCCCGAAGGTCGTACTCGCGGCAGCCCCCGAACCGACGAAAGAGGTGACGAACCTCCTGCTGCCTTTCGACGGCTACCAGATGTCGGTCGACGAGATCTATGTCATCGAGAGTGCGAAGGACCTCCTCACCCGCGACTGCATGAGAAAGCGGGGATACGACTGGGAAGTCATCAGCGATCGGAAACACTATCCCGACCTGCGCAACCGCCGCCGGTACGGAGTCATCGAGATGCCCGTCGCCACGGAGATGGGGTACAAGTCCAACGCCCGGCTGCTGGGTTCCACCGACGTGACGGCCCGGAAGATGAATCGCGAGGCGCGGCTGAGCCCAGCCGAGCGGAAGGCCGCGACGGATCCCGCCGACGGCTGCTACACGCTGGCGGACGAGCAACTGGCGCGTGGAAACGAGGAGGACGAGGGCCTGGTGAGCAAGCTGAACGTCCAGAGCCTCGACGAGGCGCTCAGGAGTCCACGGGTGGCACCCGCGATGCGCTCCTGGGGGCAGTGCATGGCGATGAGAGGACACCGCTACAAGGACTTCTACGCCGCGGCCGGCGATCCCCGATGGGCGAAATCCCGAGCGCCGTCACGTGCGGAGAAGGAGACCGCGGAAGCGGACGTGACCTGCAAACAGCGCTCCGGTGTCGTGAGGGTGCTGGCCGAGACGGAGAAGAGTATCCAGCAAGGGGAGATCCACAGGCACAAGTCGTACTTCGAGCGCCTGAAGTCGGCCAAGGAGCGCCACCTCGCGGCCGCTCGCGCCGTGCTCGACAAGCGCTGACCACGCTCCGTTCGCTCCCGGCCCCGGCGGTCCACGTCGTGCCGCCGGAGGCGACGCGTGTGACGGTGTCCGCCCCCATTGCCCAGGAGAAGACCATCAATCGGCATCTGGACCCCGAACCGACAGTGCCGGCCGACGCCGGATTACGCACCGCCCCGCCTGCGCCCGTCGGGCGGGGGCGCGAGGCGGGGCCGGCGGTGGCGGTGACCGTCCCGGCGGCGGCCGCGCTGGCGCTGGGCCTGTGGGGGATGGACCGGCAGGGCAGCATGTGGCGCGACGAGTCGGTCACCTACCAGGTGGCCCACAGGCCTCTGGGTGAACTGTGGGGCCTGCTGGGACACATCGACGCCGCGCACGGTCTGTACTACCTCCTCATGCACGCCGTGTTCAGCCTGTGGGACGGTGGCCTCGTCGCGCTGCGCCTGCCCTCGACGGTGGCCACCGCCGTGGCGGCGGCCGGGGTCGGGGCGATCGGCGGCCGGCTGGCCGGACGAAGGAGCGGCACGCTCGCGGGCCTCGTCTTCGCGCTGCTGCCCGCAACGCAGCAGTACGCACAGGAGGGCCGCTCGTACGCGCTCGTCACCGCGGGGGTGACCTGGGCGACGTACTTCTTCGTGCGGGGTACCGGCGCACCGCGCGGCAGCTGGTGGACGGCGTATGCCCTCACCCTCGGGCTCGCCTGCTGGCTGCACGAGTTCGCTGTCCTGGCATGCGCGGCCCATGGGCTGACGCTGTGGCGATCGCGCGTGCCGCAGAAGGTGTGGCGGTGCTGGGCCGTGGCGGTGGCTGCGGCGGCGCTGATGCTCCTGCCTCTGGTCGTGGTGAGCGCGGGGCAGGCGGAGCAGCAACTGGGCTGGCTCGGCCGTCCCGGCCTCGGCTCATGGGCGCAGTACGCGGCGATCTCGTGCGCGGGCGCCGTGCTCTGCCGGTACCTCGTGCGCGGGCGTGAGGGAGCGGACCCGGCCGGACCCGCCGCGCTGGTCTCCCTCGCCCTGCCCCTGCTGATCGTCCCGGCCGGCCTACTGATGGCGCTCTCCCTCATCAAGCCGTGGTACGTCGACAGGTACGTGCTGTACGGCCTGACGGGGCTGTCGCTGTCGGCCGGGGCCGCGCTGGACCGGGCCATCGGGCAACGACACCGGCTGACGCCCGCCGTCCGCGTGCTGACCGCCTGCCTGCAGGCGGCTGTGGCTGTCGGGGTGCTCCTGCCGTGGTCGTTGCTGATCCGCTCGCCCGAGAGCCGCAAGGACAACGTGGTCGCTGTCGCACACGCCGTCGAGAAGTCCGCACGCCAGGGTGACAGCGTCCTGTTCATGCCCGCCCGGCGCCGTGAGTGGCTGCTGTCGTACCCCTCTGTCTACCACCGTGTCGACGACCTGGCGCTCGCCGACTCCCCTTCGAAGTCGCGGAGTCTGGAGGGCACCGAACTGGCCCCGGCGGTGATCAGGAGCCGCATGCTGGCGGCGGACCGCATCGTCGCGCTGACCGATCCTCCGGGGCAACCCCTCGATCCCTTCGCGCAGGAGGAGGTCAAACGCCGGACACTGAAGGACTCTTTCGACGTCTGCAGGCGCACCCGGGTGCG
>NZ_MUBM01000749.1 GCF_002154505.1 Streptomyces carpinensis | reverse complement strand
CCGGTTCGAGGGCCGTGTCGGGGACAACCACCACCACGTCGTGTGCCGGTCGTGCGGTGCCGTCGCCGACGTCGACTGTGCGGTGGGCGAGGCACCCTGCCTGACCGCGTCCGACGACCACGGCTTCGCGATACACGAGGCCGAGGTCATCTACTGGGGCCTGTGCCCCGAATGTTCCACCAGCCGTAGTTCCTCAGCACAGTGATCCGCCCAGTCCGGAAGGATTCCCATGTCCGAGAACCACGATGCAGTCGTCACCGACGCCAAGACGGAGGCCGGAGGCGGCTGCCCGGTCGCGCACGGGCGCGCTGCGCACCCGACTCAGGGTGGCGGAAACCGTCAGTGGTGGCCTGAGCGGCTGAATCTGAAGATCCTTGCCAAGAACCCTGCCGTGGCCAACCCCTTCGGTGAGGAGTTCGACTACGCCAAGGCGTTCGAGTCCCTCGACCTGCCGGCCGTGAAGCGGGACATCGCCGAGGTCCTCACGACCTCGCAGGACTGGTGGCCCGCCGACTTCGGCCACTACGGCCCGCTGATCATCCGTATGGCCT
>NZ_MUBM01000748.1 GCF_002154505.1 Streptomyces carpinensis | reverse complement strand
ACAGGTTCGGCTCGACCAGTTCCAGCTCCATCAGACGCGGTTCGCCGTCCTCTCCGTCCGCGAGGTCCACGCGGGCGTAGAGCAGCTCGGGGGCGAGTCCGCCAGTGCCCGGCACGGCGGCCAACGCCCGCTCCGCGACGGAGAGTTCGGCGGGCGCGGGGGTCCACGGCTCCAGATCCGGGTGGGCCACCTTGTCGGCGTCGTACGCCGTCCCGGGCGAGAGCACGGCCCGCTTGCGGCTGGCGTGCAGCAGCCGGCCGCCGAAGAACTGCAGCGCCCGCTCCCCGCTGACGTCGATACGGGTGAGATAGGGCTGCACCATCGCGGTCAGCCCCTCCGCGTGCATCCGCGCCACCTGGGCGACGGCCGTCTCCCGCTCGCCGGGCGTGTACCGGGCGGCGAACCGGGCGCCGGCCCCGAAGGTCGGCTTGACGACGAACTCGTGCCCGTCGGGAAGGTCGTCGAGGCCGGGGGCCTGTCCGGGGGCGAGGTAGCGGGTCGGGACGACCGGCACACCGGCCGCGGCGAGGTCCCCGAGGTAACGCTTGTCGGTGTTCCAGCGCAGGACGTCGACCGGGTTGGCGATCCGCGTCACCTTCGCGCACCGCTCGGCCCACGCCGTGAACTCGGCGGCCCGCCAGCTGTAGTCCCAGGTCGACCGT
>NZ_MUBM01000747.1:188-781 GCF_002154505.1 Streptomyces carpinensis | reverse complement strand
CCCGTGTGATCACCCACGTGGTGCACACGAGTCGCGCGCGGATCGCACCCGGCACAGGATCGAGATCACGTGACGTCGCGTCACCCGCGGCGCGGCGCTCACCTTCCCTCCCTCCGTCCGTCCCTCGCCGCCCGCAGAGACCGCCGACCGCCGAAACGGCCGAGCGCCAAGACAGTCAAGACCGCCAAGCCCCGCCAAGGAGACGTACGCAGATGACCGCCACCTCTGAGCGTGTTTCAGAACCGACCATGCAGCAGGCCTCGAAACGTGTCTCCCAGTCAGTCTTCGACGGCTCCCGGCTCCGGGTCGTGCTGCTGGTGGACGTCTATGACGGCGCCCAGCAGCAGTTCCTGGAGGCGTACGAGCAGATGGGCAAGCAGGTCGCCTCCGTTCCGGGGCACGTCAGCGACCAGCTGTGCCAGTCGATCGAGAACCCCTCCCAGTGGCTGATCACGAGCGAGTGGGAGAGCGCGCCGCCGTTCCTCGCCTGGGTGAACAGCGAGGAGCACGTACGGATGGTGGAGCCGATGCACAGCTGCATCCGCGACACCCGGTCGCTGCGCTTCCACATCGTGCGGGAGACCGGCGGCCAG
>NZ_MUBM01000747.1:0-143 GCF_002154505.1 Streptomyces carpinensis | reverse complement strand
CGGGCGAGCGGCGGCTGCAGACCTCGCCGCGCATCGGCGACGGCGTGATCCGGCACGCGCTCACCTTCACGGTCAAGCCGGGCAGCGAGAAGAAGGTCGCCGATCTGCTCGCGAACTACGAGTCGCCCGAGGCACGGGTCGAC
>NZ_MUBM01000746.1 GCF_002154505.1 Streptomyces carpinensis | reverse complement strand
CGAGAAGGCCGCGTTCGTCGGGAACTCGATGGGCGGGCAGACCTCGCTGCGCCTGGCCACCGAGCACCCCGACCGGATCTCGCACCTGATCACCATGGGCCCGCCGGTCGGGAGGATGCCCACTCTCTTCGGCGCCGGAGACGGCCCCTCGGAGGGCCTGAAGGTGCTCATCGAGGCCTATCGCGACGCGAGCCCGGAGAACATGCGCCGGCTTGTGGAGATCATGGTCTACGACAAGGCCCGTTTCGCCACCCCCGAGCTGTGCCAGGCACGCTCGCGGGCCGCACTCGCCCGCCCGGACCACCTGCGCAACTACGTCGACGGCCTTCCCAAGGGGGTGCCGCTGCCCACCTGGGTCAGGCCCGAACTGCTGCCGCAGATCCAGGTGCCGACGCTGCTCATCCACGGACGCGACGACCGCGTCGTCCCGTTCGAGAACTCGCTCTACCTGCTGGCGAACATCCCCGACAGCCGGCTGGTGCTGCTCAACCACTGCGGCCACTGGGCGATGAT
>NZ_MUBM01000745.1:1202-1612 GCF_002154505.1 Streptomyces carpinensis | reverse complement strand
CAGGCGCCCACCTCGAGCACTGGGGTGTCTCCGCCGACCGGCTGCGCGAGCTGGACTGGCACGAGTCGACCAAGGTCGGCGGTCTCACGCTGACCGCGACCCCGGCCCGCCACTTCTGCGGCCGCGGCCTGCGCAACACCCAGCACACGCTGTGGGCCTCATGGGCCGTCGCGGGCGAGGAGCACCGCGTCTACCACAGCGGCGACACCGGCTACTTCGACGGCTTCACAGACATCGGCGCCAACCACGGCCCGTTCGACGCCACGATGATCCAGCTCGGCGCGTACTCCGAGTTCTGGCCCGACATCCACATGACCCCCGAGGAGGGCATGCGCGCCCACCTCGATCTCCAGGGCGGTGAGCCGGCAGGCGTGCTGCTCCCGATCCACTGGGCCACCTTCAATCTCGCC
>NZ_MUBM01000745.1:0-1181 GCF_002154505.1 Streptomyces carpinensis | reverse complement strand
CCGGGTGAAGACCCGATTGCCCGAGTCCTTCCACGCCTGGACATGACAGGAACCCCTCATGACGACGGCCGCCTCCCCGCGGACCGACATGGACACCTGGGCCGAACCCATCAAGCCCGGCGAGGTCCTGATCGCGGCCGAGTCGATGGTGCAGCGCCTGGTCGCCCAGCACACCGCGACGCTGGATGCCGCCTACCGGGAACGAAGAAGAGCAAGATCGCGAAGAACGAGCAGCGACGCCTCGTCGTGGCCCGCTACGCTGCACGCCGCGCCGAACTGAAGGCGATCATCTCGTCTCCCTGGACATCCGATGACGAGCGCACCGCCGCCCAGAGGGAACTGCGCCGACAGCCCCGCGACGCCAGCGCAACCCGCCTGCGCAACCGCGACTCCGTGGACGGGCGCCCCCGCGGACACCTGCGCGCCTTCGGCCTGTCCCGCATCCGCGTACGCGAAATGGCCCACGCGGGCGAGCTCCCCGGCGTGACCAAGAGCAGTTGGTGACCGCGCCCGATCCGCCCACTCCTTAGGGCCGCACCGCAACCGCAGCGGCTCTTCCCACCACGCCGCCCGGCCCCGCACCGCCGCGCTACCTGCGGCTGTCTGCGTGCCCGCACTGGGAGGCGTCAGGTGCTCCTCCCTGTCATGTCGAGCAGAGGGGCGCGCCGATCCGGGCGTTGAGGACCGGCATGGCACTCGCAAGGGCGCCTTCAGCGTGGACAGGTCCGTGGTGCAGACACGGTGAACACAGGACCCCGGTGTTCTCGCGATGATCGGGCTGAGACCCCGACCCAGCCGTTCCCGTACCCTTCCGCAGAGCCGCCGCGCAGGCCCGGCTCCAAAGGGGGACGGACGACAACCGCGAGGGAGACGGCATGGGAGCCGCTGACCGGCAGAGCGCCGGAGAATGGAACGGGGGCGGCAACCAACCCCAACCCAGGGGTGGTCCAACGAGCGAGTACGGCCACGACTACGCGTACGGGCATCCCCCCGACTCGGCACCTCACCCCGGCTACGGACCCGGTGCCGACGCGGGCCGGATGCCCTCTCCGGCCATAGGCCACGGGCACACCCCCGCGATGGGCAACGGGCGTGCCACAGTGACTGGCACCGGGCAGGGCCACGGCCCCGGAGAGGGCGCCGACGGTCACGGACACGCGCACAGCCACAGCCATGGGCCG
>NZ_MUBM01000744.1 GCF_002154505.1 Streptomyces carpinensis | reverse complement strand
GCGGGCGCCCGCGTCGAGGGCGGCATAGGTGGCGGCCATGCACGACCAGGAGAGGGCGAAGTCGACCAGGGCACGGTAGTAGTGCACGGCACGGTCCGGGGGGAAGCCGGCCTGGGTCAACGCCGAGAGGATCAGTTCGACGGCCCGCATCTCGGCGGGTCGGCGGGTGGTCCGGACGGTGGCGAGCACTGCCGTGTGCGGGTGCGCCAGATACACCTTCCGCATCCGCAGGCAGAGGACGCGCAAGGTCTCCCGCCAGTCCGCGGCGGGTTCGAAGGACTCGAGGGTACGGGCGAGCAACTCGTCGGCGATGGCGAGCAGCAGGTCGTCCTTGTCGCGGAAGTGCCGATAGACCGCGGTCGGGTCGGCTCCCAGCCGGGCGCCGAGCGCACGGAAGGTGAACTTGTCCGGGCCGTCGCTCTCCAGCAGTTCCAGGCTCGCCTCGATGATGCGCTGTGGCGACAGCCCCACCGCGCGCCGTCCGCTCCGGCCGTCCGCCGCCATTCCGATCTCCCCTGTCCCTTCGTTCCGCTCCGCGCCCATTCTGCCCGGGGAGCCACGTGACCGGATCGCCAGGCCGAAGTCAACGCCATTGACAACTGCGATGACGCACTCGTTTCATGGTGCCGCCAACCCCCGTTCACGGCGTCCGCCGGACCGAACGGGCCCCTTTCCCCTCTGTGTACGGTCAGCCTGGAGGCGCCATGACGGCACCGCGCACCGCCTCACCCGACTCCCCGCCTTCCGCCGGAGCAGGCCCGGCACCCGAGCTGCCCAAGGTGCTCGGCGTACTGGACGGCCTGGCGCTCACCCTGTCCAACATCAGCCCGACCATGAGCGTCGGCATCGGCCTGGGGATCATCGGTTCCGCTGTCGGACTGGGTATCCCCGCCGCCTTCCTCCTGGCCTGCCTGCCGATCCTGGGCATCGCCGTCGCCTACACGCGGCTGAACCGGGTGGAGCGCAACTGCGGCGCCGCCTACGTATGGGTCGGTCGCCGGATCGGGCCACTGCCCGGCTACCTGATCGGCTGGGTCATCGTCTCCACCAACATCATCTTCATCGCCTACGCGGTCCCCCTGGCCGGCCAGTACGCCTTCTACGCCCTGGACGCCTTCGGCCTGCACCGGCTGGGCGGGTTCGACCTGGGCGCCGCCCACCCTGTCTCGGCGTTCCTGGTCGGCGTGGTGATCACAGCCGGCCTCACCGGGCTCGCAGTGGCCGGCGTGGACCTCGCCGCCCGTTTCCAGCGCGCCTTCGTCACCGCCGAGTTCGCTGTCGTCATCGTGCTGTGCGTGCTGGCCGTCACCAAGGGGCGCGCCGCCTCGTTCAGCCTCTCCTGGTTCTCCCCCACCGTCTTCTCCTCGCCCTCGGTGATGGCGACCGGAGTCCTGCTGTCCGTCTACATGTACTGGGGCTGGGAAACGGCTTTCTCGGTCACCGAGGAGAATGCCGACGCCCGCACTTCCGCCCGGGTCGGCATGGGCTCGCTGGTGGCGGTCATCGGACTCTTCCTCTTCGCCGCCGTCGCCTTCCAACGCGCCCTCACCCCGCAGGAACTGGCCGCGCACGGCGACAACGGCCTGCCATTCCTGGGCGACTTGGTGGCCGGGAGGACGGGCCAGGCGGTGGCCACCACCACCTTGTTGCTGTCGATCGTGTCCTGCATCCAGTCGGTGCTCATCGGCACCGCCCGGCAGACCCTGGCGATGAGCCGGGACGGCGTGATGGGAACAGGCTGGTCCCGGCTGCACCCCAGGCGCGGCACGCCGCACATCGCCACCGTCCGGACAGCCGTACTGGCGGTCGTGATCGCCGCGGTCTCCATCGAACTGGGCAACGTCCAGGAGATCGTGGTCGGCAGCGTCACCGCCGTCGGCATGCTGGTCTCCATGTACTACGCACTGGCCGGCGCGGCCTGCGCGCTGACCTTCCGTCAGGAAGCCCGCACCGACCCACGCACTCTGGTGGTCGCCGTGCTGGTGCCGCTCCTGTCCGGAGCCGTCCTGCTTGCGCTGGGCGTCTACATGGCCTGGTCACAATGGACCTCCACCGACCACTTCGCCTTCTCGGCGTCCAACGGCCGGTTCCTGACCGTCCTGCCGCTCGTCATCCTGCTGATCGGCCTGCCGCTGGCCGCCTGGAACCGCTATCGGCGCAAGGCCCCGTACTTCACCGCCCGGGCTCTTGCGACGACCGCCGACCCGTTGGACCCGCGCCGGTGACCCCGCCCCACACCGAGCGTCCGTACC
>NZ_MUBM01000743.1 GCF_002154505.1 Streptomyces carpinensis | reverse complement strand
GGGTATGCGTGCCCGGCGGCGACTCGTCGTCACCGGGCACGCATACCCGTACGAACGAAGTGCCATCCCGGCTCAGACGCGCGGCCGGGAGCGTTCCGCCGTTCCGGCGTACGTGCGCGTCACTCTACGGGCTGATCCCATGCGGGCGGGAACCAAGTCCACAGGCCCGGGGCATCTGCCCGGAACGTCCCCCTACCCTGCGGTAATCCCGTCTGGCAGGCTTCGTTCATGACCCCGCGCGCCGCCGACCGGGCCCGTTACGACCGGGCCACCGCCCATCTCGACGCCCCCGTCGCGATAGTCGACCTGGACGCCTTCGACGCCAATGCCGACGATCTCGTCCGCCGGGCCGGTGGCAAGCCGGTCCGGGTGGCCAGCAAGTCCGTCCGCTGCCGGGCGCTGCTCGAACGCGTCCTCGCCAAGGAGGGCTTCGCGGGCGTCATGTCGTTCACCCTCGCCGAGTCGCTGTGGCTCGCCCGCTCCGGGTTCGACGACGTGCTGCTCGCCTACCCGTCCGCCGACCGCGCGGGCT
>NZ_MUBM01000742.1 GCF_002154505.1 Streptomyces carpinensis | reverse complement strand
CTGCCAGCGCAGCGCGGGCCGAAGGATCACGGCACGCCGGACATGCGTCAGCCCGCCGCCCCACCCACCCGGAAGGGCGGTGAGACGGCGGGCTGAGCCGCGGGGTGCTACGTCCGGCTGGTGATCAGCGGGCGTAGTACTCGACGACGAGCTGCTCGTCGCAGACCACCGGGATCTCCTTGCGGTTCGGCTCGCGGTCCAGGCGGAACGCCAGGGCCTTGAGGTTCACCTGCAGGTAGCGCGGGGTCTCGCCCTCGGGGGCGAAGCCGCCCTCACGGGCGATCTGGAAGAGCGTCTTGTCCTTGGAGCGGTCGCGGACCTGGATCACGTCGTCGGGACGGACACGGAAGGACGGCTTGTCGACCTTCTGGCCGTTGACCTGGATGTGGCCGTGGACGACCATCTGGCGGGCCTGGTAGATCGTGCGGGCGATGCCCGAACGCAGGACCAGCGCGTCGAGACGGCGCTCGAGCTCGACGATCAGGGCCTCACCGGTCTTGCCCTGAACCTTGGAGGCACGCTCGTAGGCGCGGACGAGCTGGCGCTCGGACACGTCGTACTGCGCGCGCAGACGCTGCTTCTCGAGCAGACGGACCTTGTAGTCCGAGTTCTGCTTGCGGCCACGGCCGTGCTCACCCGGCGGGTAGGGGCGGGCCTCGAAGTACTTGACGGCCTTCGGGGTCAGAGCGATGCCGAGGGCACGCGACTTCTTGACCTTGGGGCGGGACTGGTTCGCCACTGTCTTAGTCTCATTTCCTAGTGTTCGGCTTGTCAGGGTTGTGGGAGGTCGCATCCGCAGCCGGGGAATCCCGCCGGGTCCGCAGGGGACCTGCCGGGCAGCC
>NZ_MUBM01000741.1 GCF_002154505.1 Streptomyces carpinensis | reverse complement strand
GCCGACACCGGTCCCGGCCGCCGCACCGGCTCCGGGGCGGGCCTGCGCCGTACCGGCTCCGGCTCGTGCGTGGCGAACGCGGTGGCCGGGGGCTTGGCCCCGCTCTCCACCGCCCGCACCGCCGCGAGCAGGTCGGCCGCCGTACCGCTCAGCTTGCCGCCGCTCTCGATCGGAGCCTTCTTCTCCGCCTTCCGGCGCTCGATCCGCTCCCGCTCGAGCCGCTGGGCCGCGAGCTCGGCCTCGGCCTCGGACATCTCGGCCGCGGGCGCGGCGCCCTCGGCGGCCGTCTCCTCGGCCGCCGCGTCGCCGGTGCCGCCCTTGTCGTCCGGGCCGTCGGTGCCGGTGTCCTCGGCCGGCCCGTGCCCCGTCGCGGGGTCCGTGCCGTCCTTCACGTCCCCGGCGTGCCGGGCCTCGTTCTCCGTCGCCGCGTCGGTGTCCCGGGCGGTGCCCTCCGCCTCCGGGCCGTTGCCCGGGGCGGTGTCCTGTGTCGCCGTGTCCGGGGTCCCCGGCTCGGTGCTCTCCGTGGTCTCCGGCTCCGTGCTCACAGCGTGCTCCAGTCGTGATCGGGATAGCGGTGCACGGGCGCCGACACATCGTCGAGCGCCCGGCAGATCTCGTCAGGAAGACTAAGCGCCTCCACTGACAACGCCGCCGTGAGCTGCTGCGCGGTGCGCGCGCCGACGATCGGGGCGGCCACCCCGG
>NZ_MUBM01000740.1 GCF_002154505.1 Streptomyces carpinensis | reverse complement strand
CGCCACGAGTGAGGCGCTCCGCCAGGAGGTGTTCATCGTCAACTCCCCATGATTCCAAGGGTGTTGCAGCGCCCTGCTGCGCCGCCGCACGACACTGGGTACGCATGCGGGTGGCGGTTGCGTTCAACCGCGACACGAAATTCTTGCCGGGGCCCGTGAGGCGTCCGCCGTCGCCCCGCGCCGACCGGCGCCGTCGGCACGTACGCGCGTGCGCGTCCGCGCCGCCCCGGCGACCGGCCTGTCCAAACCCCCGCTCACGCTGTTTCCCCTCTTCGGGGCAATCTCCGGGCACCGTGGCGTGCCCCGGTCCGCAGCGGCTCATGATCTCCGTCGTGCATCGACCGAAACCGACCCGAAGGGTCCTGGCGCTAAGGGTGTTGGCGCCGGTGACCCTGGCCTGGACATGCGTGGGCGCGCCGGCCGCACCCGCCGTGGCCGACGCCTGCGCCTACGCCTCCACGGGTCCGGGCGGCACGGTGGCGGTGTCAGTGGCCGGTGGCTCCTGGCCGTCGTTCCCGCCGTGCGGGAAGCCCACAC
>NZ_MUBM01000074.1 GCF_002154505.1 Streptomyces carpinensis | reverse complement strand
GATCGCGGCCGCGATCACCTCCTTCATGGTGTTTCCGATGTGGAACTCCTTGGCGATCTGGAGCAGCCCGCCGGAGATGACGCCTGTGTCGTAGCCGTACAGCAGCCCGCTGATCGCGGATACCACTGCGGCCATCAGCATGCGCCCGTTCAGGGAACCGATCGGTGGCGCCTTGTCTTCAGCTCGGGTCATGGTTCCTCCAGGACGGTGAGTGGTCCTGGCCCGCGTGGCTCACTCGGTGGGCAGGACGGGTGGCGCCGCACCCGTCCGTGGTGTCAGCGGCCGACTCGGTGTCATCGCCATGCTCTGCTCAACGGCGCCCGTCGGCCGCGCGACACGACCGAACCGGCGTGACTGTCCGGGGCACACCGCCGACTGGGCGGAGCCTTGACCGGTTGACGGCAGTTCGGCTTGGTCGTAGGCCGGTGGTAGGAGTCCACTGCCGTGCTGGGGGCTGTAGATGACCGCTCGCCGTCCGTGTCCGCCTGTGGCGGGGCAGTTGGAAGAGTACGCGGCCCGGTTCGACGACCTCTTCTTCAGTCTCGCCGCATCCTGCTCCCTACGGTGATGGGGACAGCCGAACCGGCGCCGCGGCGCGTGGGCGCCTCAACCGGGTCCGCCCAGCACGATCTTCCACACTCGGGTCGCCACCTGGAGGTTGAGCCGGTCCTCGACGTTCGCGAGATCGTGGCCGCTGATGTCGCGGATGCGCTGGAGCCGGTAGCGCAGCGTGCTGCGGTGGATCGCGAGGGATTCAGCGGTCTCGTCGTAGTTGCCGCCGCAGTCGAAGTACCGGGACAGGGTCTCCACCATGGCCGCGTGGTGCCGGGAGTCGTAGTCGATGAGCTGCCCGAGCCACTCGTGGACGAACGTCTCCAGTTCCCGGTAATCGCTGCCAGGTCCCAGGATGCGGTAGAGGCCAAGCTCGTCGAAGAACGTCGTGCCGTAGCGCTCGCGGGAGTGGCGGCGCACTTCCAGGGCGCGCTGCGCCTCCTGGTAGCGGTGCGGGATGTCGTCCAGGGAGTCGCAACGGGCGCTCACCCCGATCGTCCCAGACCGTGTCCCGGTCTCCCGGGCGAGCGCCTCGTACAGCGCGCGGGCGTGCGGCCGGTCGTCCGCGACCAGGACCACGTGGTCGGAACGTCGGGTCAGCAGCGAACGCATGCCCACGGCAGAGGCCGCCCGGCCCACGGTCTGGGCGAAGGAATCGTCCGCAGTCCGGTTCGACCACTGCACCACGACGACGTAGTGGCTGCGGTGCAGGTCGTGTCCAACTGCCTCGGACCGGGCGTAGGCGCTCGCTTCGTCAATCCCTGCCAGGAGGTCGTCGACCAGCTCGCGGTGCAGCCTCAGCTCCACTTCCGCCAAATTGCGCAGGTGCGCCAGTTCCAGGGCGAGTGACGTGGCGGCGTGTTCCAGGGCGAGCACGGTATGTTCGTCGGCCTCGTTCCGGGCGTCGACCAGGGCCAGCACGCCCAGGATCTCGCCATGCGGGCGGACCAGGGTGATCAGCCGGTCCTTTACCCGCACCGGCCCGACCTCTCGGGCGACGGCGTGCAGCATTTCGTCCTGGCGCACGGGGTCCGGTTCCGGATAGGGGTCGGGTCGGCTGGGGCCGATCCAGAACCTCAGTCGACCGAAGCGGTCCTCGACCAGTGCGGGGAGTCCAGTGAGCCCGTGCAGTGCGCGGGTGATGGCTTCCTCGCCGCCGCCCGAGGCAGCGACGTCGGCCATGAGCGCGTGAACGGCGCGCTGGTACCCCAGCTCAGCCGCGACGGAAATCAGCTGCCGCTGGAGGGCTGTGCGCTCCTCCCTGAGCCGGTGCAGCTCCAGCGCGTCCTCGCGTCGGCGGCGGTGTGCGAAGGCGACTGACAGAGCAGCGGCGGTGTGCCGGACGAGCGTGACGAGCAGGGAGTACTCGGCCTCGGTGGGCCGGGAGCCGGACGTCACCACGAGGTAGCCGTGGAGCCTCTCAAGTCCGCGTAGCCCCAGGGCCCGGCCCCAGGGCCTGCCGGGGACGGTCACAGGGCCGTCTTGCCCGGCGAGCTCCCGCACCCTGCAGTCCACGGCCGGGGCATGGATCTCCCCGTTCCTCGGGCTGGGGACCAGGTCGTCGTCCACCTTGAGGTATCCGGCCTCGGCGCTGTATGGCCCTGCGGCGGCTACGTGGTCCATGGCCAAGCGCAGGATCTCGCCTTCGTCCGGGGTGTCGAACAGGGCGCAGGAGAGCGCCATCAGTTCGGGTGGGGCATGGTCGGCTGGGGTTGGAGCGGGTGGGCGAGGCTCCTTGCGTGCGGCCCTGGGGTGCCGCCCGGCGCTGCCCCGCGGAAGGCTGCCCTCCCGGTCGGAGCGCCGACGGTACAGGTTATGCGCCCGGCTGCCGACCATGGGATCACTCCGTTCTCTCCGACCCTACAGGGAGGCGAGCGGTGTTTCGCGTACCCGCTCACGGGTCGGCTTATCCGAGATGTCTGGATGGTTCCTTTCGTGCTCGTGGGGGGACCGGACCCGTGCATTTCTGACTCGCCAGGCGCAGGCGTGGGGCCACTCGGCTCGCCACCCTGGGAAGTGTTTGAAACCCTCCGTGCGCGCCGGCAGGAAAGGGCTGAGCGATGACCGAGCAGCATCGCAGGCCGGTTGCCTCGTACAACAGGCCGGTTGCCTCGTACAAGACGTACCGGGAAGCCGAACACACCGTTGACCACCTCTCCGACCATGGGTTCCCCGTGGAAACGGTGGCGATCACCGGCCAGGACGTGCGCATGGTCGAGCAGGTGATCGGCCGGATGGACTACGGCAGGGCCGCGGGCGAGCGGTGCGTTCTCCGGTGTCCCGATCGGCTGGCTGTTTGGCCTTGTGAACTGGCTCGACCCCGTCCTCTCCGCCCTGCTCCTCGCCCTGTACGGGCTGATCTTCGGAGTGATCGGCGGCGCGCTGTTCAACATGCTGCTGCCGGCCCTGCAGGGCGGTCGCTGGGACTTCGCCTCGCTCCGCTCGATGCAGCCGAGCCGGTACGAGGTCGTGGTGGACGAGGCGGTCGCCGACGAGGCTGTACGGCTGATCGGCGGGCTGCAGACCACCGGCGGAGGTTCCACCCGCACCTGAACGAACATGATCCGGAGAGTCGGCGCAGGCGCCGGACCGGGAGGAGTTCCTATGGCGAAGGCAGTGGGCATCGACCTGGGCACCACCAACTCGGTGATCGCCGTGTGGGAGGGTGGCGAGCCGTCCGTCGTGCCTAACAGCGAGGGCAACCGCACGACACCGTCCGTAGTGGCCTTCACCGACACCGGGGAACGTCTGGTGGGCCAGCTGGCCCGGCGCCAGGCGATCCTCAACCCGAAGGGCACCATCTACTCGGCCAAGCGGTTCATCGGCCGGCATTTCGACGAGATCCCCGACGAGGCCAGGGCGGTGGCGTATGACGTCGTCGAGGGCGACGGCGGGGCGGCCCGCTTCAAGGTACGCGACAAGCTGTACGCGCCTGAGGAGATCAGCGCCCAGGTGCTGCGGAAACTCGCGGACGACGCTTCCAAGCAGCTGGGGGAGCGGGTCACGGAGGCGGTCATCACGGTGCCCGCTTACTTCAATGACGCTCAGCGCACCGCCACCAAGGACGCCGGACGGATCGCGGGACTGGAGGTGCTGCGGATCATCAACGAGCCGACGGCGGCGGCCCTCGCGTACGGCGTGGACAAGAAGGAGCACGAGACCGTCCTCGTCTTCGACCTGGGCGGCGGCACCTTCGACGTGAGCATCCTCGACGTCGGCGATGGCGTTGTGGAGGTGCGCTCCACCGCCGGTGACAGCCACCTGGGCGGCGATGACTTCGACCGGCGTCTGGTGGATTACCTCGCGGACGACTTCCAGAAGGAGAACGGCATCGACCTGCGCAAGGACCCGCAGGCGCTGCAACGACTGTTCGAGGCGGCGGAGAAGGCCAAGACCGAGCTCAGTTCGGTGACGCAGACGCAGGTGAGCCTGCCGTTCATCACCGCCGACGCCTCGGGCCCCAAGCATCTCACCGACTCGATCATGCGGTCTACTTTCGAGCAGATCACCGGCGACCTGGTGGAGCGTTGTCTGGGACCGGTGCAGCAGGCGATGGCCGACGCGAAGGTCGGCGAGAGCGACATCGACGAGGTCATCCTCGTCGGCGGTTCCACCCGCATTCCCGCCGTCCAGTCTCTGGTCCGCCGGCTGACCGGCGGCAAGGAACCCAACATGAGCGTCAACCCCGACGAGGTCGTGGCCCTGGGCGCAGCGATCCAGGCCGGGGTGCTCAAGGGCGAGGTCAAGGACGTCCTGCTGCTCGACGTCACACCCCTGTCGCTGGGTGTCGAGACACGCGGCGGAGTGATGACGAAGATCATCGAGCGGAACACCACCATCCCGGTGCGCCGCAGCGAGACCTTCTCCACCGCAGAGGACAACCAGCCGGCCGTCGACGTGGTGGTCCTCCAGGGCGAGCGCGAGCGGGCCGCCGACAACCGGGTGCTGGGCCGGTTCCAGCTCACCGACATCCGGCCGGCGCCGCGGGGCGAACCCCAGATCGAGGTCACCTTCGACATCGACGCCAACGGGATTCTCAACGTCAAGGCCCGCGACCGGGACACCGGCAAGGAACAGGGCATCACCATCAGCGAGAGCTCCAACCTGGACCGCAGCGAGGTCGAACGCATGGTTCAGGAGGCCGAGCGCAACCGGGGCCAGGACCAGGCACTCCGCGAGGCCGTCGACGCCCGCAACGAACTCGACGCCGTGGCGTACCAGGTCGAGAAGCGCCTCGCCGAACTGGGCGACGCAGCGCCCGCGCACGAGAAGGCACGCGCCGAGATGCTCGTGTCCGATGCCCGGGCGGCGGTAAAGGAGGAGGCGGGCGTGGAGCGCGTGCGGCCTCTGACCTCCGAACTCCAGCAGGTGCTCGCCGGGCTGGCGGCCCATCAGGGCGCCGCTACCACAGGCGGTCCCGGCCAGGACACCACCGGGGGCGGCGCGACCGGTGGCGCGAGCGGCGGTGGCGGTGACGACGACGTCATCGATGCCGAGTTCGACAAGGACTGAGGCGCGCCATGCCCAGCCGCCCCCAGGAACCCGACCGGGCAGCGTCGGAGCCGGTCGAACCCGTCCCGGAAGGCGCCGTACGCCCTCCTCGTGGGGATTTGCCGCAACCGGGCCCGCCGCCCCGGCCGGAAGCGGCGAACGACGAACCGGGACCCGACGCCGCTGGCCCTGCGCCTGCCGAGGATGAGTACACGACCGCGATCCAGGAACTGGAGGACCGCTGGCGGCGCGCGCTCGCCGACCTCGACAACCTTCGCAAGCGCCACGCCAGGGAACTGGAGCGGGAGCGAACGGTCGAGCGGTCCCGCACGGCGGCCGCCTTCCTGCCCGTCCTGGACAACCTCGAGCTCGCCCTGACCCACGCGGGCGCCGATCCGGGCGCGATCGTGGAAGGCATCCGGGCTGTACGCGACCAGGCGGTGAACGTCCTCGAACTGCTCGGCTACCCGCGGCACGCGGAGACCGGCGTCCCCTTCGACCCGGCCCGGCACGAGGTGGTCGGCGTCGTCCAGGACCCCGACGCCCCACCGGGCACCGTCGTCGAGGTGCTGCGCCCCGGCTACGGGGACGGCGAACGGCAGCTCAGGCCCGCCGCCGTGACGGTCGCGAAGCGGGAGTGACCGGTCATGGCACGGGACTTCTACGAGGTGCTGGGCGTGTCGCGGACCGCGAGCCAGGACGAGATCCAGCAGGCATATCGCAAGCTCGCCCGCAAGTACCACCCCGACGTCAACAAGGACCCCGGGGCGGAGGAGCGTTTCAAGGACCTCAACGAGGCATACAGCGTCCTGTCGGACCCGAAGACCCGGGCCCGTTACGACCGCTTCGGCGAGGACTTCCGCAAGATCCCCGAGGACTTCGACGAACGGGTCGCGGCCGGAGCGGGAGGCGGCTTCCGCGCTCGGAGGACCGCGGGCGCGGGCGGCCCCCGTGTCCGGTACGCCACCGGCTTCGGCGACGACTTCGGGGCGGAAGGCATCGACATCGAGGACCTGCTCGGCTCCATGTTCGGAGCCGGCGCCGCCCCACGCGGCGTCCCCGGAGCGGACCAGGAGGCCGAACTGCCGCTCACCGTCGAGGAGGCGTACCGAGGCGGCCGTCGCACCGTCACGCTCACCGGTCCCACCGGGCAGCCGCGGCGGTACGAGGTCAACGTGCCGCCGGGCGTCACCGACGGCCAGCGCATCCGGCTGGCGGGCGAGGGCGGGCGGGGCAGTGGTGACGCCCCCGCGGGCGACCTGTACCTGCGGGTGCGTATCCAGCCCCACCCCCGGTTCCGGCTGGACGGCCGGGACGTGCACGTCCAGGTCCCGGTCGCCCCCTGGGAGGCCGCCCTGGGAGCCACCGTGCCGGTGCCCACCCCCGGCGGTGGCACGGCCAAGGTCACAGTGCCCGCGGGCTCCTCCAGCGGCCGGCGGCTGCGGCTGCGCGGCGAGGGCATGCCGAACCCGCGCGGCGCGAACGGCGACCTGTACGCCGAACTCCGCGTCATGGTGCCGCCCACCCTCGGCGATCGGGAGCGCGAACTGTTCGAGGAGCTCGCCGCCACCTCTTCGTTCGACCCCAGGAGGACGCGATGAACGATCGACCCGCGGGAGCGGCAGGCATCGGCCGGGCCGGCGTGGGCGACCGTCCGGTTCGAACCGGCGCCAACGTCACCGCCTCGACGGCTGTCCGGTACGCGCTCGTGCCCGCTCCCAGACTCTCCCTAGACGCCGTGGCCCGTCGCTCGGGCCTCCACCCCGATCTGATCCGCCGGTTCGTCGCCCTCGGCCTGGTCGACGCCGAACGCGACGCCGCGGGCCACCTGGTGTTCGACCCCACGGCCCCGGCGGTCCTCGCCCGCATCCAGCGGCTGCGCTCCGGACTCTGCCTCAACTACGCATCCATCGGCCTGGTGCTCGACCTGCTCGACCGCATCAGCCTACTCGAAGCCGCCCTGCGCCGCGCCGGCACGAGGAGTGAAACACCCCCATGGACATGAACCGTCTCACCCAGAAGTCCCAGGAAGCCCTCCAGGAGGCCCAGACCGCGGCCGTCCGCATGGGGCAGACCGAGGTCGATGGGGAACACCTGCTGCTCGCACTTCTCGATCAGGAGGACGGTCTGATCCCGCGGTTGCTGCAACAGGCCGGCACCGAGCCGAAGGAACTGCGCGCGGCCGTGCGCGAGGAACTCTCCCGCCGCCCGAAGGTCACCGGCCCCGGCGCGGCACCCGGCCAGGTCTACGTCACTCAGCGCCTTGCCCGCCTGCTCGATGCTGCCGAACGGGAGGCCAAACGCCTCAAGGACGAGTACGTGTCCGTGGAGCATCTCCTGCTCGCCCTGGCCAAAGAGGGCTCTTCAACCGCCGCCGGACGACTACTCAAACAGGCCGGCATCACCACGGATTCGTTCCTGAGCGCGCTCACCCAGGTCCGCGGCAACCAGCGCGTCACCTCCGCCAACCCCGAAGTGGCCTACGAGGCGCTGGAGAAGTACGGCCGCGACCTGGTACTCGAGGCTCGGTCCGGGCGGCTGGACCCGGTCATCGGCCGCGACGCGGAGATCCGCCGCGTCACTCAGATCCTCAGCCGCAAGTCCAAGAACAACCCTGTCCTCATCGGCGACCCTGGCGTCGGCAAGACCGCCATCGTCGAGGGCCTCGCCCAGCGAATCGTCCGCGGCGACGTCCCCGAGGGCCTGCGCGACAAGACCGTGTTCGCCCTCGACATGGGCTCCCTGGTCGCCGGCGCCAAGTACCGCGGTGAGTTCGAGGAACGCCTCAAGGCCGTGCTGTCCGAGGTGAAGGCCGCGCAGGGGCGCATCCTGCTCTTCGTCGACGAACTCCACACCGTCGTCGGCGCGGGCGCCGCCGAAGGGGCCATGGACGCGGGCAACATGCTCAAGCCGATGCTCGCCCGCGGGGAACTCCACATGATCGGCGCCACCACCCTCGACGAGTACCGCAAGCACATCGAGAAGGACGCCGCCCTCGAACGCCGCTTCCAGCAGGTCCTGGTCGACGAGCCGAGCGTGGAGGACACCATCTCCATCCTGCGCGGACTACGCGAACGCCTGGAGGTCTTCCACGGCGTGAAGATCCAGGACACCGCACTGGTCTCCGCGGCCACCCTCAGCCACCGCTACATCACCGACCGGTTCCTGCCCGACAAGGCCATCGACCTCGTCGACGAGGCGTGCGCCCGGCTGCGTACCGAGATCGACTCGATGCCCGCCGAACTCGACGAGATCACCCGCCGCGTCACCCGCCTGGAGATCGAGGAGGCGGCCCTGTCCAAGGAGACCGACCCCGCCAGCAAAGCCCGCCTGGAGGAGCTGCGCAGGGAACTGGCCGACCTGCGCGGCGAGGCCGACGCCAAACACGCCCAGTGGGAGGCCGAACGGCAGGCCATCCGCCGCGTGCAGGAACTGCGCCAGGAACTGGAGCAGGTCCGCCACGAGGCGGAGGAGGCCGAACGCGCCTACGACCTCAACCGCGCCGCCGAACTGCGCTACGGCCGCCTCCAGGACCTGGAGCGTCGGCTGAAGGCACAGGAGGAGCAACTGGCCACCAAACAAGGGCAGAACCGGCTGCTGCGCGAGGTCGTCACCGAGGAGGAGATCGCCGAGATCGTCGCCGCCTGGACCGGCATCCCCGTCGCCCGCCTTCAGGAGGGCGAACGCGAGAAACTGCTGCGCCTCGACGAGATCCTGCGCGAGCGCGTCATCGGCCAGGACGAGGCCGTCAAGCTCGTCGCCGACGCCATCATCCGCGCCCGCTCCGGCATCCGCGACCCTCGCCGCCCCATCGGCTCGTTCATCTTCCTCGGCCCCACAGGCGTCGGGAAGACCGAGCTGGCCAAGACCCTCGCCCGGGCCCTGTTCGACTCCGAGGAGAACATGGTCCGCCTCGACATGAGTGAGTACCAGGAGCGGCACACCGTCAGCCGGCTCATGGGCGCACCGCCCGGATACGTCGGCTACGAGGAAGGCGGCCAGCTCACCGAGGCCGTACGCCGCAAGCCGTACTCCGTTGTGCTGTTCGACGAGATCGAGAAGGCGCACACCGATGTCTTCAACACCCTGCTGCAGGTCCTCGACGACGGCCGCATCACCGATGCTCAGGGCCGCACCGTCGACTTCCGCAACACCGTGATCATCATGACGTCCAACATCGGTTCCGAGTACCTCCTCGACGGTGCCACCGCCGAGGGTGAGATCAAGCCGGACGCCCGCGCCCTGGTGATGGGCGAGCTGCGCGGGCATTTCCGCCCGGAGTTCCTCAACCGCGTCGACGACATCGTGCTGTTCAAACCGCTCGGTGAGCGGCAGATCGAGCGGATCGTGGAGCTGCAGTTCGACGAACTGCGGCAGCGGCTCGCCGAACGCCGCATCACCGTCGAACTCACCGACACAGCTCGAGAGTTGATCGCCCACCAGGGCTACGACCCGGTGTACGGGGCCCGGCCGCTGCGGCGTTACATCTCCCACGAAGTCGAGACGATGGTCGGGCGCGCCCTGTTGCGCGGTGACGTCCAGGACGGCGCGACGGTCCGCGTCGACGCCGAGGCCGGGGAACTGGTGGTCACCTACGACCAGCCCGAGGACGTGAAGGGAGCGCGGGCGGCATGAGCACGATGCAGGCGACGACCGTCAGTTGTCCCAACTGCGGGCGCACCAACCGGGTGCCCGTAGCCGCGGAGGGCCGCCCCAAGTGCGGCCACTGCAAGCAGCCCCTACCGTGGATGGTGGACGCGGGCGACGACGACTTCACCGAGGTCGTCGAGCGGGCCGACGTCCCCGTCGTGGTCGACCTGTGGGCCACCTGGTGCGGCCCCTGCCGCATGGTCAGCCCCGCACTGGAGAAGGTCGCCACCGATCTCGCCGGACGAATCAAACTCGTCAAGGTCGACGTCGACAAGAACCCGCGACTGTCGCAGCGTTTCGAGGTCCGGGCGGTACCGACGCTGCTGGTCCTCGACCAGGGCGAGACGGTCGCCCGGCAGTCGGGTGCCGCACCTGCCCCTGCCTTGCGGCGGTGGGTGGAGCAGTCGATCGCGGGCCGCGCACCAGCTGGGAAAGGATGATCGGCCATGACCGTACGGACCGACCCCCACCTCGCCCTTGTACGCCCCGTCACCCCGCGTGCCCCGGGCTGCGAGGAATGCCTCGCCACGCGCTCCCCCTGGGTCCACCTCAGGCTCTGCCTGACCTGCGGCCACGTCGGCTGCTGCGATTCCTCGCCTAACCGGCACGCCCGCCGTCACGCCGCCGCCGACGGCCATCCGATCGTGGCGTCGCTGGAGCCCGGCGAGGACTGGCGGTGGTGCTTCGTCCATGAGGCGTTCGTGTGATGCCCGGCGACGAGAGGCGGCCCGGGCCAGCGCCTGTGCCGGACGAGGCGGAGGAGAGCGTCCCCTTCGAGACGGCCGACATCTACGGCGCCTATCCCCGCCTGTCGGACGACCAGGTGGCCCGCCTGGCGCAGCACGGCCGGCGGCACGCGGTTGACGCCGGTGACGTGCTGATCCGGGAGGGGGAGCGGTGCGAGACGTTTTACGTCGTCCTCAGTGGTTCGGTCGCCATCGTCGAGGGCTACGGCACGCCCGATGAACACCTGCTGCGTGTGCACGGCCCCGGCCGCTTCATCGGCGAACTCGGCCTCCTGAACGGACAGGTGGCCTTCTACACCGCCGTGGTCAGGGACCCCGGCGAGATCCTCGCCCTGTCCATGGATCAGCTGCGTGACCTGGTGACCCGGGACTCCATCCTTGGTGATGTGGTGCTGCGCGCCTGCCTGGGCCGCCGTGCTCTCCTCGTCGGGCAAGGCGCCGGTTTCCGCATCATCGGCTCGCGCTACTCGCCCGACACCCGGCGGCTGCGCGAGTTCGCCGCCCGCAACCGGCTGCCGCACCGCTGGATCGATCTGGAGACGGACGAGGAGGCCGAGGCGCTGCTGCGCCGCTTCGCGGTCGGTCCGGAGCAGACGCCGCTGGTGATCTGGCGCGACACGACCCTGCTGCGCAATCCGAGCAACGCCGAACTGGCCCGGATCATCGGCCTGCCGCCCCTGCCGTCGGGCAACGGCCACGGCGATCTCCTGATCGTCGGCTCCGGTCCGGCCGGTCTCGCCGCCGCGGTGAACGCCGCCTCGGAGGGCCTCGGCACGACCATAGTCGAGGCGCTGGCCACCGGCGGCCAGGCCGGGATGTCCTCCCGCATCGACAACTGCTTCGGCTTCCCCTCCGGCATCTCCGGCGCCGAACTCACCGAGCGCGCTGTACTCCAGGCGGACAAGTTCGGCGCCCGTATCAGCGTCCCGGCGGAGGCGGCCCGGCTCGAACCGCGGGACGGTCACTACGCCGTCAGCTTCGCCGACGGCAGTGAGATCACCGCCCGGACCGTCGTCCTGGCCACCGGCGCCCGCTACCGCCGCCTCCATGCACCCGGCATCGAACCGTTGGAGGGCGCGAGCGTCCACTACTCGGCGACCGTCTACGAGGCCCAGCAGTGTCGGACCGACCCGGTGGCGGTGGTCGGCGGCGGCAACTCCGCAGGCCAGGCCGTGCTCTTCCTGGCCGGGTACGCACCGCAGGTGTATCTGCTCGTCCGTGGGCCGAGCCTCGAGGCGCACATGTCCCGCTACCTGATCGATCAGATCGAGCGCCACCCGCGGGTGCGCGTGCTGCTGCACACCGAGGTGACCGAGGCACTCGGCGACAAGGCGCTGGAGGCGGTTACCGTGGTCGACCACCGTACGGGCGAGCACCGCCACCTCGGGGTGCGGGCCCTGTTCGTCTTCACCGGCGCAGACCCTCACACCGAGTGGCTATCCGGCGCGCTCGCCCTTGACGCGCGCGGCTACGTGCTCACCGGCGCGGAGGCGCAGGCCTGCTCCGTTCCCGGACTGTGGCAGAGCCAGGGACGCGACTGCCTGACGTTGGAGACCAGCCTGCCTGGCGTCTTCGCCGCCGGCGACGTCCGCAGCGGCTCGGTGAAGCGTGTGGCCTCCGCGGTCGGTGAAGGCGCGATGAGCATCCACTTCGTGCACCGCTACCTGGGCCACACGGCCGCGCCCGGCGGCACCGACAGCTCCCCGTACACCCGACCGAAGGAGTCCGCTTGGCTCGCATGACACCTAGCGGGCGACGAGATCACGAGAAGGAGGCGATGGGAATGACCATGCCCGTCCGGCACCACCGAGGTGGCGCAATGCAGGCCAGGCCCATGGGATGGGCACGCAATCCGCTGACGGAGTTCGACCAACTGCTCAGCGAGATGAGCGGACTGCTCGAATCCACGGTGGGAGGCGCGGCGCCCGCAGTCGCGTGGACACCCCTGGCGGATGTCACGGAGTCCGACAACGCCTTCCACGTCGAGATCGAACTCCCCGGCGTCAAGAGCAAGGACATCAACGTCGAAGCCAACGGCCAGGAGCTGGTGGTCACCGGAGAGATCAAGGAGAAGGAACGCAAAGGCGTCCTGCGCCGGAGCACGCGCCGCACCGGAGCCTTCGAGTACCGGCTGCGGCTGCCCGGAGAGGTCGACACCGAAAAGATCAATGCGCAGATGTCGGACGGGGTGCTCGCCATCACCGTCCCCAAGGCCGAGGTCGCAAAGCCCCGGCACATCGAGATCAGCGAGACGAGTGAAAGCACCGAGAGCAGCGGCTGAGACGCGAACGCCGCGGTTCCGGACACACATCCGGCACCGCGGCCGGGTAGGCAAGGCTCGACACCGGTGACTCATGGATGACGTCCCGCGTCAGAACCCCTCACGGCGGCGGAGCCGCGGCAAGCGGCTCCCCACCGGCTTCCTTTCGGCGCCGCAGACGCCAGGCGCGCAGCAGCCGAAGGGGAAGCAGACCCAGCGGTGCTCGCCGGCCCATGTCCGCCTGGTCCTCTCGGACGAATGCCCGTGCGTAACGCTCGGCGTCCTGGGCCGTCGGATATCGCTTGCTCCCTCCGCTCGGCACCCACGCGCGCAGTGCCAGAGCATCGTGTCGCCGTCATGGAGAAAGTGAAAGCGGTGCCCCAGAAGGTGGCAGCGCAGCACAGAAGACCACGCCATGTGGACCTGTCCATTCCGGCCCGTTCTGTCCCTTTCGGGGCAACAGTTTATGGCCCTGAACGAGGAGGCGTGGCATGACCACCATTGCCGAGCTCGGTGTCGTCACGACCAAGTTCCCCGCCAGGCGCGACAGCGCACCGGGCGACCTCCATGACCAGCGGGTGACCGGGGCTGAAGGAAGGCAGCTATGAAATACGACGGATTCCTCGCCCGTGTGCGCGAGCGAGGCGAATACAGCGACCAGGACGAAGCCGCGGACGTCACCAACGCCGTGCTGGAAGTGCTGGCCCAACGGATCAGCCCCGGAGAGGTCAAGGACCTCGCATCCCAGCTGCCCGGCCCGCTGGGACAGGTTCTGGACCGTGCCACGCCGCAGCAGGCGCGAGGCTTCGGGATCGAAGAGTTCTACCGCCGGGTCGCGGAGCGCACCCATGCCCGGCCGCGTACGGCGCAGTGGGACGCCAGCGCGGTCCTGACCACCGTTGCCGACGCTGTCACCGGCGGAGAGCTGAATCAGATCATCAGCCAACTCCCCTCCAGTTACGCGGTCCTGTTCGGAAGGGCCGACCTCGCGGACTGAGCTCGTGAGGCGTCCAGAACGAAAGCCGGCGCCACAGCTGCGCTCTCCGGCTCTTGCGGTCCCGGATCAGGGGGGTTGCCACTCGAACATCAAGATCGTGGCGTCGTCGCTGAGTTTGTTGTGCCGATGCTCGAGGATGGCGTGGATGAGCAGGCGCAGCGCTTCCGGGGCGCTCTGCCCCGCTGCGGTCGACCGGATGATGTAGTCGGTGAAGCGCTCCAGGCCGAACTCTTCGCCTGCCTCATCGCGTGACTCTACGACGCCGTCTGAGTAGAGCAGTATTCGGTCACCGGGTTCGAGGCTGACGTCGTGCACCTGGCGGGCGGTCCCGGCGAGACTGACGGGCAGACCCAAAGGAGGCTCAGGTGGCCGCTCCAAGGCGTTGTGGAGCAAGCGGTGGCGACGGATGAGCAACGGAGGCGGGTGGCCGCAGTTGCACCAGCGCAGCACACCCGTGGGCATGTGCAACTGGGCGAAGACACCCGTGCAGAACTGTTCCGGAAGCCACTTCGCCAGCGCCTCGTCCACGGTGCCCGCGAGTTCGTCCAGGTCTGCTTCGCTGCGCCGGGCGTTACGGCAGCCTGCCATGGCGACAGAGGTGGCAATTCCGGACGCCAGGTTGTGCCCCATGCCGTCAAGGATTGTGGCGTGCAGAACGTCCTCGGTGAACGCATGGTCGAAAGCATCGCCGCCCAGTTCGTACGCAGGTTCCAGAACCGCCGTCGAAACGACCCGTCCGGTGCCGATCGACCGGGGAGGGAGAAAAGCCCTCACCATCTCCGTGGGCAGGTGCATCGGCCTGGTACGCATGCGCTGCGCGATGGTGTCGCTGTAGGTGCGCTTGGATGTAATGATCAGTGCGAGGAGCAGCGCCATCGTTCGACAGCGCCGTAGTTTGAGCCCGTCCAGGGTGCTCATGTTGAGCTCCACGACACCCAGCCGCTCCGCCCCGTCGGCCAGGGGCAGCCATACGTTCAGCCCGCCGGAGGAGCCTTCTTCCACTCGGAGAGAGTCGGTGCGGTAGGCCCATCCGGCCAGCGAAGTGTCGAGCTCCAGTTCCGGCTCGCTTTCGACAAGCGGCACCAGCAGTCTTTGCTGAATGTCGACCAGATAGACAACCGCCCTGCCCAGACCCATGGCCTCGGCATACCGGTTCAGGACCACGGGCATTTCCGCAGGTGATGCCAGCTGGGCTGTTCTGACCAGTTCCTCCAGCAGCCGCTCACCGGACCCGACGGACATCTCCCTGTCCATGCCTTCGATGATCCCAGCGAGATCGAGCCGCCACAATCTGAGCTCTCCGACACTCGAGATGTGGGCCGATCAGCCTGGGGCGCTGGGGCTTGCCCCTGCGGATCGGTCGGGCATCCGGATCGGCTGACGACACCAGCAGGTCGGGGATCGTGCGGATGCCCGCAAGTGGCACAGCCGGTCTGCTCCAGCAGCCGGCGGGTGCCCGCTGCGGTCTCGGCCAGCTCACCGCCCAAGTGCGTCAGCCGCCCCAAGGGCTGTTTGCCTAGTGCATGTCGGGCGTTGCGCCCCACCGCAGGACGAGTTCGACGTGGACGCGGCGCTGCAGCGAGCTCTGGACCGCCTGGCGCTGCTGGCGAGGTCACGACCGCTCGGCAGCACCCTGGACGTGGACGAGGCCCTGCGGCGGGCCAGCAGGATCGTTGCCGCAGCCAAGGAGGCAGAGCGCGCTGACGCTGTTTGGCCGTGGCCTGCACCGCCTGGTCCCCTCGCCACTCACAGCAGGAGGTCGAAGACGGCTCGAGCCTCGTCCCAGTGCTGGGTCTGGGGGTTCTTCAGGTCGGGGTGGAGGATCTTGAAGCTCTGGGCAAGGGCCAGGCTGAGTCCGCCAATGATGTCCGGATAGGCCGCCTCGGTCTCGTCGTCGGGCGTGCGGTCGAGAGCGGGGTGGGTGGCGAGCTGTTCCAGGATCGGCTTGAGTTCTACTTCCTGGTCGACCTTCCGGAAGTGGTGAATGCTCTCCTGCAGGCCTTTCGTGATCGGTAGGTCACAGGCCCGGATGATGTCGCGCCCGTTGGCCTTGGCAGTGGCCTGGGCGACGGTCAGCAGATCGTAGAGCTTGGCGTCGACGAAGTCGCTGTAGCGCTTGAGATCGTTCTTGTCGACGTCCAGCCCGGCGACCGCGCGGAAGAACCTTTCGAACCTGGCGATGGACATCACGGTCATGACGGCAACCTCCGGCTGTGGGTGCCGGGGTGGCTCCCGGCCCTCTGGGCTTCCCAGTCAGCCTGGCCGACGGGGGTGGCCGAACGCATGCGCATGTCGGGCCCAATTAGCGTCCCTGCATTGCCCTGCCAGGCCCAGGCATCCGACTGCCCGGGTAGTCGGACGGGCGTGCGGACTGACAGCAGGGCGAACGCCGCGTCGCGGAGCGGCTCCGCGTAATGGGTGCCCCCCAGATGCCGCTGCTGATGAACGCCGCGGTGGCGAACACGCCAGGGAGCGCTCGGGAGAGGCCAGTGAACAGCAACCAGGACCAATTGACGCGGACCATCCCGCCTACCAGCCGCAACCGCCCGCTGACACTGGGCAGGACGTGCTGCTGTGCGTCGCAGGCGTTCTGATCCTCCCGGGTGGCGAGGCTTTGCCGGACTCCGGCTCGCAGGCCGGGCGCCGAAGCGCGGCCGGTGGCGCGGTATGCGGTGCGTGCCGGGGCGGGGCCGGAGCGGGTGTTCGCAGTGGCGCGCGATCGTGGCCCGGTGGTGGGAGTAGGCCCTGTACTGGGAAGACGAGGAAATCTGGCAGTACCGCCTGCATCTGCTGGCGGGTGCCAGCTTGTCACGCAGCGTCGACGTTACCTCGCCAGCATGTGTGGGCACTTGCCGTCGCGGGGGCAGCCGACGAGAAGGGTCTAGTTATGCGGGTGTCGCCTCAGGACGTTTCGGTCGTAGCTCTCCTTGCGGATCCGGACGCGCCCACGAAAATCGCGCAGCGTATGGCCCAGACACTTCCCACTCGGCTCGCCGACAAGTCAGGCCAGCGGCGACGGTTCGAGGTCGAGGTGGTCAGTGAGCCCTTCACTTCAGGGACCGAGGACCCGCCCACCTTGATGCGCCGGATCATGGACCGCGGAAGAGCGGAGAATTGGGACATCGTCGTGGCCCTCACCGACCTTCCGCTGCACTCACACGGGCGCAAGCTCGTTGTGGATCTGAGTCACGAACACGGCTTGGCGCTGCTGTCTCTTCCTTCGCTGGGTGGCTTGCGGCTGCAGACGAGGGCCCGGCGGGCCGTGGAAGAAGCCGTGCTTGGCTTGGCGGGTCCACGGGCCACTGGGCCTCAAGGACCTCCGCGGGGTCAGCCGCGGCTGGGGCCCTTCGTCAGTCGTCTCGCGCCTATCCACGCGGCCCCGGTCGGCGAGGAGGAGACCGCTGATCTTCGGTACGTCGTCAGCGGGCCGCGCGGTTACCTGAGGGTGCTCGTCGGTATGGTCCGCGCCAACCAGCCGTGGCGCTTGGTGCCGGGCTTGTCGAAAGCCCTGGCGGCCGCACTCGCCACGGGAGCAGTCGCCACTGTGAACTCCACCATCTGGAGTCTGGCCGATTCCCTGAGCGCGCCACGCCTCGTGATCGCCATGGTCGGCTCTGTCGCGCTCATGATCGGCTGGCTGATCGTGGACGCGCAGCTGTGGCATCGCTCAGCAGAGGTCTCGCGGGAGGCGAGGCAGAGGGCGAGGCTCTACAACGCCTCGACGGTCGTGACCGTGGGTATCGGGGTGCTCGTCTGTTACGGGGGTTTGATCGTCGTCAATATGGTGTGGGCGCTGTTCATCCTCAACGACCGAGTGTTCGCTTCCATCACACGGACCCCGCTTCACCCCGCGGAATACTGGACGTTGTCCTGGTTCGTCGCTTCGGTCGCCACGGTGGGCGGCGCCCTGGGATCGGGCTTGGAGAGCGACGAGGCGATCCGGGCAGCCGCCTACTCCAAGCGCGAACAGGAACGCCGCCACATGGTCCAAGACGACGACGGTGACTAGCTGGTGACCTGAGTCGGTGATTGGTGGTTGGTGGTCGTCCGCGCACGAAGGTTTTGCTGATCGATCGTGCCTGGTTGTTTCGCGTCGGGGGCCGACGGGGACACGGGACGGCACGCCGCCGGAGCGCCGAAGCTCCGCCTGGCAAGCCAGCGGCGGCATAGCCGTTCCACCTGAACAGAGTGGCCCGCAGAGGCATGCCGGAGCAACGGACCCCGTTGCACCAACTCCTGGGAGTCAAGCTCTGTACGCCGTCTCCATCACCGCCGTGCTGCGGTCATGCCGCGACGCCGAAGGAATCCATCATGAAGGCAGCGGTTTATGAAGGTCCGCGAACGGTCGCGGTGAAGGACGTACCGGACGCGAAGATCGAACACCCTTGCGACATCATCGTCAAGATCACCAGTACCAACATCTGCGGTTCGGACCTGCACATGTACGAGGGCCGCACCTCGTTCGAGTCCGGCCGCACCCTGGGACACGAGAACATGGGCCAGGTCGTGGAGGTCGGCCCGGCCGTCCGCAAGGTCCAGGTCGGCGAGTATGTGGTTCTGCCCTTCAACATCGCCTGTGGCTTCTGCAAGCAGTGCGAGCGGGGTCTGACCAACTACTGCCTGACCATGCAGCCGGAACCGTCCCTCGCCGGAGCCGCCTACGGATTCGCCGACATGGGCCCCTACCAGGGCGGCCAGGCGGAACTGCTGCGCGTGCCCTACGGCGACTTCAACGCGCTGCGCCTGGGCGAGGACGCCGCCGACCGGCAGACCGACTACGTGATGCTCGCCGACATCTTCCCCACTGGCTATCACGCCACGGAGATGGCCCACGTCAAACCCGGCGACCAGACCATCGTCTTCGGGGCCGGCCCCGTCGGGCTGATGGCGACCTACTCCGCCCTCCTCAAGGGCGCCGGCCGCGTCTGGGTAGCCGACCACCAGCCCGACCGGCTGCGCAAGGCGGAGGAGATCGGCGCCATCCCGATCAACACCGCCGACCAGAACCCGGCCGAGGTCGTCAAGGAGGCCACGCTCGGTCTGGGCGCCGACAACGGCTGTGAATGCGTCGGCTACCAGGCACACGACCCCCAGGGACATGAGGACGCCAGCCTCACGCTCAACGGACTGATCGACTCGGTCAGGTTCACCGGCGACATCGGCGTGGTGGGCGTGTTCCTGCCCCAGGACCCCGGCGGTGCCGAGGCCCAGGGCGAGCTCGAGGCGCAGGGCAAGGTCCCGATCGACTTCGGCATGATGTGGTTCAAGGGCCAGCACATGGGCACCGGTCAGGCTCCGGTGAAGAAGTACAACCGGGCGCTGCGGGATCTGATCGCCGGTGAGAAGGCAAAGCCGAGCTTCGTCGTCTCCCACGAACTCAACCTGGACGAGGCCCCCACCGCCTACGAGCACTTCGACGCCCGTGACGAGGGCTGGACCAAGGTAGTCCTGCACCCCAACGGACACGGCAACGGCCACAAACGATAAGTGACCCGCGGTCCCCGTCCCGGTCTGCCCGTCCTCCGGCCGGGGCGGGGGCAATCACCCGCGCTCAGGTCGGACTTGAACCAACGGCCATCGTCCGCGCTCCGGCCCGGTAGGACAGACGGCAGACGCTCAGCAGTGCCCGCAGTGGCTGCACCCCGTCCAGCGGCTGCGGCCGCCAGCCGGTTCGCGGGCCGTGTGGGAGGCTTCCTTGCCCGACGGCTGCTGCACCTCAACCAGGCCGACGCGACCCGGCAGGGTGTTCCGGCTAGGCTCACACCCGTGACGTGGCTGCGGGCCTTCGGGGAGGTCGTGCGATCCGGGCTCACGATCGAGGAGACGCGGCTGGAGCCCCTGCTCGCGCTGCGCACGGCCGCTGGGGTGGCGATCGTCATCGGGCCGACGCTGTGGCTGGTCTCCCCTGCGTATGCCGCGTCCGCCGCCCTCGGCGCCTACTCCGCGGGTGGGGCCACCTTCCAGCGCACCTGGCGTCCACGCAAGGTGATCGCGCTCGGCGCGGGCGCGGGTCTGGCGCTCAGCACCTTCGTGGGCTACCTGGCGGCGGGGCGACTCGTGACGTTCCTCCCACTGCTGGCCGCATGGGCCTTCGCCGCGGGAATGGCGTGGGCCCTCGGATCGACCGCCGGGATCGTCGCAGCGACGACCGTCGGCAGCATGCTGGTGACCATCACCCTGCCCACGAGCGTCGGGCGCGCCCTGGAGCACGCCGTAATCATCGCGCTCGGAGGCGTGGCGCAGGCCGTGCTGATCCTGTTGTTCCCGATCCGGCGTTGGGGAGCGCATCGTGACGCGCTCGCCGACGCCCTGGCCGCCGTGGCGGACTACGCACGCCGGCTGCGGCACGACCCGACCGCCCCGTTCGACCCGGAGCCGTTGATGACGGCCCGGGACGCGGCTGCCGTGACGCCGTCACAGGCCCGCACCCGTCCCCCCGTCCTCCACGGCCCCCGGGGACTCGCCGAGCGCATTCGGCCGGTCGTCGCCGCGCTCGCCGACCCGGACGTCGGCGCCCCGGCGGAGGGACCCGGGCGGGACCGCGCGCGGGAGTTGCTCGACGCGGCCGCCGACGTTCTGGATGCGGTCGCCCGTTCGATCCGCCGCGGCACTCCCGCCGAGGTGCGGCCCGGGAGCATGGACGTCCTGCGCGTCGACGAGGAGCAAGAGGTGCTGGAGGGCCCCGCGCGGCAGGCCGCCGAGCGGCTCGTGGAACTGCTCGGCGAGGCGTTGGAGATCGCCCAGAGCGGCTGCGCGCGCGGGAGGACGCCTACGCCGCCCGGCCTCGCCGGCGCCGAGTTCCTGGTGCGCCCGACAATGCTCCGGCTGGTCCCGGTCGTCGTCCGGGCGGTCCGCCGTGAGCTCCGCCGGGACTCGCCCGTGTTCCGGCACGCCGTCCGCCTGGCGGCGGTGGCCACGGTCGGCTATCTGATCGCCGCCCGGCTACCTCTGGGCCACGGCTACTGGGCGCCCATCGCCTCGGTGATGGTGATGCGGCCGGACTTCCACCGGACGTACGCGCGTGCGGTGGCCCGTCTCGCCGGGACCCTGGCGGGGGTCGCGCTCGCCACCGGGATGGTGCGGGTCCTGGGCCCGGACGCCCATGTGTCCGGCGCGCTGGCGGTGGTCTCGGCGGGCCTGTCGTACACGCTGAACCGTACCGGCTACGCCTACTCCCAGTGCTTCACCGCCGCGTACGTCGTCTTCCTGCTCGGCATGGGCGGCCAGGCATGGGAGCAGACGGTCCCGGAGCGGGTGGTGCTCACCCTGCTCGGCGGGGCCCTGGCAATGCTGGCGTACGTGGTGTTCCCCGCATGGGAGACGCCCCGGCTGTCGGCTCGGCTTGCGGACTGGCTCGCCGCCAACGGCCGCTATGCGGCCGCGGTGCTCCGCGACTACGCCGAACCGACCCGGGAGCATCACGCCGACATGCGCCGGGCACTGCTGGAGAGCAGGGAGGCACGTGCCGCCTGGCAGGAGGCATACGACCGTGCAAGGCAGGAACCGGTCCGCCCCAGGGGTCTGACGTCGCGCGAGGCGGAGGAGGCGCAGGAGGCGCTCAAGGGGTTCGGCCGGGCAGCGATGCTCATGGAGAGCCACGTCCCGCGGGCCGAGAGCCGTTTCATTCCCGAGGCGGAGCGATTCGCCGAGGCCCTCGAGGCGGACACCGAGCAGGCGGCAGTTGACGTGCGCGAGCACAGGAATCCGGACTGGGGGCGCGTGGAGGAGGCGCTCCACGCGTGGGAGGGTGCCGCCGGGGACCGGAGCCCGGTGGTGCGGCGCGGGGCGGAACTGCAGAAGCGTGCCTTGGAGGACCTCGCGACGGCCGTGAGCCGCACACCCCTGGAACGGGACGTCGGCCCTGCTCGCGAGGACCAGCGGGTGCGGGCGACCCTGGCTGCGGAAGGTAACGGATCAGGACCCGCGCGCCGAGGTGGGTGACGGCGACGGAGAGCGCCTCGCCTCCTGGAGCGGGAAATAGTCTCCCGGCCGCGTCGAGCGCCGCCACACGTACACCGCTGTCGCCATCACGAGGATCAGCCCAGCCAGGATGAGCAGTTCCTTCCCCTCGACGTTCCACCGGAAGGACTTCTCCGCCTCGGCCGTCACGATGAGCACCCTGCGGATGCCGGCAATCAGGCCGACGACGAGAAACGGCTCCGCGTCGAGGGTTCGGTTCCTGATGGTGAGGCGGACGGTGTGGAGCAGCTCGGCCACGATGAACAGCACAAGGCTGCTGTCCAGGGCGGAGAGAACAACCGTCTCCTCGCGGTACGGCCCCTGGATCGACCTGATGACGTCGTGGACGACCACGACGGTCAGGAGCCCTGCGAGCAGTACGAGGAGCGCCGCGACGACGAGGTGGATGCCGTCCTCGATGAGCTGCAGAAGGCCCTGCACCCGGCCGCCCTCGATCTTCGGGAGAATGGGTCGCACAGTCAGCATGCTAGGGGTGCCCCGGCCCGCAGGCGCGGTGTGCTGCCGAACGGATGGACAAGCGGGTCTCTCCCTGTGATGGCAGCCTGGGGAAGGGATGAGGCACGACGTCACCTAGGCCTACCCGGCGGGACGAGGGTGTATGAGGCAGCCCGACGCGGACACGACCGGCAGGAATCTGCGGCTCGTCTTGGTCGCCGACCCGGGCCTGCCCTCCGAAATCGCCCGAGACCTCGCTCCCCGTCTGCCGGAGCATCTGCGCCGCCGCATCGGCAGGGGCATCCGCTGGCAGGTGGACACTGTGACGGCACCCTTGGTGGCGAACGAGCAGGTCGACGTGTCCGACGTGGCCGAAATCGTCGGCACCCATCTCGAGGACGGCGACTGGGACATCGGCGTCTTGCTCACCGATCTGCCGCGCCGGGCGGAGCGCGACCCGGTCAGCACCGAAGTCGACCCGGAGCACAGGGTCGCGCTGATCTCACTGCCCGCCCTCGGCTCCCGGCGTCTGCGGCGCCGAGTGCGGCAGACGGTGGTCGGCGCCGTCAGGCAACTGACCGCGCAGGACGAAAGACCGCTGGATTCCCTCGTCGGCCGTCCGGCACCCGCGGAGGAGTCCAACCGCGAACGCTACGTGGTCCCGGGGCTACGCGGCCACGTCCGTCTGGTCCTGGGCATGGTGCGCGCCAACCGTCCCTGGCGGCTGTTCACGAGCCTCTCCCGCGCCATGGCCGGGGTCTTCGCCACCGCAGCCGTCGGCTTCGTCAACGCCACGACCTGGCAGGTCGCCACCGCTCTAGGCATCCCGCAGCTGATGCTCATCGCCGTGCTGTCCACCCTCGCCCTCACCGCGTGGGTCATCATCGACCACCGGCTGTGGGAACGCGCCGGGGACCTGCCGGGCGCCCATGCGCCGCTGTACCCCTATAACCTGGTCACGCTCCTCACCATCGGGCTGGGGGTGTTCTTCCTCTACGCTGCGCTGTTCGTGACCCTCGTGGCGGTCTCGTTCCTGGTCGTGACCCCATCCGTCTTCGGCAGGATCGTGCACCACGCCGTCGATGCCTCGGACTACCTCACGCTGAGCTGGTTCGTCACGTCCAGCTCCATGATCGGCGGTGCTTTCGGGACAGGACTCGAGAACGCCGAGGAGGTGCGCGACGCCGCGTACGGGCAACGCCACCGGAGACGTCAGCGGCAGCTGACCGAGGCCCGCGACCGGGCCAGGTGAGGACCCCTCGGCCGCGCAGTGTCAGGTTGGTGGATCGTGCTGTTGCGACTGCCCTGCCTGGCCGTGTCGAGCGTGTTCGCCTTCATACGGCTGCTGCCGAGGAGCGCTGTGGAAAAGGCCGGTGCGGCTTGCGGCCACCGCCGCCCTGCGGACTCGTCCCAATGGCGCCTGGCCACAGTGGAGTTCCCGCACGCCGAGGGACACAGTCGCTTTACGGACGCCGGCAGCACGAGCGGCCGCTCTGATCCCGCCGTGGCCGAGCGATCGGACACTCCGACGGCCGCGGCCCCGCAGGCGACACCCCGTAGCGAGCCGCCAGGGCCCGGCCAGCTCGCCCTGGCACGATGCTCGTCATGCAGCCGCTGCCCACACCCTGCCCCGCCGACCTGGTCCCCGACGCCACGGGCGAGGACGCCTTCAACGCCGCGTATAGGTCAGCCATGCAGCAGCGTGCCGTATTCGTTGCCGTTGAGTGCCAGGCCCAGCGCTGGACGGTAAAGGCCGACGCGCTCACGGCCTTCGAGCACGACATCGACGCCATGGTGTACGACGCCGTCCGGAACGCGGTCATCCGCCTGATCCGCTCCCGCGAGATCCGTCCCGATTCCTCCGCCGGACCGGTCTATTTCGTCCTGTACGACCTGGCGAACGAGGACCGGGCGCGCGAACTCGCCGCCGCACTGCACGCGGCGCTGTACGGCGACCTCGGTCCACTGGCCCAGGCCGTACCCGACACCCCGGCCTGATCAAGACATCGCCACTCACTGCCACGTGCCGGGTCCAACGTCGAAGACTACTGGCGGGTTACTTGTCACCTGGTTCGCCGCTCGTTAACGGCACCCCACAGCGCAAAGTCCGCCGCAAGTGCGCGAACCGCGTCAGCAACCTCGGCCAGTAGCCAAGATCATCTCGTGGCCACTTTTGGGCTCACCTCGGCGATACCACCAGTTGTCCAGATGCTCCGCGTCGCCGATGTGGACCCGGCCGCCCTCAATCTTCGGGAAAATGGGTCGCACATTCAGCACGCAGGGGCGCCCTGTCCCGCAGGCGCGGCGTGCTGTCGAACGGGTGGACGAGCGGATCCCTCCCTGTGGTGGCAGCCTGAGGGAGGCGGCGAGACGCGACAGCACCGAGGCCTACCAGGCGGCAGGACAAGGGTTATGGGGCAGCCCGACGCGGACACGATCGGCAGGAACCTGCGGCCCGTCCTGGCGCCGGCCCGAGGTCTGCCCTCCGATTCGGCCCGGGACCTTGCCTCCGGCCTCCGGGAGGAACCGCGCCACCGCACCGCCGGGGGCATCCGCTGGCAGACGGACACCGACGGCGCCCCTGGCGGCGAACGAGCAGGTCGACGTGTCCGACGTGGCCGAAACGTCGGCACCCGCCTGGAGGACGGCGACTGGGACATCAGCGCCTTCTTCACCGACCTGCCAAGCCGGGCGGAGCACAACCCGGTCCGCACCGAGGCCGACCCTGGGCGCAGGGTCGCACTCCGGGCGCACCGTGCCGGAGGACGCGAGTGCACTGGAGGTGTGTGATGAGTGCTGACCGCTCCCACGAGAGCCGTGATGGCCACGTACTGGTCCTCGATGCTGGCTCTTCGAGCCTTCACATCGCTCTGTTCGCGGCGGACGGTGAACGGGTGGCGGATCGAGACGCCTCGGAGCCCCCGGGGCCTGCTGCGGCGGCGCAACTGCGGAACTTCCTCAGCGAGGTGCCCGCTCCTGCGGCGGTTGGTCACCGCATCGTCCACAGTGGTCCGCACCTGACTGGACATACGCTGATCGACGCACGCGTACGGGCTCTGCTGGCGGACGTCGCCGATCTCGCGCCGTTGCACGTGACCCCTGCCTTGCATGTGGTCGATGCCGCACGAGAACTCCTGCCCGACGTTCCTCATATCGCCTGCTTCGACACTGTCTTCCACAAGGATTTGCCGGCACAGGCGCGCACGTACGCCGTGCCGGAGCGATGGCGAGCCGAATACGAGCTGCGCCGGTACGGCTTCCACGGGCTTTCCTACTCGTGGGCACTGCCGAGGACGGCGCAGGCCCTGGGCCGACCCGTCGACAACCTCCAGGTCGTGCTCGTGCACCTGGGCGGCGGCTGCTCGGCCTGCGCCGTCCGGAACGGACGCAGCGTGGACACCACCATGGGCCTCACTCCTCTGGAAGGCCTGGTGATGAGTCGGCGCAGCGGCAACCTCGACCCCGGCGCGCTGCTGTGGCTGCAGCGGCGGCACGGTCTGAGCACGGACGAATTGGATGACACACTCCACCGGCATTCCGGTCTGCTCGGCCTCTCCGGTACCTCGGGAGACACCCGGGACCTGGTGCGCGCCCGCGCGGAGGGTGATGCCGCGGCCGCGTTGGCGCTGGCGACGTTCACACTCAGCTGCCGCCGGGGCATCGCCTCGATGGCCGCCTCGCTGGACCGGCTGGACGCCCTGGTCTTCACCGGGGAGATCGGCGAAGACCAACCCGAGGTACGCGAGGAGATCTGCTCGGCCCTGACTGTTCTCGGTGTACGAGGCGGGCTACTCGTCCCCGAACTGGAAGATTTGATGCGGGAAGGCCACCGACGCATCGATCAGGCGGTGAGAGGTGTCCCGGTCCTCGTGGTCGCAACCGGCGAGACGCAGCAGATCGCCGCCGAGACCCGACGGGTGCTCGACGGCATGTGACTGGCCAAGGCATGTGCCGGCACATCCACACTTACCTGGCCCGCGCAAAGAACCGGCCTCCTGGACAGCACGGAGGAGCGGCGACGTCTGGTCCTGTACGCCGCCTCCCCCGTCTGGGTCACGGGGCTCGAGGGCCACTGGCCCGTACCGCCCCTTTGACGCCAATTAGGACATCCTGAGCCGCATGGTCACCGACTGGCTCGCCGCCCTCGGCATCCCGGTGCTGGTCACACGAGGCTTCCACTCGTAGTCCTACGTCGACATCGTTCGGGCGCGCACCGCCCGCGATCGGCGCCCCGCCGGTCCTCCTCTACATCGTTCAAATGGCAGGTGGCTACCGAGGAGTTGGGGCTGTTCGTCGTCTGGCTGAAGTTCGGCTCGAAGGAGGTCACGGGCATCGAACGGCCAGCGGGGACCGGGCTGGTGTACCCGGGGCCCGGCGCCGAGCCCCGTACGCGAGCCGGCCCGGATCGAGAACGTCCTCACCGGGGTGCGGCAGTTCCTGGTGCACGGCATCACGACGAAGGCGGTGCCCTCTGCGGCGATGGCCCAGCTGTACGAGGTGGCGGAGTCGTGGGACCTGCCGGAGCAGGCCCGCGGCGAGGACCTGACCGTGTACCGCATGCGGCCGCGGCACCGGGTGAAGGTGCCGCGCAAGAAGGGCGAGCGGGCCACCGACCGCGAGATCGTGGAGTTGTTCCTCACGTGCCGCAGCGCGCGGGACCGGTTCATCGTGCTGCTGGGCCGGGCGGGGCTGCGTCCGGGAGGTGCCGCGGGCCTGCGGCGTGAGGACATGCACTTCATGCCGGACTCGACCGTGCTGGGCTGCCCGAAGAAGGGATCTCACCTGCACACGCTGCGGCGGGACAACTCCAACGGTGCCTGGGCGAAGCGGCAGACGTTGGCGGTGCCGGGACGGTGGAAGCCCGTCGACCACATGGTCGTAACCGCCTACGACCAGTATGTGATGGAGCGGACGGCGCTGCCGCACGGGCCGGACAGCGACTTCGTGCTGGTGAACCTGTTCGCCGAACCGCTCGGCGCCCCGATGACCGCGGACAGCATCACCGAGTTGTTCGGACGGTTGTCCAAGCGCGCCGGGCTGCCGAGGAACGTCACGCCTCGGATGCTGCGTCGCGCTGCGGGCAGCAACCTCGCGGACGCCGGCGGCGGGCAGGACGAGATCGCCGCGCTGCTGGACCATGCCCGGCTGTCCAGCGCCGAGCCCTATCTGACCCCGGACCCCGACCGGCTGCGCGCCGCGATGGACCGGGTCCCCTCACCGCGCGAGCTCGCGGAGGGCACCCGATGACGGCCAGGACCGCGGCCCTGCCGACCGCTCCGGCCCCGGGGCCGGACACGTCCGATGACGAGCTGACGGCCTTTTTGCGGTAGCTGATCAGCAAAGGCTTCCTGGACGGGGCAGGCTGGAACGCCGAGCGCCGCGTCCTGGACCCGCCGATCGGCCACCCGACCCTGGGCGGGCGACGCTGCCCGGTGCCCGGCTGCCTCTCCCTGGTGAAGGGGCGCAAGCTCTGCAGCACCTGCGCCACCCGACTCCGCCAGTCACCGGCCTCGGCCCTGGCGACCGTTCCGGCCAAGGTGGGGCAGCGGTTCGATCCGCATCCACAAGTCGTCATCCACGATCCACGGCCGAGTCGTCACACGACACGAACGGCCGGATCATCACATCGGTCACGCCTGACCAGGACACCTCTACAAGATCCTGTTACGAGCTCTAAGCTTGGCGTTTATGCT
>NZ_MUBM01000739.1:477-938 GCF_002154505.1 Streptomyces carpinensis | reverse complement strand
CCCACCGCGGCGACGATCGCGGTGACCACCATCGTGCCGGTGATGTCGTGCGACTCGAACACCGTCCGGTAGTTGTCCAGGCCGGTGAACTCGGGCACGCGGTTCGGAAACCCGTTGTAGTCGGTGAAGCTGTAGTAGAAGGCGTAGCCGACCGGTACCACCAGCAGTGCGGTGTAGATCAGGACGGCGGGCGCGACCATGCCGGCGCGGGCGCCCGCTGAGCGCCACGCGCCGGTCCGCGAGCTGTTTTTACGTGTCATGGTCAGCGGTTCTCGTCGACCCACTGGTCGATCGACTTCGCGGCCTGCTCGGGCGTCGCCCCGGTGTAGAGGCTCTGCACGACCTCGGTGAACTTGGGGTTGAAGCCGGTGACCGGCAGCCGGGTGTTGCCCATCCCCTCGCCCACTGCGACCAGCGACGGCGCGTCGTCCAGGATGGCCTGCACCTGCTGTCCGACGGCG
>NZ_MUBM01000739.1:0-462 GCF_002154505.1 Streptomyces carpinensis | reverse complement strand
GTACGGGTCGGCCATGGTGGCGCCCTGGGGACCGGGCTGGGTGCCGGCGCTGTCGGTGGGCGGGGAGAAGACGCCCACGTCGAAGGGAAGGTCGCCGGTCTTGTCGAGGGTGCTCGTGAACCAGCTGCCGTTGGGGTAGAAGCCCACCTTGCCCGCGATGAAGTTGCCGTCGGCCTGTGAGGGGTCGAGGCCCGCATCGCTCTTGGCCACGTATCCGGACTTGATCCAGTCCGCGTACTTACGGAACATCGGCTCGTAGGCGTCGCCGACGGAGAGCTTCTTGTCCTTGACCGAGGTCTGCCACTTGGGGTGGGCGAGATTCAGCGTGGGGTGGTACAGCTGCTGGAGCTGAAGGCCGGTCTGGAACTGGCCGGCCGTCTGCATCGCCGTGTAGCCGGCCTTCTTCAGCTTGCCGAGGTCCTGGGTGAACTCGTCCCAGCTGGCCGGCGGTTCGGAGATGCC
>NZ_MUBM01000738.1 GCF_002154505.1 Streptomyces carpinensis | reverse complement strand
GCGCTCGGGGTGCCAGGGGGCGTGGAAGACCCAGTTCTCCTTGTTGTCGACCGGGAGCAGGGCGCCGTCGGCGTCCGGGTGGGTGAGGTAGCAGCAGATGAAGCGGCGGTCACCGACGACGTCGCCGAGGAGCTTGGAGCGGAAGGTGACGCTGACGTTGGCGAAGAGGTCGCCGGGGCCGGTCTGGCCGATGCCGAGGGCTTGGCGGACCGGGCTGCGCGGGCCGTCGGCGGCGACCAGGTAGTCGGCGCGGACCGTGTAGCGCTCGTCGGTGGTGCGGTCCCGTACGACCGCGGTGACCGCCTCGCCGTCCTGTTCGAAGCTCTCCATCTCGTGGGAGTAGCGCAGGTCGCCGGGGCCGAGCGCGCGTGCGCCCTCCAGCAGTACGGGTTCCAGGTCGTTCTGGCTGCACAGGCACCAGCCGGTGGGACTGAACTTCGAGATGCCGCCGCCGGGGTCGATGTGCTTGAACAGCCATTCGCCGGCGTCTCCGACGAGGGTCGGGGTCTGCAGGATGCCGTGGTTGTCGGCGAGGAGCGATGCGGCGGTCTTGATGGCCGGTTCGATGCCGGCCACCCGGTACAGCTCCATCGTCCGTACGTTGTTGCCGCGTCCGCGTGGGTGGATGGAGGTGCCGGAGTGCCGTTCGACGAGCATGTGCGGCACACCGAGGCGGCCGAGGAACAGCGAGGTGGACAGGCCCACGAGGGAGCCGCCGACGATGAGGACCGGTACCCGGTGGTCGGCTTCTTGGTGCATCGATGCCTCCAGGGCGGGGGTG
>NZ_MUBM01000737.1 GCF_002154505.1 Streptomyces carpinensis | reverse complement strand
GCCGCTCCAGCTCGTCGGAGGCACGCTGCGGGATCATGCGGTCGGGGGCGGGGACGTCCACCCAGCGGCTGGCGACCTTGGAGAACAGCGGGCCCGCGATGATCACGGACGGGATGGCGACCAGGATGCCCAGCGCCAGTGTCACGCCCAGGTTGGCCTTGACCGCGTCGATGGCGACCAGCGGGCCGGGGTGCGGCGGGATCAGGCCGTGCATGACGGACAGACCGGCCAGCGCCGGGATGCCGATGCGCATCAGGGAGTAGTTGCCGCGCTTGGCGACCATCAGCACGACCGGGATCAGCAGCACGATGCCGATCTCGAAGAACAGCGGCAGACCGACCACCGACGCGATCAGCACCATCGCCCACGGCATCGCCNNCCGGCGACCGTCGAGCCGAGGCCGGTGGTGAAGCTGGTGATCGCCTTGTCCAACGGCGCCCCGGCGATGGCGCCGAGCACCAGTGACCCGATGGTCAGGGACAGGAAGGCGTGCAGCTTGAACTTGGTGATGAGCAGGACGATGACGGCGATGCCNNACGGGTTTCCCTTGTAGGTGAAGAGGGACGGTGGGGACAGGTGTGCCGCGGTCGGTGACCGTGGGGGAGAAGGCGTCACCGTGGGGACGGTTCGGCCCGGTCCGATCGCGTGGGGCTGTCGAGGTCGTCGAGAGCGGCCACGGCGCGCGCGGTGATCTCCTCGGGGGAGCCGGAGACGTCCACCGCGACGCCCCGCTCGTCCGCCTGGAGCGGCTGGAGCGTGGCGAACTGGGAGTCCAGCAGCGCCGTCGGCATGAAGTGCCCCTGGCGGTGCGTCATCCGGTCCTCGATGAGTTTCCGGTCGCCCGTCAGATGGACGAAGACGATGCCGGGAGCCTCGGCCCTGAGCCGGTCGCGGTAGGACCGCTTCAGCGCCGAGCTGCTCACCACCCCGCCGAGACCCGCCCGCCCGTGCGCCCAGGCGCCGATGGCGTCGAGCCACGGCCACCGGTCGTCGTCGTCGAGCGGAACACCGGCCGTCATCTTGTCGATGTTGGCCTGCGGATGGAAGTCGTCGCCCTCGGCGTACGGGACGCCGAG
>NZ_MUBM01000736.1:385-697 GCF_002154505.1 Streptomyces carpinensis | reverse complement strand
GAGTCGGCCGGGTGGGTCGCGGGCACAAGATGCTGTGCTGCCCCCGGCCCTGCACGTGTGATGTACGTCACTGCCTTGGTTCGGCTGTCGGCGACGGTTTTTCCTCCGGTGGTTGGTCTTGATGCCGACCGAACCCGACCACCACCGAGGAGTGTCCGATGCCCGAGCGATTCCAGACTGCCGTCGTCACCGGTGCCGGCCGCGGATTCGGGCGCGCCATCGCGGCGGCGCTCGTCGCCGGGGGCACCCGCGTCATCGGCATCGCCCGCGACGAGCAGGAGCTTCGCGCCGTACGCGAGGAGCTCGGCGACG
>NZ_MUBM01000736.1:0-312 GCF_002154505.1 Streptomyces carpinensis | reverse complement strand
GCGCCGCTGGCGCCGGGCAGCGTGGTCGTCTCGATGTCCAGCGGAGCCGTCCTGGGCGGCTCGCCGCTCAGCGGCGGCTACGCCAGCGCCAAGGCCGCCATCCGCTACCTGCGCGGGTACGCGGCCGAGGAGTCGGAGCGGGGCGGGCTGGGCATCCGGTTCGTCACGCTGCTTCCGCAGATGACGCCGGGCACAGGCATCGGCTCGGTCGCGATCGCGGGCTACGCCGAGCGCCAAGGCGTCGACCAGGACACCTTCGTCGCGGGCCGGCAGCCGATCCTCACTCCGGAGCAGTTCGCCAAGGCGGTCGTG
>NZ_MUBM01000735.1 GCF_002154505.1 Streptomyces carpinensis | reverse complement strand
GGCTGACGCCCACCTCGCCGGCGACGGCGTTGAGTGCGTCGATCACGGCATAGTCGGCCTCGCTCGGGGCGCCGACCAGCTGGGTGCGCGTGGTGTCGACCGGGCCGTTGGTGGCGCTGGAGTACTTGCCCGACAAAAACCCGCTCTTCAGCGGCCCCCATGGCATCACTCCCATGCCCATGGCCTGAGCCATGGGGATCAGCTCCCCTTCCGAGGTTCGCTCGAGCAGGGAGTACTCCAACTGCAGTGCGATGATCGGAGCCCATCCGCGGAAGCGCGCGATGGTGGCTGCCTCGGCCGTCGCCCACGCCGGCACGTCGGAGAACCCGACGTAGCGGACCTTGCCGTCGCTGACCAGGTCATCCAGCGCGCGGAGGGTCTCCTCGACGGGTGTGGACGGGTCGAAATTGTGCAACCAGTAGATGTCGACGTAGTCGGTCCGCAGACGCCGCAGCGTGTTCTCCAGCTGTTGCACGATCGCCTTGCGGCTGGGTCCACCGCCGTTGGGGTCGTCCTCGTACAGGTTGCCGAAGAACTTCGTGCCAATCACGACCCGATCACGCCGCATGGGCTGGCCGGCGAAGTAGTCTCCGATGATTTTCTCGGAGTGACCGTTTGTGTAAATGTTGGCCGTGTCGATCGAGTTGCCACCCCGATCCAGGTAGGCCGCGAGGATGTCTTTGGACTCCTCCGGGCTGCTCCCCCAACCGTGATCCTCACCGAAGGTCATCGTGCCGAGTGTGAAAGGGCTGACTCGCAGTCCCGAGCGGCCGAGCGTGACGTAGGAATCGAGTGGCATGACAGAGGGCTCCTGGTCGGAAGGTTTCAGGGACGGCGGCCGTCCCTCG
>NZ_MUBM01000734.1 GCF_002154505.1 Streptomyces carpinensis | reverse complement strand
CAGCAGGTGGACCAGTGGACCGACAGGGCGGGCGCCGATGTGGTCTTCGAGGTATCGGGAGCGCCGAAGGCGGTGCTCGCCGCGACCGGGGTGGCCAGGGTACGGGGGACCGTAGTGGTCGTCGCCATCCATCCGCAGCCCCGGAAGGTCGATCTCCAAAGAGTCTTCTGGCGTGAGCTGCGGCTCGTGGGAGCCCGTGTGTATCAGCGCGCGGACTTCGAGCGCGCTGTCGAACTGCTGGCCGGCGATGTCATCCCGGCGGACGGCATCATCAGCCGGGTCACGCCGCTCACCGAGGTGGCGAGCGCGTTCACCGCCCTGGAGTCCGGCGAAGCGATGAAGGTGCTCGTCGACTGCGGGGGCGATGTGCGATGACGACGGCGACCTCCCTCTTCGATCTGCGGGGCCGGTTGGCCGTCGTCACCGGCGCCCGGCGCGGGATCGGCCTGGCGATCGCTCAGGCGCTGGCCGACGCGGGTGCCGACATCATCGGTGTCAGCGCGCACCTGGAGCAGCACAGCGAGGTCGGCGAACTCGTCGCGGCGGCAGGCCGGCGGTTCGAGGGCGTGCGCTGCGACTTCACGGACCGCAGGGCGGTGCAGGAGCTGGGCGCGGAACTGGCCGGACGTCGACCGGACATCCTCGTCAACAACGC
>NZ_MUBM01000733.1 GCF_002154505.1 Streptomyces carpinensis | reverse complement strand
GGGGGCGGGGGCGGTAGCCGGTGGCGAGGACGACGGCGTCGGTGGTGAGGCTGGTGCGGGTGGCCTGCTGGGTGTGTTCGAGGTGGAGTTCGATCTTGCTGCCGGCGACGCGGCCGGCGGTGCGGACGCGGACCGCGGGGGTGAGGACGGTGTCGGGCCAGGCGCCGTCGAGGGTGCGGCGGTAGAGCTCGTCGTGGATGGCGGCGAGGGTGTCGGCGTCGACGGCTTTGTGGAGCTGCCACTGGTCGGGCAGGAGCCGGTCGCGGACGGGTTCGGGCAGGGCGTGGAAGTAGCGGGTGTAGTCGGGGGTGAAGTGTTCGAGGCCGAGCTTGGAGTACTCCATGGGGGCGAAGGCCTCGGTGCGGCCGATCCAGTGCAGTCCTTCGCGGCCGGTGGGGCGGTGGCGGAGCAGGTCGAGGAAGATCTCGGCGCCTGACTGTCCGGTGCCGACGACGGTGATGTGGGCGGCGGTGAGCAGGTGGTCGCGGTGGTCGAGGTAGTCGGCGGCGTGGACGACGGGGGTGCCGGGTGCGTCGACGAGGGGCCTGAGGGACTCGGGGACGTGGGGTCGGGTGCCGATGCCGAGGACGATGTTCCTGCTGTAGGTGCGGCCGAGGGCTTCGGCTTCGCCGTCGGTGTCGAGCTGGGCGAAGTCGATTTCGAACAGGCGGTGTTCGGGGTTCCAGCGGACGGCGTCGACCTGGTGGCCGAAGTGGAGTGCGGGGAGGTTGTCGCTGACCCAGCGGCAGTAGGCGTCGTACTCGGCGCGCCGGATGTGGAGGTGCTCGGCGAAGTAGAAGGGGAAGAGCCGTTCGCGGGTCTTGAGGTAGTTGAGGAAGGTCCACTGGCTGGTGGGGTCGACGAGGGTGGTGAGGTCGGCGAGGAAGGGGACCTGGATGCGGGCGCCGTCGATGAGCTGGCCGGGGTGCCAGTGGAAGCGGGGGCGCTGTTCGTAGAAGGCGGTGTGGAGGCCGGGGAGGGGCTGGGCGAGGGCGGCGAGGGAGAGGTTGAAGGG
>NZ_MUBM01000732.1 GCF_002154505.1 Streptomyces carpinensis | reverse complement strand
CCCCCGCTCCCCACGACCCGAGCCCCTTCGCCCGCGAACGCCACGTCTGGCTCGGCCTGCACGCGGCGGCGACCCGGAGCCTGGCACAGGGGTCGATGATCGTGTTCAGCTGAGGGCGCGGGCCGGGGGTCAGGTGCCGGGGTCGCGCAGGGTCCAGCGTCCGGTGGTCTCGATGCGCAGCAGGCAGCGGTCCGGCACCGCCACGGTGAGACGGGCCGCGCCGCGCCCGTCGGCCAGCAGCCGACCCGAGTCGAACGAACGGGTGACCGTCTGGATGCGGAACCCGTCGTCACCGTGGTGCTCGAACTCCACGACGCGGGACCCGCCGGTCTTGACCACGGTCTCGATGCCCCGGCCCCGCAGCGGAGCGTTCCAGCACAGCCGCCGTGTCTCGGCGGCCGGGCGCAGCGTAAGCCGCCAGGGTCCGTCGGCCCACACCTCCAGCTGCGTGTGCGCGCCCCGCTGCGGCGGCAGCAGTACCTGACCACGGGTCAGGCCGCCGCCGCACACACCCTTCAACGGCTCACGCCGGCGGGTGGGTCGCGGGACGAACACGCTGTAGACGCCCTGTTCCTGGTCGGTCTCGAAGACCAGGAACAGGGCGTCTAC
>NZ_MUBM01000731.1 GCF_002154505.1 Streptomyces carpinensis | reverse complement strand
GTGCGGCCAGCCGCCGCGCCTGGGGGGAGGCGTTGCGCAGGAAACGGCGCACCGCCTGCTCGGCGGAGACCGGCCGCGGCCGGTGGTCCGGGGCGAGCGGCGGCAGACACTCCGGTGCCAGTCCCTGCCCGTCCACGAGCAGGGCGGTCACATCGCTGTGCGCCCGAGCCTCGCCCGTCACCATGCGCGCCCAGCCCGCGAACCAGGCGCTCTCCAGTTCGAGTACCGGTACCGGCAGCGCGCCGGGGCGCACCCACCGCTTGTTGTGGCGCAGCAGGAGGAGCGCGTTCGGCAGCCCGGGCGCCACCGCGCGCACCCGCAGGTCGCGGGGGACCGCCTCGCACAGGTCCCACAGCCGGCTGGGCAGCGGCTGGAGCACCGCCACGGGCGCGTGCCGCGCCCAGCGGTGCAGCAGCCGGGGCACGCTGCCGGACGCCCAGGCGTCGCCGACGCAGTCGCTCATCAGCAGCACCAGCCGGCGTCCCTGCGGGTGGAGCAGCTCGCCGGGGTCGCGGGCGGGGCCGCCCCGCTGCGAGCACAGCCGTGCCGACTTTCCGCCGCGGGTGTCCAGCCACCAGATCCGTACGTCGGCGAAGGCGCCCTGGCGGCGCAGGAGTTCGGCGAACTCCTGCGCGACACCCCGCCACAGTGCCATCGACACGCTGTGCTCGACGACGAGGGCGACCTCGAACCACCGGTCCGGCACGTCCACCAGCACGGGGCTCCACCGGCCCAGCTCGGCGGACCTGACCGCCGTCTGCTCGTCGTCCAGGGCGTAGCGGTGACGTGAGGGGACCCGGCGGTTGAAGGGGCGCAGGGTCCGGGCGAAACGGAGGGGGTCGCGCAGGACGCCGGGGCGCGTGTCGGCGTCGAACAACAGCGGGATGCCGGCCGTCGAGCCGACCGGGGAACCCATGTCGTGCAGCGGTCCGCGGGCCAGGCGCGCGGAGGCCGTCCCGAGTAAGGACGCCGCAGCGAGCGCGTCCGCCGCGTCACGCCGGGGCTGCACCGGCTCCGCGGCCGGCCCGCCGGATCCGTCCGGCCCGTCCGGGCGGGGCGGCGCGCCGCCCGTCGGGGGCTTCGGAGCGGAGTCCGGCGCATCGGACGGGGAAGGCCCGGAGGCCGTCCCCGACGGCAGGTCACCGGCGGTCGGTGCAGTACCCGAGGCGTCCGGGCCGCTCGCGGCGCTCGGCGTGTCCGGAGCACTCTCGGCGCCCGGCGTCGGCGCGTCCGCCCGCGCGCCGCGTTCCGCCGGAAAGCCGTCGGCCGCCCCGATGCGGTCCGTCAGCCAGAGCGCCTCCGCCCACTCGCGTGCCGTCGGCGTCCGGCCCGCACGGCCGGTCATGGCGAGGAGTCCGTCGCCAGGCTGCGCCACAGCGCGGCCCGCAACTGCGTCCAGGACGCCTCGTCGGCGTCGGCGGCGCCGTTCGTGAGCATGTGCACGGTGTTCAGGAGCTGGTCGGCGGCGAGCGAGCCGTCGCCGCGCTCCTTCAGGAACGAACGGACCAGCTGCCGGGTGCGCGGATCAGGTTGCGGGCCGAAGTGCGCCTCGACCATCGCGGCCAGCCGCTCCTCGTCCGGAACGGCGAGCTCGACCTCCAGGCATCGGCGGCGGAAGGCGGGGGAGAAGGCGCGTTCCCCGTTGCTCGTGATCACCACGATCGGGAACTCCGAGCAGCGGACCCGGCCGTCGCGCACCACGACCGGCGAGCCGTGGTCGGCCGTGCCGACGCTCGCCTCGCGGCGGGACTGACCCAGCCGCTCCAGCTCCCTGATGCGGAACTCGCCCTCCTCGAAGATGTGCAGCAGGTCGTTGGGCAGGTCGATGTCGCTCTTGTCCAGCTCGTCGACGAGCAACACGCGCGGCCGCTTCCACGGCAGCAGCGCCGTGCCGAGCGGGCCCAGCGTCAGATAGCGGCCCACGTCGGGCAGCGGCCCGCGCTCCGCGCCGGGGGCCGCCGCCACCGGTGTGTCCTGCACCCGGCCGATCGCGTCGTAGTCGTACAGCCCGTCGCGCAGGGTGGTGCGGCTGACCACCGGCCACCACAGCACCCGGCCCAGGCCCAGCTCGGCGGCGATCTGGTGGGCCAGGCTGGACTTCCCGGTGCCGGGCTGCCCGGTGACCAGCAGCGGACGGCGCAGCTGGATCGCGGCGTTGACGACGTCCACGACGGCGTGGTCGAGGGTGCCGGCCCGGCGTGAGCCGAGCTTGCGCTGGACGTCCGTGTGGTCGCCCGGGTCGGGGATGTCGAGCGGCGGGCTGTCGGTGTCCGGCCTGAAGCGCCGCCACGGCGGAGGGGAGGGCAACGGAGGCAGCGGGTCGGACGGCGCGTGCTGCGCGCCGTTGTCCCGGAACACCCACCAGGCGGGAGGACGGGGATGCCGCGCCTCACGCTGGTCGGTCGACTCCCCGGTCATGGATGGCCACCCCCGGTCCGCGGATGCCCGAGCGCGGCCTCCGCCCCCTCCAGTCCGTCTTGGCTGTCCCACACTAGGGTGACGTGGCGATGCAGGTCCAGCGTCACCGCTGACCCGCGGCCGCCCGGACCGACACCCCGCAGATGTCGTACCCGGTCCGGCAGCGCATCCAACCTTCCGGCCAGCACTTTCCACAACTGCGGCCGCGCCTCGGCGTGATGGCCCTCCCGGCGCAGCGCGACGATGGCGGGGATGCCGACCTCCAGCAGGACGTACACCGGGTCCGCCGCCAGGTCGCCGTCCCACGGCGGGGGTTCCAGCAGCACGAAGCAGAACGGGGTCTCACCGTCGCGTAACTCGGTGAGCAGGTCGTACGGGGCGAGAACGCCGCCCGGCGCGACGTAGCGCACGGCGGGCGCCTCGAAGGCCCCGTCCGGGTTCGACCGCAGCCACGCCAGGCGCCGGTGCAGCGCGGGCCACCAGTACCGCTTGTGGAACCGGTCTCGACTGCGCACCAGCACAGTGTGATCGGCTCCGATCGGCCGCGCCACCGAACCCGCCGGTCTCACCGGGAACTGGTCCACATCCAGCCACAGCAGCGGCCTGGGCAGCAGGAACTCCACGAGCAGCCCCGCGCTCAGCTCACCCAGTCGCTCCAGCACGCTCTGGTGCAGCGCGGCCACCGTCTCCTCCAGCGCGCCGCGCGAGGTCACCCGGCGGTCGGCCAGCAATGCGCTCGGCCCCTGCCGCGTGGGCAGCAGCCAGCCCCGTACGTGGTACTCGTCGGGGGCCGCCGGGTGCGCCACGATCTCCACCAGCAGGCGGGAGGGGTCGAAGGGCCGTCCCACGTGTGCCGCCGCCTGGGCCCGGACCCACTGGAGCACCTCCTGCGGGCAGCCGATGCGATGCGCCACCTTGTCGCTCCAGGCCCGCAACTCCGCTTCCAGCGGCGACAGTTGGGTCACGGCGACGGCCTCGACGAAGGCGAGCAGCGGGTGCGCCTCGTCCGCCGGTACGAGCGCGTCCTCCAGCGCGTCCAGCAGCCCCTCCAGCGCCTCGGGGCCGTCGCCGTCGCCCGGCGGCAGGAACGGCAGGAAGGACAGGGCGAGGGGCCCGAGACGCGTGCCGGGAGCGCGCGTGGCGAGCAGGGCGCACAACTCGTCGCGCTCGCTGGGCGTGAGCAGCCTCTCCGGGTACAGCCGCAGGTACATCTGGTCGACCGCCGCCCATGCCAGGGTGCCGGTGCGCCCGCTGCCCAGTGTGTCGAGATAGAACCGCAGCCCCTCCGGATGGCCGTCGCACTCCCGCAGCGTCGCGTAGAGGTCCTCCCGGAGGATTCCCGACGGCTCCCCGGTCTCCAGCGGCCCGAACCGCTCGGCGAACGCCTCCGCGGCCCGCCGCAGCGGACGCTGGTGGCCGAGTCCGGGGATACGCGCGATGAGACCGGCCAGCTCCCAGAACAGATCCGTACGCGGGGTGGCGGCACCCGTCATGACGCCGGCCCCGGTGCGCCGCGCAGCCGCAGGAGCACCCGCTCGAACTCCCGCATGGGCAGCGAGCCCCGCTCGTACCAGCGCAGCGCGGCGGCCAGCCGGTCGATGCCGTCCGCGTACTGCAGGCACAGCTCGACGACCCCGCGCACGTCCTCGATCAGCACCGGAGACCGCTCGGCGAGATCGAAGATCTCGTCGCCGGTGTCACGCAGCACGCTCTCACGGCGCTGCGGGTCGCGCATGCTCGGCACCTTCACCAAAGCGGTGGTCAGTTCGCGATCGGCGCCCGGCGGCCAGTCGGGCACGGGCGTGGGATCGCCGTTCAGGGTGTCGCCCAGCAGCGGGCAGTAGCGCACGACGGCCTCGACCGGGATCATCCAGGCGACGCGCGATTCGGCGGGGCGGGTACAGCGGGGCGGGTGTCGTCGACGAGCACGGGGACGTCATCGGCATCGTCGTGGCCGCACGTCGCCCCGCCGAATCGCGCGTC
>NZ_MUBM01000730.1 GCF_002154505.1 Streptomyces carpinensis | reverse complement strand
CAGGTCGGCCAGACCGGCAAGAGCGTCTCGCCGCAGCTGTACATCGCCAACGGCATCTCCGGAGCGATCCAGCACCGGGCCGGCATGCAGACCTCCAAGACGATCGTCGCGGTCAACAAGGACCCCGAGGCCCCGATCTTCGACCTGGTCGACTACGGCGTCGTCGGCGACCTGTTCGACGTCGTCCCCCAGCTCACCGAGGAGATCAAGACCCGCAAGGGCTGAGCAACTGCGAGATCGATCGCCCAGGCGCAGGCGACCGTAGCCTCGGAACCATGAGGTACTGAGTTCCCCATGAATGAGGAACTCAGTACCTCATTTTTCTCGGCGAAGGTCGGGCCAGGCTCCCTCGAGCCGCTGCACGACCTGCCACATCGGTGTGTCGGTGCGGGTCACCACGACGACGGTCTCCCCGGCGTCGCTCCACGTGCGATGGACGAGGTGCAGCGCCTGGTCGACGGCGGCGACGGCATCCCCTCTGCCTCCGGAACGCAGCCAGGTACGCAGACCGTAGTTGTGCGCCGCGACCACGCTCGCCGCCACGGTGTAGGCCCGGGCGCCCCCGTCGGGAAGTGCGGCGAAGCGGCGTTCCAGGTAGGACGCGAGAGCCCGCTCGTACTGCCACACGACCGAGATCTCGTGTGCCTTGAGGGCGGGCACGCTGCGGGTGAGCGCGTAGCGCCGCACGGAGAACTCCGCCTTCTCGGCGTACATGCGGACCACGAGCCGTGCCGCGCCGCAGGCCCGGCCCACCGGATCGGGGTCGGTGGCACCCTGGGCCAGATAGTCGACCATCTCGGCGAGGGCCCGCTCATGGTCGGGGAAGACGACTTCTTCCTTGGTCGGGAAGTAACGGAAGAAGGACCGCCGGCCCACACCTGCCCGGCGCACGATGTCGTCGACGGTGGTGGCGTCGTAACCGAACTCGGTGAACAGGTCGAACGCGGCGGAGACCAGCTCCTCGCGGATCGATGGCTTCGGCGTCTCGCCACCCGGGGTCTCGCCCTGCGCGGACTGCCGCGACTGGTCGGTCTGGTCTCTCATGGACAAAACGTATACCCCTCTTCCATGCCATGGCACTCAGTCCGCATAATTAAGGTACTGAGTGCCACCGAGTGGGGAGCTTCCATGAGCGACTTCGACCTGTACCGCCCGTCC
>NZ_MUBM01000073.1 GCF_002154505.1 Streptomyces carpinensis | reverse complement strand
CCGGGGCCGGCCCCGGAGTGCCGGCTCAGACCCAGGGAGCAAGTAACCCTGCGCTTGGGGAACCCTCGTCCGTGCAGGGCACGTGACATGTTCGTACAGGACCGCTACGCGATCACTGACCGTGTCTCCCGAGCACGAGAAGGTGCCGATCGCAGCTGGGCCAGCACCCTCTCGTCGGCGTCGGCGAGCAGTCGCCACGCGGTGGACGTGGAGGCCACCGGCCCGAACACCTCGCTCACTGCGACTTTGGAGTCTGCCGAGCAGCCTCGACAAGGCCGAACACAACGGACTCCGTCTCATCAGGCACTCATCGATAGGGAACTTGGCGGTTTGGACTCAACGCGTGCCGATCGCTTGCGGGTAGTCGAAGAAGCCGGTCGGGTCGTATTTCCGCTTCACGTCGACCAGACGGGGGTAGTTCGTGCCGTAGTAGGCCTGCCGCCAGTTCTTCAGTGTCGGGTCGGGGAAGTTCTGGTACGCGTGCTCGGGCCACTTGTCGCGGAAGATGTCGGCGTAGAACTGCTTGAGCCAGTGGAGGTTGGCTTCGGCGACGCTGGGGCGGTCGTAGTCTGCCCACGAGGTCTCCGCGGCGAAGACGAAGAGGTCGTTTCGGTGTACGAACGCGGTCGCGTTCGGCGGTACCCGGTTGATCTCGCCGCCGAGGGCGAACATGGCGAACCCGGCTCCGTCCTCGTTGCTGCTGCCGGGCCAGTCCAGCAGGCGCTGGGCTGCCGCGCTGACCTGCTGATCGGTCAGGAGATTGCGGGAGTTCAGGATCGCCGATTTGGTGGCGAAGCGGTCGATTGGTGTGGTGGCGCTCAGCAGTACGCTCGCCTCACCGGGCGTGACCTGACGAACGGACGCGCTGTTGCGGGCGCGTTCCTCGGCCGTGCCGATCTTGAGGAGCGGGTCGAGGATGGCACGCAGCTCCTGGACAGTGCCGTAGTACTGACCGATGGCGTTGACGTTGGCATTCGCATGGATCTGTGTCCTGGTCATCCCGCTGGTCCCGATACCCAGACGCAGATGGAACCGCCTGTCGCCCACGGTCTCCTGGGCGATGTGCTGCGCGGCGGCGATCACCGGCAGTACGGAGTCCAGGCTCCAGCGGAGCTGGTAGAAACCCACGGTGCCCTCGAACTGCTCGTACTGGAAGGTGAACGAGGTGTTGACACCGAAGTTGTTGCCGGCTCCGCCGCGGCAGGCCCAGAACAAGTCGGGGTGCTTGTCCTTGCTGGCCTTGACCGCGCGTCCGTCGGCAAGCACGACGGTCGTGGCGACGAGCCGGTCGCAGGTCAGGCCGAACATCTTGTCGCTGAAGCCGATACCGCCGCCAAGCACCAGCCCTGCGACCCCGACACTGGGGCAACGACCGGTCGGCACGAACATGCCGTGGTCCTCCAACAGCGGATGCAGGTCGCCATTGGTGACCCCGGCCCCTACGGTGACGGTACCGGCGTTGTGCACGACCTTCATCGGCCCGTAGTCCCGAGGGTGGGCACCGCCTGGCGCCGGGGTGGAAACGATGCTCTTCATGCGGGCCATGTTCAGCAGCAGGCCCGTGGTGGTCGAATACCCGGCGTAGTTGTGTCCCAGCCCGGAGCGCGGTACGGCGGGCAGCCCTACCGAGCGAGCCCAGCGGATGGCTTGAGACACGTCCTCGGTAGTTGCGCAGGCGACGATGCCGGCAGGCCGGATTCCGGCGTACCTGTGGTTGAACGGCAAGGCCAGAGCCGGGTATACGGAGCCACCCGGCCGGTAGAGGGTAGCCCCGGGGGACAGCGCATCAGCCAACCGCTTCCAGTCCCGAGCGTCAACTCGCCCTGCTGTCCCGGCTGCCGCAGCCGCGCTCTCCGGTGCCTGCAGCCCCAGCGCCCCACCAACGCTGCTCAGCACGCCTGCCCGCAGCACGTTCCGCCTGTCGATCACAATGACCTACTCTCACGCAGCGGTCGCAGGCTCCTCCTGCGATCCCATCGGTCAGTTCGTTGATCGTCGACCGGTGCCATCCCCGCCGACTGCCCACCCGCCAGACCCACCCATCGAAAGGACGAGAGACGCACCGCCAAACAGCGCATGCCCAGGACCGTTGTTCGCCCATCAAGGCCGAACATCCACTTGGTCGGAGAGCGGTATGGTCTACCCCTGTCCGTCGGTTGGGACAACAAGTCGCAGGCGGTCCCGATGAGTTCCTCGGTGGCGAGGCTGGGGCGCCCATCGATCCGGCTGCGGGCAGGGGCCACGGCCAGGCCTGGCAGCCCTGCGTAGGCGTGGGCCACGGGTGTCGTTTCAGTGCTGATGCGGACCGCACGGTCGTGTCGGCAGCAGCGCGTTGGCGGACACGTAGTCGGCAACGTGGGTACCGATCGCGTTCCCGTCCTCGGCGTCCCAGCGGTAGTGCATACCCAGCCAGAGACGACTGAACTCACCCTCGTAGGCGACCTGGCTGAAGCTGTGCATCGTGCGGTTGGCCACGATGGTGTGCGGGTCCTCGGAGTGCGCGACGAACGAGACGTTGTCACGCCCGAAGAAGTGCTTCATCGCGCCTGCCCACGCAGCCGTGAAGTTGGCGTGCCCGGAGGTCCAGGCGGGGAAGCACGGGGTGAACGGTGCTCCCGAGCGGTCCGCGTTGAGAGGCTCCCAGGTCGCGTTCGCGCCGCCCGTCGCCTGGATCGCGGACACCGGGCGCCACAGCTTGATCGGGCTGTCGTACTTGGTGTCCCAGGCCGCGATCCCGGCATCCGCCAGCGCCAGCGCCGACGCCGCGAACAGGCGAGTGGTGTTGTACTTGTCGAGCTTGAACTTCATGGCGACGATCCCGGTCAGCTGGAGCATCTGTCCCGGGGGCTTGTAGGTGCCGTCCAGGTCATGGTCCCAGAACCAGGCGATGACGGTCTGCTCGTGGGTGCGCTCGGTGGAGTCGACGGCACCGACCCGTCGCACCTCGTCGCGCTGGCTCGCGTACTGCGGGCTGGCCACCAGTTCGGCGTAGGAAGTGAAGCCGCGCAGGGTGGGAGGCCGGAACTGCGAGCCGGAACGGAGCACGAACGGCCGCACCTTGCCCCAGTTCGGGGTCACCGCGTCGCTCGGCTGCTTGCAGTCCTGTTCACCCGTCGGCCGCCAGGCTCCGGGTGTGGTGGTGTCGCCGCGGTAGACGTCCGGGTTGTTGGAACCGTCGCCCGCCCGGGCTTTGTTGATCTGCCTCACCACGGGGTCGACCACCAGGTGGTCGAGGGGGTCGTAGGAGTGGGGGGAGCGGCCGGTCCGGTCCTTGAACTTGGCGTCGATGTAGGCCCGATCGCCCGGGAACAACTGCGAGATCATCCGGTACGCCGTGCGGTCGATCAGCCGCTCCTCTTCGTCCGGACGCGGCCGCGACGGTTTGTGGGCGTACTTCAGTGGCCGGTTGAGGTATGGCTGGTACTTCAAGGTGCCGTAGGTGTACTGATAGGCGCTCTCGGCGTTGTAGATCGCCGCGTAGACCATCGCCCCGGCCCTGGAGAGTTTGCCGGGCGAGGCGTCCCAGCCCCGCGCATTGCGAAACGTCTGGAGCAGGACCTTGTTCCAGTACTGCGTAGGATCCCCCTTGTGCCCCGTCGCGGCGGCAGCCTGTGGCGCACCGGCCGCCACGGGACTCAGTCCGGCGAGCACGGCACCGGCCACTGCGGCGGCCCGTAGCCGTCCCAGGCGTCTGCCGGCAGGGGACTTCAAGCATGGGGGCACGGACTTCGCGGCCGACTGACGGCCGGGATCGGGCTCGGGAGCCATGGCATTCCCTTCGACGTCGCTGATCGACAGCGGAAGAGTAAGGTCGATATGCGCAAATGATGATCAACCACGCCGATATGTCGTGTGTCTTATGTGACTTCAGGGTTTACGCCGAAACGCCCATCCGGTCGTGATTACAGCCAAGCCGAACTTGGATCGCCCAGGCGTGAAGGTCTCACTCGTGTGAGCGACTTCCGGATCCACCGAGAGGTGGCTGTCTGACACTGACCCGCCGAGAGAGCATGCTCGCCCGGCAAGCCAGCCTGGCCTGTGGCCGTTCTCCAACAGGTGGGTCGCCGCGACGTCGCTGTCGCCAACGACGCCGCCGTTGTACGGGTACGCCACCAGCGGCGGTCGCCCAGCGCCGTGCACCTCGTCCACCGCGAGCAGCCGCCCGACCTCGCGGTCGAGGCGGATCTCTCCGACCGTCTCGCAGGCGAGCACCCCCGGCGTGGCGTCTCCGTCGTCGGACCTGATGATGCCGCCGGGAAGCGTATGGCCTCGGCCACCTGCCTCCTGGTCCATATCGGCGGCCGACCGGACTTTTTGGCTCCTTGGCAACAGCTACTCAGCACCGTCCACTGATGACCCATCAGGTCTCCACGTGCGCCACAAAGCGCCGCCCGGTTTGTCGCTGTGCTGACGGAGTTCGGCCGGGCGAGGTCGACATGCGAGGCGAGGAGTTACGGCGTCGGGTGCCTTGGCGGCGGTTGCGAGCGTGTCGAAACAATCCACGGTAGTCGCACTTGCTAACGTCCGCTTCGCATAAATGGTCCATAAAGGACAGCTTCGCGCCGCTGGTAGTCGAGAGGACACGGACCATGAACGACTTCCCCCGTCGCAAAGTGCTCAAGGCGACGGCAGCCGCAGGTGCCGGTGCGGTCGTCGTGCCGGCCGTCGCGGCCGCCGCGGCCCCCGGTGCGAGCGCCGTCACCGAGACCTCCGTGAGCGAGGGGTACGGGGCGCAGTGTGCGCCGGCGAAGCTGACCGGCCGCATCGTCCGTCCCGAGGACTCCGGGTACACGGACGCGCGCCTCGGCTGGGACCAGCTCTTCTCCCACTATCCGCTGGTCATCGTCTTCGCCCAGAACACCCAGGACGTGGTCAACGCCCTGACGTGGGCGCGGCAGAACGACGTCGCGCTGCGAGTCCGGAGTGGCCGCCACAGCCTTGAGGGCTGGTCGAACGTCGACAACGGCCTCGTGATCGACATCAGCGAGCTGAAGTCGGTCCACATCGACGCCGCCGCCCGTGTCGCGACGGTCGGCTCCGGACTCAACCAGCTGGAAGCGGTGACCACGCTCGCGAGGCAGAACTTCGCGGTGACGACCGGTACCGAAGGCAGCGTGGGCCTGGCCGGCGCGACGCTCGGCGGCGGCTTCGGCTTCCTCACCCGCTGGCTCGGCATGGCCTGCGACAGCTTGATCGGCGCCGAGATCGTCGTCGCGGAGGACGGCGAGTGCGCCAAGGTGATCAAGGTCGATCTGAACCACAACGCGGACCTGCTCTGGGCGCTGCGCGGAGCGGGCAACGGCAACTTCGGAATCGTCACCTCGCTCACCTACAAGCTGGCCCCGCTCAAGAGCGTCACGTATCTGACAGCCACGTGGGACGGAATCGGCGACCTGCACAGGATCTTCAAGGCTTACCAGCGCACGGCGCCGTTCACCGACAACCGCCTCGGCACCCAGCTCGAAGTACACCCGAACCAGATCCTGCTGTTCGCGGTGCTCGCGGAAGGAACACCCGCGGAGGCGAAGAAGCTGCTGGCCCCGCTCCTGTCGATCGACAGCCCCAAGGTGACGACGCGGGTAGGAAACTGGGGCGACGTGTACTCGAAATTCCAGACCCCGATCGCGGTCGAACCCGCGAACTGGAAGTTCTACTCGCAGTTCACCAAGAAGCCGTTCCCGACCAAGGCGATCGACGTGATCGCCTCGTTCATGGGGGAAGCCCCCACGGACGACAGCAACTACTTCGTCCAGGCGTTCGGGGGCGCGCTCAGGAAGACCCCCCGCGGCGGCACGGCGTTCCCGCATCGCGACGCGCTCTTCTACGCCGAGCCCGGCGCCGGCTGGGGCAAGCGCAGTGACCAGCCGGGCGTCTGCGACCCGCTCACCCCGAAGGCCCAGGCCTGGATCGCCGAATTCAGCCAGGCACTGCGCCCCTACGTGCACGGCGCCTACGTCAACGTGCCGAACATCGGCATGCAGGACTGGGAAACCGCCTACTGGGCGTCCAACTTCGACCGACTGCGAAAGATCAAGGTGAAGTACGACCCCCGGAACGTCTTCCAGTACGACCAGAGCATCCCGCCCGCGTCCCACTGACCGAGCACCGCCCGAGCCCCTCCCGCCTGAGAGCGCGGCGAGGGGCTCAGCCATGCCCCCAACGTCCTGGCACTCGCTGTTTCGGTTGCGATGACGACACGTCTCTGATCATCAACTGCTGGACGTTCGAGGCGCCTTCTGTCTCTTGGGCATGGCAAAGTCCCGGCGCGGTGGTCGGGTTCTCCCTGGTCCTTGAAGCCGTGGGCGGATAGGACGGGTAGCCGTCAGCTGACATAGCGTCAGGTTCGTCCGCAAGTAGGCAGCGCCCAGTAGTGCAGCGGCTGCAGTTCTTCCTGCCCGAGCCCGCCTGGGAGGCCGAGCAGGTCAACGACCGGCGCGACTGGACGCCGGTGGAGCGTCACTTCCGCGACGGGCACACCGAGACCTGGTGGGCCGCTGACACCCGGCTGGGCGGCTACGGCCCCGGCTCACCCTGCCGGCTGGTCGTGGCCACCACCGACCAGGCCGGACTGCCGGAGAAGGCCACCTGGTACCTGACCACCCCCTGCCCCACTCCGACGCACCTTCACGCCTCCACCAGCCCGCACCCGCCCGCCGACCTCACCGAGATCGTCCGCCTCTACGGCCTGCGGCCGTGGATCGAGCAGAGCTACAAACAGGTCAAGGATGAACTCGGCCGGGCCGACTTCCAAGTCCGCTCCAACCGCGCCATCCGCCGCCACCAGACCTTGGTCAACGGCGCCTTCTCCTTCAGCTGGGACCAGTGGTTCGACCCACGCGGACCGCTGGATGCAACCGCGCCGGAGCCTTGCCCGACGAGAGGCCGGAGAGGGGGCCCCGGCCTTACCCCACCAGCCCCAACCGCCCTGCTGGCCAAGGCCTTACGGGCCATCCGCTGCTGGCTCACCCCCGCCGCCACCCTCAAGCGATGGTGGCGAGCCTGGACGGACAAGGACCCACCCTTCGAGCTCCAAGCCCTGATCGACGCAGTCACCACCGGCCGGCATCGACCTCTACTGCCGAATTCAACGAATTACCGGTAGCCGAGGGTGACCTCTTCTCCGCCGATCCACGACTCGGTCACGCCGATCTTGGGTAGCCGTTCGACAGGCACCGTGACGGGGTCCGCTTCGAGGAACACGAGGTCGGCCTTGGCGCCGGGGCGGATGACGCCGATGTCCTGGCGGCCCAGCATCTGCGCCGGGGTGACGGTGACGCCGCGCAGAGCGTTGGCGCGGCTGGCCTGCTGCGCCTCGTCGCCCGAGACGGCACCGCCGAGGGTCTCACGGGTGACTGCGGCCCACACCGCCTGGAGCGGGTTGGGCATGGTCACCGGCGCATCGGAGGAGATGACGACCGGGACGCCGGCCTGCTCGAACTCGCCGTACGGGTAGAACCGGCCGCCGAACTCGCCGAACTCGTCCATCAGCGAGTCGCCGTAGAGGCTCACTTGCATCGGCTGCGGCACGGGCACGACGTGCAGGTCGGCCATCCGGCCGATCTGCTCGCTGGTCGGGAAGCCGCAGTGCTCGATGCGGTGCACCAGGCCGGTGCGCGGCCGTTCGGCGCGGGCGCTGGCCACGGCGTCGAGGACCACGCCGATGGGCAGCGGCCCCTGGGCGTGGGTGGCTGTGCTCAGGCCGAGGCGGTGGGCCGTGGTGATGAGGGCGGTGAGTTCCTCGGGCTCGTGGTAGAGGTAGCCGTTGGGCGAGGGCTTTCCGCAGCAGGCGTGCCCGTTGAGGTACGCCGTACGCGCGATGACCGAGCCGTCGGCGTAGAGCTTGACGCCCCACAGCCGCAGCTGGTCGTCGCCCAGCCGAGAGCTCATGCCGAGCCCTGTGAGGTGCTCGAGGTTGCTCGACAGCGCCAGCATCTCGGTGCGCATCCGCAACCGGCCCTCGTCCCGTGCCCGCAGATAGCTGTCCATCTCCAGCTGCGTGACTTGGGCGTCGCACATCGTGGTGATGCCGGCCTCGAGCAGCGAGCGCTGACCAAGGTCGAAGAGGTGGTCGATCTCGGCGTGCGTCATCGGGAGGTGGAAGTTGGGGCCGTGGTTGCGCACCTTGACGCCCTCGGCACCGGTCAGCAGGTCACACGCGGAGTCGAAAAGAACACCCGTCGGCTCGCCGTCGGCGTCGCGGTCGATCCGGCCACCGATGGGCGTCGGGGTCGCGGCGGTGATGTTCGCCTGGCGCAGGGCAAGCGTGTTGACCACGTAGCCGTGCCCGCTGGCGTGCTGGATCTGGACCACGCGGTCACGGGTCACCCGGTCGAGGTCGGCCGCCGACGGGTGCCGGCCCTCGACGAGCTTGGACTGGTCGTAGCCGTAGCCGCGAACGGCCTCACCGGGACGCGCGGTGGCACGGTCGCCGAGGAGGTGCACGACGTCGTCGATGCTGCGGGCGCCGGAGAGGTCTACCCAGTCGATCGCGGACCCGTGCAGGATGGTGTGGGCGTGAGCGTCGACGAAGCCCGGCATCAGCGTGCGGCCGTCGAGGTCGACGATCTCGGGCGTCTCGTACGCCGAGCGGCGCATCTCGGTGAGGGTGCCGATCGCCTGCACCACGCCGTCATGGATCAGCACCGCCTCGGGCACGTGACCGTCGTCGGTCATGGTGCGGACGGGGCCGCCGGTCAGGATGGTCGAGCTCATCGGGTGGACACCTCCGGAGTACTGACCGCGACGCGCGCGGTCCGGGTCATGAACAGGTAGCAGGCACCGCTGACCACGATGCCGACCAGCCAGGACAGGTCGCCGCCGTCGAGCTTGTGCGCGACGGGCCCGGCCCAGAAGCCGAGGTTGGCGAAGGGGAGCTCGACCACGAAGCCGAGCAGAAAGCTGATCGCGCCGGCGACGTTGACACGTCCGTACTCGCCGTTCGGGTCGAAGATCGCCTCCACGTCGTAATGGCCGTCGCGGACGAAGTAGAAGTCGGCGAGGTTGATCGCCGACCACGGGATCAGCAGGATCAGCACAACCCCGAGGGCGTCGGTGAAGGCGCTGGTGAAGCTCTTCGAATAGGCGATGGTCGCGACCAGGCAGACGAGCGCGAAGGGCACGAGTGACCACAGTCGGGTGCGCAGGCTCGCCTCGACCGGCGCGACGGTACGGCGCAGCGAGGTGGCGATACTGATCGCGGTGTTGCCACCGGCGTACATCGACAGCGAGCCCTGCAGCACCTGGATGCCCATCACCACGATCACCAGCAGCGCGGTGAAGGCCTTGCTGAAGGAGTCGCTCACCTGGACCACCGAGCCCAGGGTGTCGACGCCGAAGCCGGTCACGGTGGTCAGGTAGGCGCCGAGCACGAACAACCAGATGCCCGAGATCACGATGCCGGCGTAGGTCCACCAGGCGGTCGCACGAGTCGAGGTCGACTCCGGCAGGTAGCGAGAGTAGTCGGCGATGTACGGTGCGTAGCCCGCGGCGTAGACGAAGGTCACCGCTATGCCGGTGAGGAACAGGCCGGTCTGGAAGCCGCCGGTGTGCAGGTTGTGCGTGGTCGGGTGGTCGATGCCCGAGTGACTGAGCACCAGGATCGTCAGGATCCCGAAGACCACCACCGAGGCGACGCTGAGGTACTTCGCCAGTCGATGGCTGAGGTCGTAGCCGAAGAGCGCCACCACGAAGGTGATCGCGGTGACGACCACGGCGACCAGGTAGACGTTCCAGCCCCACACCGCGTTGGCCAGCAGACCGCAGATCGCCGGCGCAGCGGCGAAGAAGACCAGGTAGTTGATCTCCGCGATGATCATCGGGACGACACCGCCGACGTACCCGAACTGGGCGCGGCTCTGGATCATCTGCGGGATGCCGAGCTGAGGGCCCTGGGCCGAGTGGAAGGCCGCGAGGAACCCGCCGAGCGCGAAGCCGATGACGATGGCCGCGACCGACCAGGCGAACGACATGCCGCCGCCGACCAGGATCGAGGCGGTGACCACGCTGACGATGACGCTGTTCGCACCGAACCACAGCGTGAACAGGTGCCACGGCTTGCCGCGGCGCTCGGTCGACGGGATGAAGTCGATGGTGTGGGTCTCGATCCCACCTGAGCGGCTGCGCTCGTCTGTTCTCACCGGATCTCCTGCGATTCGTGCCGGAGGCCCCGGCTGTTGGTCCGAATGACTCGCCAAGCGCGAGCGGCTCAAACGATATGTATCCGGTAGCTCATCGTCAACGCCCGTTTTGATTGCTGAACGGTCTCACCGCATCCGATTCGCTACCCTGAGCCCGGTGAACCTGACCGAAACCGACCTCGAGCTCGTTGAGGCCCTGCGCGAGGACGGCCGCGCCTCCTTCGAGTCGCTCGCCGGGCGGGTAGGCCTGTCCCGCAAGGCCGTCCGATCGCGCGTGCTGCGGCTCTTCGAAGACGGCGTGTTGCGCGTGGTGGCCACCGTCCGACCCGAGTTCGACGGCATCCACGCCAACGCCCATCTCTCTGTCAGCGTGACCGGGGCGCGCCGCGACGATGTCGCCCGCATGCTCGCCGACCAGGACGAGACAGTGTTCGTTTCCATCGTCTCAGGAGGTGCCGGCGTCGTCGCGGAGATCAGGACCACCGACCTGCACCGGCTTGGGAATGTCGTCGACCGCCTCCGCGGCGTCGAGGGCGTCACTCGCATCGAGACGCTCGTCTACACCGATGTGGTCATGGAGCCGCACTTGCCTCCTCCGAGGGACGCCGTCGGCACGGATCCCGCTGTCGACCACCTCGACCGCACGCTGGTCGATCTTCTCCGCGCCGACGGCCGCACCAGTTACGCCGACCTCGCGGCGCACGTCGGTCTGTCAGCGGCGGCCACTCGGGCACGCGTCCGCAACCTGCTCGACATGGGCGTCATCCGGATCGTCACCCTGGTGAACCCGACCAAGCTCGGCCGCTCCTTCATGACCGGCTTCGCCCTCGACCTCGAAGAGACGGCGCAGGACGTTCTCCACCAGATCAAGGAGATCGGCGCCGTCGACTTCCTGGCCCTGACGCTCGGAACCGCGGACGCCGTGGGCACCATCGTGACCACCTCGGTCGAGGACACCATCGCCGTGCTCGACCGGATCGGGACGATGGACGGCGTCGTCGGCTTGCGCTCGTGGACGCACCTGCGGCTGGTTCAAGAGCGCTACGGGATTGTCGGCGGCTAACCAATCGGCAGGCGTGAAGTCCCGGGGTTGGCTTGGCAGCTGCCAACCAGTGCGCAGCCGGCCGACGATCCCGGCCGGCATGGCCGGCATGTCAGCCGGCGCAAACGGTGGGCGCTGCGGACATGCCAGGCGCGGAGGTCGTCGCCAGACCGGTGTTCGCTGGCCGGCAGGGCGCGGGCTCCGGCGCGGAACGAGGAACACCGGTGAGCCAAGAAGCCGCGCGACCGCTACGGAGCGAGGGTCCAGGGCATCCATCGAGTCGTGCCCGCGCAGCCGGGGCACCCGGCGCACCACCCCCCGCGGGCTTCCCACCGCACCCCCGGGCCCGCAGCCACCGGCGACGACGTCCTCATCATCGCCCCCTCACCCGCCGCCGCGGCCAGCACCGGCACCCTGACGCCCGAACCACCGGCTCCCCGGTCGGATGAATCCTTGCCGTCGGAAGGACCCCCATCCAGGGGGCACGTCGTAGGGGTCGTGGATGCGATCAACGAGGTATTCGTGTCGGAGCCCGGTCTGGTCATGGTGGATGGTGCAGCCGCCGACGACCAGACGGCATTCACGTTCCAAGCGGCACTGGCGTCGATGTGGGCGGCAACCTCGGCGGAGCGCACGACCCGGGAACCGGGACAACCCCACGTCCGGCGGCGCTGCTTCCTCGACATGCGCCGGCACCCCACCGCCCGGCGACCTGCTCGCGGACAGCGGCGTGCGAGCGAGGGGTGAACCGCGCTTTGACGTCTCCCCCAGCTGAAGCAGGGGAAGACGTCAACAGGAGACCTCTCCAGTATCTATGACAGGGCGCTGTGCAGCTGCGCCGAGGCCCCGTCCGCCTGGACGGGCTTGTAGTAGCGGCCCCTGGTCGCGGCGGTGAACGCGACATGCAGGACGGGGCCGAGCAACATCGAGATGAACGACGCGTAGTACACCGGATAGACACCGACGATGCCCAGCGTGCCGACCAGCACCGCCAGTGCGAGTGAGGCGAGACCGCAGGGGTTCCAGGACCGCACCTCGTGCGGTTCGAACTCGATGTTCTCCGGCCGGCCGAGTTTCATCCATCGGCGGCACACGAAGTAGTCGGCGAGGATGATCAGAACCCAGGTGTTGGTGAGGACGCCCGTGATCGCCAGAAACGTGTCCAGGTGGTCGATGACGTTGAACGCGTAGAAGACGACACCCAGGATCCAGACCAGGTACGTCCAGTACTGGCGGCCGGGGCGGAAGTTGGCGGCGACGTCGAATCCGGACGAGAGCGCGATGGAACCGCCGTACAGGTTCATGACGTTGATGCGGATCTGGGTGATGACGGCGAAGACGACACCCACCCCGCCCATGAGGTATACGAACATGAAGCCCGGATCCTGGGCGTTGGACTGCGCGTGCGGTCCGTGCAGTTCGTTCAGCAGCGTGACGCCGATGAAAGCACCCACGAAGATCACTGCGAACATCGGGATGAGTTCACCGAGCATGATGGCGGCAGTGCCGCGGTAGCGGACGTTGCGGGAGGCGAAACGCCCGTAGTCGGTCGCCATCAGGCCCTGGAAGATCATCTGGCCGTTGGCCAGGCTGAACGCGCTCCACATCGCCGCGCTGCCCGTGGCGCCGGTGGCGTGCCAGCCGCCCGCGCCGACCGGGGTGTGAGCCGTGAACATCTTGAACAGGCCCCAGCCGAGCAGGATCAGGAACAGTGGGAAGCCCCAGGACTGGAGGAACGACATGGCGTGCATGCCGCGTCGGACCACCAGCAGGGTGACCAGGCCCACCACGGCGAAGATGGCGATGCCGCCGACAGAGTTGATGTCGATCTTGAAATATCTCGCGATCGCGTGCGAGACGATCGTTCCCTCGAAGAGGAAGTAGTAGACGTAGTTGACGGCGTAGATGAACGAGGTGACCGCCGCGCCGCGGCTGCCGAAGCCGAGACCCCTGCTGAGCAGGTTCTGCGACAGGCCTTCCCGGCTCGCCATGCGCATGGTGAGCATGCCGATGCCCACGGCGCCGAAGAAGAAGTAGGAGATCGGGGCAAGCATTCCGGGCCATCCCACGAGGAATGCCTGTTGGGCACCGAAGGAGAAGAAGAACATCGCGGTGGCGTTGCCGAGCAGCACGAGGCTGATGGCGGGTATGGGCCACCGCAGATGCGCGGGCACCCGGTTGATCGCGAAGCTCTCGATCTGGTCGTCGATCGATGTGGTCGGTCCTCTGAACTTCTCTAGTATGCTCACGCTGCAGCTTTCCTCGGGCACGGGTGATTGCTGTCTGGTGAGTCCGGCGTGCTGTGCCGGACTCACCTCACGTCCGTCGGATCACGCTCCTGTTGTGGCGACCGGTTTCCCGATGGGGCGGGGGCCGTCCCACACGAGGCGGAGATTGCCGAGCGTGCGATAGACGTGAAGACCCATCTCGTTGTCGACCAGTTCGGCCGATGAGTGGTATCGCTGAGTGGTACCGACGAACTTGTTGAGAACGCCGTTCTCCTGCCAGGCCTCGCGATCCACCGCGATATGGGGCGGCAGGAAGTTGCGCGACAGGCAGCGCCGTGTAGCGCTCTCGATCACTTTCGGGTCGACGTCGGTGAATTCCAGTTGAGCCACCCGGACCGCTTCGTCCGGGAAGGCATGGGCGTACTGGCAGGCTTTCTCCAGCGCGGTGATCACCGCTTTGTGCTGTGCGGGCTTGTCCTGCACGGTGCCACGTCGCGTAGCCAGCGCTGACAGCAGGTACGGGCCCAAAAAGCTGGAGAAGTCCAAGACCTCGTGCAGGCCCTTCGACATGGCCACGTCCGCCTGTGGCGGAAAGGCGAGGCAGATGTCAGCCTGCCCGGCCAGAACGGGGTCCGGCTCCCTGCCGATCGGCACCTGGAGGCCGCGGTAGGAAGACTCGGGGCCCGCCTGGTAAAGGAACTGAAGGTAGCGCAGCAGGGCCCACTGCGAGTCGGGCTGGGGCTGGGTGGCGACGGTGCGCCCGGCGATGGTGCGCGTGCTGAAGACACGCGGGTCGTCGGTGGCCTCCACGGCCGGGTCCGCGGCCAGCGCCAGGATGGCCTGCCCGTTGCAGATGCTGCCGACCACGACCGCGTCCTCGATCCCCTGCTCGAAGGCTCGGACGGTGAACACCGGATCGTGGACGGAATAGTCGGCGATGCCGGCCTCCACCGCGGACCAGGCCTCGGTGCCGCCGCCGGCGGTGGTGATCTCGACCCGTACCCCCTCGTCCGCGAAGAATCCGACGTCATGGGCGATGTACAGCGGCAGATACAGCAGCGAGTGGTACGCCTGGGCGATTCGTACGGCCGCCTGCGGTGCCTCCTCGGCCACGGCGGGCGCGCGAGGCTCTTCGGCGGGGGTTGGGTCGATGCCCGAAAGCAGCGCCGTGATCGACGCCGAGGGCAGGCCCAGCATCAGTGCCTCGTTGATGAACGCCCGCTGGGTCAGGTCACCGCGCTGGTAGCGCTCCACCAGTGCGTCGAGCGCACGCCCGGTGGTGACCGGAAGCCGACGGCGTCGGACCAGCCCGCGGGCCCGTTCCCTGATGTCGTCCTCGGCAAGCTCCGGCACGGACTGGTCCCCGACCCGGTAGACAAGGTCCGCCTGCAGGCGGTCGAGGACCGCGACCGGGCGCAGCAGGATCGTTCCATCGTCTTGGAGGACGACCTCCAGGACGTCACCCTCGTGCAGTTCGGCCGCACGGCGGACCGGCATGGGCAGGGTGACCTGCCCATTGCTGCGGATGTGAACGGTTTCCGGACGGTCCATGACTCCTCGATCCGGTACTTGAGATCTCAGATTTGATTTCAGGCCGGTAGCATGCGGACCCCCGGACTGGCTTGTCAAGGGTTGTCCGCGCCACGGCACGCCCCTCAGCCGGACAGCTGGGCGACGAGACGGTCGAGGACCTCCAGTGCCCTCTGCGCGCACGACTCGGTGTAGTCGGCCAGGAGATCCGCCATGGCGCTGTGCTCTCCCCGCCCGCGCAGTGCGAGCGCGTCCTTCTCCACCTGCGGGAGTTCGGCCGCCCACTGCCGTTCCAGGGTGTCGAACGCCCGGCGCACGATGGGCTGGTTCTCGTTGAAGGTCCACGCCTGCTCGCCGCCCTTGACCACGTCGAGCAGGTGGCGGAAGCGCCACCAGTAGGACCCTTCGTCATACGTGTCCACCGGCGCATGCTCGGGGGGACACTCCCGGACGCCGGCCGTCCCCGCCGCCGAGAAGATCTCGGGCACCCTGCCGGCGTCCACGAACACCGGCAGGTACACACCGGTGCACGGCGTCAGCGGCGTCCACCACAGGTGGGGCAGCCCCTCCCCGCTCTTCGGCAGCACGAACACCGCCGAGCCGGCCGTGTTGCCCCAGGTGAAGTCCGACGGGTGGGAGTGCATGCACAGACTCAGGAAGTCTGGCAGCGCCGCGTTGAAGTACGGGCCGCCCAGGAAGGTGTCCTCGTAGTGGTCGCGCAGCACCCGCTGGGCCTCACTGACTCCGACCCCGCCGGCCTCCACCGCCTCGCCGAGGAGTTGGCGTGAGCGCTGGAGTCGGATGTGGGACAGCTGCAGAGGCGTTCCAGGGTCGACGTAGGCGCGAGCGAAGTCGAAGGGTCGCCCCGGCGCGGACTCCCACCAGCCGGAATCCACCGCGTGCTCGACAAGGTCGCCGCTGGCGCGGTCCCACTCGGTGCGGATGGTCGGCTGGTTGGAGATGGCGTACGTCCCCGTGGTGACCTGTTTGGCGGCCCAGCGGTGACCGCTGGTCTCCAGCACCCACGCTTCCTGGGCGTCGGCGATGAGGAAGGAGTTGTCGTACCCCCCTGTTTCCGGCGGCTGCCCCACGACGCCGGAGCCCCACTGCCCGTAGCGCTGCACCAGCGAGCAGATGACGTCGAGTGCCTCCCGGGCCGTGCGGCCCCGCTCCAGGCCCAGGCGCACAAGTTCCATGCCGAGGATGCCGCCGTCCCGGGCGGCGCCGCCCTTGACCGCGGAGACCGTGGCCGCCCAGTCCCTGGTGAACATGGCCTCGTTGCCTATGGCCACACCCCATTCGTTGAGGCCCTCTTCGTGCCCCCAGCACCAGTAGGGCGAGCCGCCCAGGTGCGCGTAGGACTCCTCGACATCGTCAATCCCGACATGTGCCAGCCGCAGAGTGGCACCGGCCTGTGCGGTGCGGCGCGGTTGGAAGCGCAGTGGTTGTGTGTCGGACACAGGGCGGTCGCTGTTCTTGGCCAGCATGACGTGCCCTCCGGGCACGCTGTCGGCCATGGCCACGAATGTGTCGCAGCTCCAGGGAAGCACAGTGGTTTCTCCCGCTTCGGCGAGAGCCGGCTGCCGGCTCCATCGAGAACTTGAGATCTCAGGATCACCCCAAGTGGCTCATTTGTCGACAACGCACTTTCCCGGCCTCCCTCACACTTCCTGCTCTGTCATGGGAAACCGCAGGCCATATGCCTGATCGAGAGTCGTCGAAAGCTGAAGCCGGCCGCCGAGCTCGAGACCGGAGCAGAATCAAGGGCACCGTGCACGGCTTCTCGATAGCGCCAGGCTGGCACCGTGGCCCAGCTTCGGGATCGGGCGGTGCCCGGTCGGGTCATGCTCGGGTGAGCACGATCTTCTTACCGCCGGCCCGTCCGGTAACCACTCGGGCGAACGCAGCCGGTCCCTCGCTCAGCGGCAGGGGTTCCGGGGCGAGTTTCAAGGTTCCCGCGGCGGCCTGCTCCGCCAGCTGGACAAGCTGCGCCGCGTTGGGCTCTACGTAGAGGTCCCAACTCGTGATGCCTCGTGCCTCCGGAGGCGCGTCCGAGGTCAGGGAGCACAGTCGGCCGCCGTCGCGCACCAGAGGCAGGGCGGCGTCCGCCGTGCCGGTGGCGATGATGAGGGCGGCGTCGAACCCGCCGCGTACCGTGGCCGGCCAGTTCGGGTCGTGGTAGTCGACGACCTCCCTCGCTCCCAGACCGAGCAGGCGCTCGGTAGCGGCAGCGGACGCGGTCGCGGTCACCTCGATGCCCTTGGCCGCGGCGAGCTGGATGGCCAGGGCTCCGGTGGCCCCGCCTCCGTTGGTGATCAGGAGCCGCTGTCCCCGGCCGGGGTCCAGCTTCTCCAGGGCCTGCAACGCGGTGAGTCCGTTGACCGGCAGCGCCGCCGCGTGCACGGCGTCCAGCCCGGGTGGGCAGGCTGCCGCGTGATCCGCGTTGATCAGAACGCGTTCGGCCCAGAAGCCGCTTCCCCCGGGCAGCGGGGCCTCGTGTGCGAGCACCCGGTCGCTTACGGCAAACCCGGTGACGCCTGCGCCGACGGCCAGCACCTTACCCGCGCCCTCCACTCCCAGCGCCGCCGGGGGGCGCAGCCCCACGTCCCAGCCGGCGCCGTTCAGCAGTTGGTCCCACGGGCCGACCCCGGCCGCCTCAACCGCCACCAGGATCTGACCGGGCCCGGGAGAGGGCGGTTCGGGCAACTCCAGCAGGGCGACTTCCTTCTCGGCCCCTGATACTCCGCACGCCTTCACTGTAGATCTTTGTCCTCTCACTCAGTCCGGCCGACCGGGCGGTACGGGCCGGAAACCCGAAACAGGCAGCAGTGTCGACCTCCGGATCCCCTACGGACATCGCTCGTGGTCTCAGCCGCATTGGTGTCGAGCCTATGCAGTCAATGGCCCTGACATGCGGTCCATTTGAAGAGTGACTCACTGGGCCAATCGTGGAATAAATCTGCACCTGGACCTTGGGTCGGGGCGCACGGACCCGCCTTGAACAGGCGCTGTGCCAGGCCGTACGGGGCGGGAGGCTGACACCGGGCACCACGCTGCCGTCGTCACGAGTGCTCGCGCAGATCCATGTCGCGCGGAACACGGTCACCGACGCATACGAAGGGTGGTTGACGGCTCGTCAGGGGCGGGGAGCCCGGTTGGCGCGGGAGACATTCGCTGAGCCCTCGCACAGCAAGTGCGTACGAGTTGTCGGTCTGCCGCTCGCCAGGACGTCCGCCCGCCACGCCCCTTCGGGGGGACGCCCATCGATCACCCCGGGCCTACCAACCGAACCTTCGTACCCAGCACCTCGTGTCGCAGCAGCCGCCCGTACTTCCGTTCTGCCTTGAGGGTGACGATGCGTTCGTCCCGGGTCGTCCGTGACGATCAGGAAGGCCTTGCCCGCCACCTCGTAGACGTCCAGTTGCTCGGTGAACGGGCGCGCGTGACTGACCCCGGGCAGCACCAGTGCCGTGTCGCGCGCTCTGTCCTGGAGCTTCTCGCCGCCGATGGGCATGACGCAGGTCAGGCGCGGCGGCCGTAGGTGCGCGGATCCACGGGCTGCTCCGGCTTGGGAAGCCCGCCGACCACGAGACGGTAGGAGTCGGTCACGAGCTCCTTCACCAGCTTCTCGTCGATGGTGCCCCCGCCTTCCGCCGTAATCCAGTGTTTCTTGTTCATGTGATAGCCGGGGGTGATGTCTGCGTACTGCTCCCGCAGGGCTGCGGCGTCGTCCGGATCAGCTTTCAGGATCACGACGGGGCGCCCCGGCATGTCCGTCATGAGCATGAAGACCTTGCCGCGCACCTTGTAGACCTTCCAGTCGGGGCCGAAACGATGCTCCAGGTCGACGCCGGGCAGTCCCACAGTGCAGTCGCCCGCGATCTTCTGCAGCTCCTGTCCGTCCAAGGTGATCAACTCCTCTGTCGATCCGAGTGCCCTGACCGCCCGGCCAAGGCACAAGGTGGCATCTCCCGCATGGCCGCCACGAACGGTCGCGGCGCACGCCGACAACCTCGACAAGATCGTGTGACGAGCTCTATGTGTTCTCGGTTTTGGTTTCCGGGTGGGTGTTCAGATGAAGGTGAACAGCTGGTCGGCGTCGAATCGCGAGATCGGCGTGGTGTACACCTTCTCCGGGTCGGGGTAGCCGAGGGCCAGCAGCACCGTCGTGCTGTGTCCGGTCTCGCGGATCTTGAACGCCTTGTCGACACTGGTCGGGTCGAACCCCTCCAGCGGCGTGGCCTCGACGCCGAGCTCAGCGGCCGCCATCATGGTCAGGCCCACCGCCATGTAGGTCTGCTTCTCCATCCAGTGGTTCAGGTCCTTGTAGCCGTAGTTGCGCAGGTTGAGGAAGTCTCGGGTCATTGATTCCCACAGCTCCTGCTTTGACGGGTCAGGGAACCGACCGTCAGTCCTCTCCTTCGTGAACACCGCCTCGAGGTGGCTGTCAGGCACATCTGCCCGGGTGGTGAGGATGATGGTGTGCGACGCGTTCAGGATCTTCTCGGCGTTGTCCTGGAATCGTTCGCCCAGGTTGTCGGCGAGTCGCTCTTTGCCTTCGGGCGTGGCGAGGACGTAGAAGTGGTTGGGCTGTACGTTCACCGATGACGGCGTGGAGCGCAGGAACCTCAGCAGCTGCTGAAGGGTCTCCTCCGGAATGGTCTTGCTGGGGTCGAAGTACCTGGTGAGGTGCTTGCTCATAAGCTTGTCGAGATTCATGTCAATCTGCCTTCTTCTTGCGATGAGTGGGTGAGGAACGGCCGTTCGCAGGGTTTGAGCTAGTTCGTGCCGCGGGCAAGCAGGTCGCTGATGCGCTCGAAGCCGATTCCTGTCGTCGCGGCGGTGAGGTCACCCACGACGAGAGCCTTGGTGGCCTGTTCGAGTGCCTCCATCGCGTGGGTGTAGAGCGCCGGCCCCACGCTGATGCGCTTGACCCCGGCCTTCTGCAGTTCAGCGACGGTCAGCACCTTGTCCGCCGGCGAGATGAGGACGTTGACCGGTGTCGGCGCGACGGCGGTGACGATTGCGACGAGTGCGTCGAGGTCGGGTGGGTATGGCGCGTAGAGCACATCGGCCCCGGCGTCGGCGAAGGCCGTCAGGCGCCGGATGGTGTCGTCGAGATCGGGCCGCCCCTGGATGAAGTTGTCGGTGCGGCCGGTGACGACGATGCGGCCCTTGGCCGCGTCGACGGCGCTGCGTATGCGGTTGACTGCCTCGTCGAAGTCGCGGATGGGCTGATCGGGATTGCCCGAGGTGTCTTCGATCCCGATACCGGCCAGGCCGGACTCGACGGCGGCTTCCACGGTCGCGGCGACGTCTTCGGGCGTGTCGCCGTAGCCGTCCTCGAAGTCTCCGTTGACGGGCAGCCCGGTGAGTCGGCCGAGCAGCCGCGCATGCTCGAGGTGCTCTTCGCGGGTGACTTCGTGACGTCCGTCGGCCCGGCCGAGGGTGGCGGCGAGTGCCGCCGATGATGTCGCGATCGCCTCGAAGCCGGCATCGGCCAGCATCAGCGCCGAGAGGCCGTCCCAGGCGTTCGGCATGACGAGGCCACCGTCGCGGGTGTGCAGCGCCATGAACTTCTCATAGAGTTCGGAGCCTGGCATGTCGAGCCTTTCCTGAATGGTCGTTGGGTCGGTGAGGGTTTCCCGGCTGGGGTACTCCCGGATCAACTGATGCCCGTCGGTGAGGTAGGTCCCGGTACGCCACCCAGTTCTCGAAGACTCCTTCGCGGCGACGGGCGGCGAAGTTGCCGGCGGAGAAGGCACGGATCGACTCGCGGCCCTGGGCCCCGCCAGAGCTCAGCCCATGTCTCCCGACAAAAGCACGGCCGTGGGTGTTTCGATGACGCCGTCCGCCGCGTAGAGGTCGGCTGTCTTGTCCGCGTCCTCGGCCGGCACAACTTGCTGCCAAGAGCGGAACACATGCTCGATCGCGCTCTCGCGTGCCGCGCCGGGCGCCGTCGGCTCCGGGTGCGGGTTCACTGGGCCACGGTCGTATCGACCGAGCCGACGGCGGGGATGTCGAGTTCGGTCTGGTTGACGTTGTTGATGAAGTTGGTGAGCAGGAATTGCACTATCACCGCGACGATCGCCAGGATCTGCGGGTCGGTGTACCCGGCGCCCCGCACCCCCGCGAGCTCGGCGTCGCTGACCCGCCCGCGGCTCTCGACCACCCGCTGCGCAAAGCGAGCGGCCGCGGCGCGTTTGGGATCGACCGAGCTCCCGACGCGGCCGAGCTCGATGTCGTCGTCCGACATCCCGCCGAATTCGGTCGCGACGTAGGTGTGCATCGCCAGGCAGTAGCTGCAACCGTTGGCTTGCGACACGGCCAGCGCGATGCTGTGCCGCGTCCTCGCATCGAGGACCCGGCTCAAGGCGCCTTGAAGAGTCGTGACGACCTCGAGAACGGTCGGGTTCGACGCGATGGTCTTGAACATGTTCGGGACGAAGCCGAGCTGCGCACCAACGTTGTCGAGTATCCGCTGCGCGCCGGCGGGGACATCCTCTTGCGGGGGAACGTTCAGTCGTGACACGGCGAACCGACCTCCGGTCGGGGTGTGAGTAGTCGTCGAGCCCGAGTCGGGCTCGCAGTGCTTCGGAGCCCCGGGCCTTACCTGCGCCGGCCGCAATCTGGCCGATGGCGTCGGTTGCGCCGGACGCCTGGTGACCTGCATTGCGAGGGGGCGACTCCGTCGGCCCCGAGTTCCGGATCTCTTCCCAACCGGGGCACCGCATATGAAGGACTATACAGACCAGAACCTCCAACGCCAACCCTACTCAGGCGAGCCAAGTCGACCGCGCTGGATACAAGCGGGTCAATGTCGCATCGGATCAGTAAATACGTAGGTCAGAGGCACGTGAGGGCTATGCCGTGAGCCATTCGACCGGTCGAAGCGAGCGAGTTCAAGCCGACTCGAGTCAGGTCAGCCCGGGTGCGATCGATCGACGTAAGTGGACGATTTAGTCCAATACTAGGTGAGGAGAGGGTTCCGCTGACATGACCGCCGCAACACAGTTCATCGACGCCACCGACGCCTACGTGAAGGTTCGCAAGGACGTCATCTCTCACCGACCGGCCTATATGCTCGCAGTAGTGCCACAGCTGATCCGGCCCAGTGTCCGCCTGGAAAACGAGGTCACCGCGGTTGAACGCACTCCGCGGTCAAGCTGCACGAGTGAGTGACATGCCCGAGGGAGACACCGTGCCCGGAACCAGCGGTACACGCCGCACGCCACGCGGCCTGGAGACCCGTTCACGGATCGTTGATTCGGCAGCCAAGCTGTTCTACGTCAAGGGCGTCAACGCCACCACCCTCGATGACGTCCGGCTGGCCAGCAGCACCAGTAAGTCCCAGTTGTACAACCACTTCGAGGGCAAACCCGCGCTGATCCACGCCGTGATCGACGTGCAGTCGAAGTTCGTCCTCGCCCGCGAGGAACAGCGCCTGCGCGGCGTGAAGACCCTCACCGGTCTGCGTCGCTGGCGTGACGCCCTGGTACAGGCCAACTCACTGCAGGACGGCTCGTACGGGTGCGCGCTGGGCGCGATGTCGATTGAGCTGTCCGACAACGATGAGCAGTCCCGCCAAGCGCTCAACGCATCATTCGATGCCTGGCGGTGGATGCTCGTCGAAACGCTGACCCGGCTCCGCGTCCTCGGCGTACTCGCCGAGGACGCGGACCCGCAACGCCTGGGTACTGGTCTGCTGGCTGCCCTGCAGGGTGGTTACGTGCTTGCACAGAACGCTCGCAGCTCCGAGCCGATGGCCGTGGCGCTGGACATGGCCCTGGACCACATCGCATCCTTCGCTCGCAGCTGAGCCCACGTTCGCAGCTCCACGAGCGCGTTCGTGGGAACTCAGGCCTCCCCCAATGGAATTGTCAGGGAGGCCGCGCCGCTCATGTCGAGCCAGACCCCGTCCCTCGTGCGCGTCGTACGCAGCACGACTCTCCCGCACTGCCGGCAGCGCGCGACGAGGCCCGGTGCGTGCCTGTACACGTGCAGGCGAGCGAGGGGACCTGTGCAGCCGCAGTTGGAGCATCGGCTCGTCGCGGCGGTCACATCAACGGCGAAGACCTCGGACAGGGGCCCTGCGAGTGCGTTTCCGTCGACATACCCGGCATGGGTACCGTCCGCATCTGGGCCGCCGACCTCTGCGGACGCCATCTCAACCTCCACTGTCGCCGAAGCGCTCGGTACGTACTCGCTCGGGTGCATGTCCCAGGAGCACCAGGTAGGCAGCTGTCTTCTCGACGAACGCCGTGGGCCCGCAGACATAGCAGGTCGGCTCGAAGTCGGGGGGCCAGCCGCCGCGGACCAAGTCCTCAGGAGCGATGCGCCCCGGCGGGCGCGGTGAGTCCGCGGGGGCCTCTCTGCTGTAGAGGTACGTCGTATCCAGCCCCGGCGCCCCCTTGCGGAGCTCCGAGCGGTACAGCACGTCCGACGGGGTCCGCACTGCGTACAGCAGCCGGAACGGGGCCCGGCTGCCGACTCCCTCCCGCACGCGGATCATGCACATCAGAGGCACGAGTCCCGATCCGCCCGCTACCAGGAGAACCGGCTCTGTCTGCTGCTGCCTCCAGACGAACCAGCCGCCTACAGGCCCGCGCAGCTCTAGCTGGTCCCCGGGCACGAGCTCGTCCACGAGGTACGGCGACACTTCCCCGCCGGGCGTGCGCTGAACCGTCAGGTCGAGACCTCCGCCGTTGGGGGCTGAGGCGATCGAGTAGCTGCGCTGGGTGCTGTAGCCGTCTTCTGCGGTCAGCCTGACGTCCACATGCTGGCCGGCCAGGTGCCCGGGCCAGTCCGGCAGGTCCAGTGTCAGAGTGACGGCCGTCGCCGACTCCACGCGCCGGCCCGTTACCTCGGCGGTCCGCCACCGGAGTCGGTCACCTAGTCTCCCTGGTACCGCTGTTCTCGCCATGGGTCTCCGTAGTTGTGATAGCCGGCGCTCTCCCAGAAGCCGGGCACGTCGCTCTGCCGCAGCTCGATCCCGCGCACCCACTTCGCGGACTTCCACAAGTACAGGTGCGGGACCAGCAGCCGAGCGGGGCCACCGTGTTCGGGTGCCAGATCGCTGCCCCCGTAGCCGTAGGCGATCCAGGCTTTGCCGTCGACCAGGTCGGCGAGGGGGATGTTCGTGGTGTAGCCCCCGTACGAGGTGACGAGTACGTGCTCTGCGGCCGTCTCCACGTCCGCGAGCAGAACGTCAAGGGACACGCCGCGCCATTCGGTGCCGAACTTCGACCACTTCGTCACACAGTGCAGGTCGACGGTCGGTGACTCCGCCGGGAGTGCCATCAGGCCTGCCCAGTCCCACACGTGTTGCTTCCCGGCTTCCGTGGTCACGGACAGCTTCCAGTCGTCTTGCCGGATGCGGGGGGTGGGCCCGGCGGACAGCACCGGGAAGCCGGTCGTCTCGTACTGCCCGGGCGGCAGCTTCGTGCCTGCCGACGGCCTTCGGCCGTGGAAACCGCGCGAGATGAACGCCATGCTCGCCGTCCTTGTCAGTGCGGGGCGGCCCCTGTGGGCCCCTTCGGAGGTGAGCGCCCGAGGGGGGCGATTTCTTACCTCCGGCCCTTCGGGAAGGCGAGGTCCTGGCGACGCAGTCTCTTGTCCGTCCCCGGGGGACGACTGCCGGCCCGCCGGGACATGTGCGGCTGCGGTGCCGGTCCCCTGGTCAGCGCTGCCCGGGCCGACGTCGTCGCCTCTGCATCAGCCCACGGCGCTGAGATGTCCGCTGGCTATCAGCTGAGCTCGCAGTTTCTTACGGGCGTCGAACATCGTCTTGTAGAGCGCGTTGCGGTTCGTGTCCAGCTCACTGGCGAGCGTTTCCAGAGGGATCCCGTTGACGACGGCGGTGAAGACCTGCCTCTGGTGGGTGCTCAGTGCTGTCTCGACTGCGTCGCGCGTGGCTTCGACCAACTCTCGCGCCTGCCAGTTGCTGACGGGGTCGGTACCGGAGCGGTCGGGCACTTGCGCCCATTCGTCCAAGTCGAACCGGGTATTCGAAACACGCCAGAAATGGCGGCCCAGCTTGCTGGACACTTCAAGTACGACAAATCGGAACGCCCATGTGGTGAACCTGGCGTCGCCTCGAAATTCCCGGATTTTGTGAGTGATCCTCATCAGTGCGTCGGCGGCCGCCTGGTGGGCGAGATCGTTCAGCTCGGGCCCGGCAATCAGGTAACGAGGACCCCGGCGGAACGCTTCGTCCATGGCCATCCGCACCAGCAGTTCGTGCAGCCGCGTGCAGGCCTGCTCGTACTGCGGCCCACGGCCGCAGTCGAGCGCGTCCACCCAGGCGGCGGACTCCGGGTCGAGTTGCCCTCGTCCCGTGGCGGGCCCCGCTGCCGTGGCGCTGCCGCTGGTTCCGGCATGTCCATCCGGAACCGAGCGGCACGTTTTTCTGACATCCGTAGAGTGCATGGTTCTCAATCCCCAGGTCATCTTCCGCGGACAAGCCAATCACGAGACCATCTACAGGCCGTCTACGCGAAGTCGCTGTTTTCTCCTTCACCGTGCGACCGTCCCGGGATTTCACGGACGGGGTTTCCGGCGTATTTCGACGAGCGACTCGCGCGCGGCGTGGGGCGCGCTTTCCCGTACTGTCGCGACTGGCTGGTGAGCAGGCCGGCCGCGGAGGCCTGCGACCTTACACACCGGTGGCGGGCGGTCACTCTGTGCGCAGCCCGGGCGTGTACTGCGGCAGCAGCCAACGGAACTGCCGGCGTCCCCTGTGGATGCGCGACATCACGGTGCCGTGCCCACAGGGGTCCCCATCGTTTCCGCGATTTCGCGGTAGGAGAGACGCGTTCCAGCGCGTCTGCCGTGGCCGACTTCGACACTTCGGGAGCGTAGGCGCCAAGACGCGCCAACTGCTGGTCTCCGACCTCGGAGGAAAAGCACAGGTGCGGTCTGCACTGCTCTCTGCGGCGGGTAGATATGCACTGATCGACCATGATCTTCTTCATCCAGGCCGCGAAGTCCGTGCCTGGTCGAAACTGGTCGAACGACGCGTACGCGCGCGTGCGCCTCCTGGACCAGGTCTTCAGCGTCTGCTGCGTGGCGGGTCATGCGCCAGGCGGCGGCGTAGAGGGTGCGGCGATGCGGGAGGGCTTCCTCCTCGAATCTCGCACGGCGCTGAGCGAGGCGGGAATGCCCCTGGCTCAGCGCCCCTCCGGTCCGGGCAGTTCGGACTCGCCCCTGCTCCCTAGCTGTAGGAGGCCAGGACATTACTGACGCCTTGGCGTAGCCGCGACGCAGGAGGTCCTCCATCAGCGGTGCTGTGGGGGCGGTGGAAGTTGTAGTGGGTGTTCCAGATCGCGAGTGCTTCTCTACGCTGGTCTTCGGATACCCAAGCGCGGGCGTAGAGGAACTCCTCGGCAAGGATGCGGTTGTATCTCTCGACCTTCCCGTTATGTCGAGGCGTGTACAGGGTGATCCGCTGGTGGTGTGACCCGAGCAGGGCTCGAGCGAATGCGTCAGCCCTGTAGCAGGCACCGTTGTCGGTCACGACTCGCTCGATGTGGGTGATGCCGTGGGCAGCGAACCAGACTCGCGCCCGGCGGAGGAACGCGACGGCAGTGGCCGCCTTCTCGTCAGGGAGTTCTTCGGTGTAGGCGAGGCTGGAATACCCGTCGATGGCGGAATGGAGGTACACGTGGCCGCCGCGCTCGCTCTTGCCCTTGCGGCGCTCGACTGCCTTTGCCTGTTGACTTCCGCGACCGTGGATACGCCAGCCACCACCGTCGGGGATCCGGCCGGTCTTCTTCACGTCGACGTGCACCATGTGCCCGGGCCGTCGAGCAGTGGTCGTCCGCAGCTCTCGGTCGGTCTCGCCGTTGGGGTCGATGAACTTCCTTCGGTTCAGACCGAGGGCGGCCAGGTGGCGGGTGACCGTGCGGCGCGAGACCGCAATCCCGTCGACGGCGAGCTCGTAGGCGATGCGAGGGGCCGACCACTTGTGGCACGCCGCATCGCCTCAATGCATGTGACCACGTCGACTGGTATCGCACTCGGCTGATGGTGTTGCGTCGAGCTTCGATCAATCAAGCCGAGTCCGCCGTGTCGCCGGTGCCGGTTCACCGGCGGCGACCCTCCACGGACAATGGTGCGTTCGCGTGGGTCATGGTGTGGTCGAGGCCGTACGGGACGCGTGGTGCCGTGCGCCGGTGACAATGAGTGAGACATTCTGCCCACCGAAGCCGAAGGAGTTGCTGAGCACGGCCTCCTGTGGGACGTCTCGTCGCTCTGCGACGACATCGAGATCGATGTCGGGTCCGACGCCGGCCGCGGTGAGGTTGCGAGTCGGCGGGATGACGCCGTGCTCCACGCTGAGGACGGTGATGAGCGCCTCGATCGCACCCGCCGCGCCAAAGAGATGACCAAGCGCCGCCTTGGGGGCCGTTACGGTGGCGCGGCCGAAGACCTCCCTGATCGCGTGCGCCTCGGCGACGTCGCCGACAGGCGTTCCGGTGGCGTGGGCGTTGATATGGCTGATCTGCTCAGGAGCCAATCCAGCTTGCGCGAGGGCCTTCCGCATGGCCGATATCTGACCGGACCCGTCGGCAGCGGGCGCCGTGATGTGGTGAGCGTCTGCGGCGATGCCGGCACCCGCGAGCACCGCGTGGACGCGCGCGCCTCGGGCGCTGGCGTGCTCGGCGCTTTCGAGCACCACGACAGCGGCGCCTTCACTGAGGACGAATCCGCTGCGGTCCGCGGCGAACGGCCGGGACGCTGAGGCGGGTTCAGCGGTGTGACGCGACAGTGCTTGCGCCTGGGCGAAGCCGGCGACGGTGATCGCTGTGATCGCGGCCTCGGTCCCGCCCGCGATGACCACGTCCGCCTCGCCGGCACGGATGAGCCTGGCTCCCAGGGCGATTGCCTCGGCACCGGAGGAGCATGCCGAGACGGGCGTGTAGACACCGGCCCTTGCACCGTATTCGATGCTGATCAGCGCCGCCGCCGCATTGGGCATGAGCATCGGGACCGTGCGTGGGGAGACGCGCCGCGTCCCGGCCGTCTCCAGCACGTCGTCTTCCTTCAGCAGCGTCCGCACGCCCCCGATACCCGTGCCGATCGATGATGCGAGCCGGTCCGGGTCGACCCGCGGGGCACCGGCATCGGCCCAGGCTTCCGCCGCCGCGGTGAGGGCTGCCTGCTGCGAGCGGTCGAGCCGCCTGGCCTGCACCGGCAGTAGCGACTCGGCGGGGTCGATCGCCATCGTCCCCGCGACGGTGTCGGGAAGGCCGGTGTCCTCTTGGCCTCGCAGGACGCCGCAGCGGATGCCGGACTCGCCGGCGAGCAGGGCTGTCCAGGTGGACTCCACGTCTCCACCGAGCGGTGTGATCGCGCCGAGTCCGGTCACGACGACTTCAGTCCGGTGCATGCCCTTCGACCTTTCTTGTATGCGATACAAGCAGACAGGCATTGTTGTATCACATACAATTCAGGCGTGGAGAAGAAGCGAACTGAAGCTCGGTCAACGTCGACTCGCTCACGTGACCGCGGTCGCGCGACGAGGCGTCGGCTGATTGAGGCAACTGCACAGCTCTGCAAGGAGCGGCCCGGCGCTGAGGTGAGCGTCGCAGAGATCGCGAACGCGGCAGGCGTCTTCCCCAATCAGGTCACGTACTACTTCGGCTCCAAGGACTCTCTGCTCGTGCACGCCGCCTTTCTCGGCTTGCTGCACGACGCCCGACGGATTGAGCGCATCGGTCGCCAAGCCCCCGATGCGGCGACATTTCGGCGCAACATCGCCCGCGCCGTACTGGCCATGCCCTCGCTCCCATCGGTCGCGCGAGCACTCGCCGCCGGGATCTCCAAGCCCGAACTCGCCCCCGTGGTCGACCAGCACCTCCAGTTGCTGTTCCGGCAATCCGAGCGCTTCGTGAGCCAGCTCATCGACGGTCGCGGCTGGAGGGCCCGTCGACCGCTCGACGTGGAGGCCAGGACGTTCTGGAGCACCGCGCTCGGCGCAGTGCTGCTCGTCCGCGCCGGGGCACACGGCACTGTCGCCGACCTCGACCTCGCCGGAGCACTGACCATCCACGACGAACCCGAGCCCGGCTAGCGCTCAGTCGAACGGTCCCGCGGCGACGACGTGCGCCCGCGCGACGGTGGCCTTGTCGCCGTCGGCACGTTCGCCGTCGCCGACGAACTCCACTGTTGCGGCTAGAGCAAGGCGTCAAGAACCGCCGGGGGCCGGCGGTTGCTCAGGAGTCCTCTTGGGTGTCAGGCACCACGTGGACAGCCGCTTCCTCGGCGGGGGCGGCACCGTTGTCGATGCCCACGTCCCGCGCCCAGTAGTCGTCGCCGTCGTATCCTGCGGCAACAACGTCCGTGTCCCAGCTGAGGAGGCGTCCCGCGCGCACGTCGCCGACCTGGTCGTCGATGAGCTCTCCGTCCGTGCCGATCGTGTCGCCCAGACCATCACCCGCGTCCGATGCGCTGACTTCCGGCACCTCGCGCCTGAGCCGATGCGCGAGGTCCTCGTGGGAGGCGCCCTCCGTCGCAGTGACACCCCAGTCGTTGACGGCGAGGGGTGTGTTGGCGGGTGAGTAACCTCGGTCCAGGACATCCTCTCCCAGCTCGTCCTCGTCGTACTCCTCCTGCGTGCGCAGAGGGTTGGAGGCGGCCAGGTCTTCGTAGGGCGGGAAATTGTCTGGTGAAGTCATTACGGCCTCCATGCCATCGGGATCCCGCGACATCTCGGTGCCGGCGCCTCGGTGACGGCGCGGCGGGAGAAGGCCATTCAAGCGGCACGGTGTCGACGAGGCGTCTATCCGGCATAGTCGCCCGGGCGGCCGGCCATCAGCTCCAGCCGAGTGGTCAGGAGGCCCCCAGGGCTGCCCCGCCACACTCCTACCTTCCGGACCGGCCCCAGTTGCCAGGGTGGTCGCGGTCGATCAGCTGCGCGTATCCGGGATTCTCCTCGATGAACCGGTCCACCACCGGGCAGTAGTTGGTGATCGTCACTCCCCTGCCAGCGAGGTCGTCGAGGGCGAAACGAATCAGGAGCTTGGACCAGCCCCGGCCGCGGTATTCCTCCCGGATAGTCGTGTGGGTCAGCACGCGTCGCGAGCCGGCCGTCTCGTAGACGAGCATGCCAACCGCCTGGTCGCCATAGCGCAACTCGTAGAAACGCCCCTCGGGATTGTCCGCGATCTCGACGCGACAGTCGTCTGCTGGGCCCGGTTCCCTACTGGTCATGGACTTCTCATTCCTCGGTTGCACGGCTCGACGCCGCTGCTGAGCAGGTACACGAATGCTTCTTTCTCGGGGGGGGACGTCCAAGGCAGCAGCGTTTGCCTGCGCGCAACTTGCTTCGGACTATGTCCGGGCTGTCCTGGGGCAGCCTCCGGGACACGGGACTGCGCCGCAGCCCGGGCAGGTTTGGGACCCCCTGCAGGGGTCCCCGGCTTGGCACCTGCAGACGCCGGGTAAGGAGTCCGCCACCGAGGCACCTAACGGTGCACGAGCCGGCGGTTCGACGCCGCTGAGTCGACGCCCCTGTCTGGCTGCCGTGACCAGGCGGAGCGCGGGCCTCGCCCGTCAAGGCCGGTCTCGTGTCGGACTGCCTCAGTCGATTCCGGCCTCACAGAAGGGGGAACACAACGTGGTACCGGCATAGGGGCATGCGGAGGCGGTCGAGGTCACCTACGACCCGTCCGGGACGGACTACCGCAGCACATGAGCCAGTACGTCTGAGAAGGCTGGAAGCTGCCCCGACCGACGGCCTGCCCCGCCCGCGCTCGCTTGCCGGAGCGCATTACGGCGGGCGCGGCGGCGGACGGGTGCACCCCTTCAGCGCCCGGTCACCTCAGGAACTCCAGCAGGTCCTGTTCCAGGGCCGACCTGGGTTTGGCCCCGATGACCGTCTTGACCACCTTGCCGTCCCGGTAGACGTTGAGCGTGGGGATGGACCGGACGTCGTACTCCGCAGCGGTGCGGGGGCTCTCGTCGACGTTCAGCTGGACGATCGTGATCTTGTCACTGTGCTCGGCGGCGAGCGCCTCAAGGATCGGTGCTACAAGGCGGCAGGGCCCGCACCACTCGGCCCAGAAATCGACGAGCACAGGCTTGCCGCTTTTGAGCACCTCATCCGCGAAGGTCTCGTCGGTCACGCTTCTCAGATTGCCTGCCATATGGGCTCCTTCATGCGCGGGCGGCATTGATCGATGCCTTTTCGCTGCCCTGCTCGGGGCAGGTGACTGTTTCGGGCCGGGCGTGAGGGGTGTGGCTCGTTGCGGCCTGCCATGACTCCGCCGTCGATGTTGAGAATGGCGCCCGTGGTCCAGCTGGAGGCCGAAGAGAGGAGGAAGACGATCGCGGAGGCCAGGTCCTGCGGGGTGCCGACCCGGCCGAGCGGGTGCAGAACCCTGCCGAGTTGACGAGGAGGGTGGCGTCGGGGTGGTCCTCCGCCAGCCGCTTCTGCGCCTCGACGACCTGGTCCCGGTCCGCCAGGTCGGCCGCGATCGACCATGCGCTGCCGGAGCGCGACAGGCTTGCCACGGCGTCGTCGAGCTTCTGACCCGTGCGGCCGACGATCACCGCGCTGCCTCCCTCCGCGATCACATTCTCGGCGACCTTGAGTCCCACTCCGCTGGCATCGCCGATCACGACGAGTTTCTTGCCTTCGAAGCCCAGGGCCCCGCGAATCCAATGAGCGGTGAACACCCTTGCGTGTGTTGCATTCGACCCTGCCATGGCAGTGTCTACGGCAGCTCTACAAGGCCTCTACGGTGCCGATCGCAGTAGCCTTGTGGTCCGACAAGCGGAAGCTGCATGTATCTGTCCTGCCTGCCGCTTCTGCCTTGTGCGCATTGCTGCGCGAAAACGGCCCGTGTGCGAGCCGCAAGGTAAGTCGCGGTACGGTCTGCTGCCATCAAGGCAGTGTCGGCGCTGAGCGCGGGACGCTGCCGTCCGCACGCTGCCCGCCGGGCGACTGGCCAACTCTGTGCGTCGGCCCGGTGGTTAATCGGAAGTCAGGTGATCACGGACGTGTCCAATCCCCCAGGCCCCCGCCATCGCATGAAAGTCGAGGGCTCTCGCATCCAGACGGCCAGGCTCGTGCTGCGGCCGTGGTCGCCGGACGACGCCGCGGCGGCCCTGGCCGTGTACGGCGATGGCGACGTGGCCCGCTGGTTGGCCCCCGCGATGGCAAGGGTGACTGGCAGGAACGCCATGGAGGGGATCCTCCGCCAGTGGATCAGCGAGTGTTCAGCGCTGGAGCTCCCGGCAGGACGCTGGGCCATCGAGCTGGCGGAGACCGGCGAGCTCGTCGGCGGCGCCGCGATCCTGCCGCTGCCCCCGGACGGCGTCGACCTGGAGATCGGCTGGCAGCTCGCGCGCGCCTTCTGGGGCCAGGGTCTGGCGACCGAGGCCGGTCACGCCGCGGCGCACTACGCGTTCGCGGGAGGGGTGGATGAGGTCTTCGCCGTGGTGCGGCCGAACAACGCGCGCGGCATCGCGACCGCCCAGCGAGTGGGCATGGAGTGGGTGGGCGAGACGGACAAGTACTACGGCCTCACCCTGCAGGTCTACCGTCTCCGTGAGGGGGACCTTGACGTCGCACCTCTCGCCGAGCACGACTCAGAAGCGAACGACGCGTAGCCGGCTCGGAGGACTCTCCGTACGCCGTCGTGCCGGAGCCGGTCGGTTCCGGCACGACGACGGCGGCCGGGGGGCGCTCCGGTTCCCGGAGTAAGTTCACGCCGCCCGGCTGATGCCGGCCGCCCGTCAAGGCAGGTGGCGATGGTCTACTGGTCGATGATCCGGCTCATGAGCCGCCGCCCGATCCGCTCACGTCCTGCACGAACGTGAACCGGCCCGGCGCCGATTCGGCCAGCCAGCCGCGCGACCAGGCGTTTCGCCTTCGACCGCAGCACCTCCACCCGCGCCGGCACCACGTCCATGCCGAACAAGGCAGCCATCTCCTGGCAAGTCCGCGACCCCTGCCCGAGCCGGGATCGGTCCCCGAGTGTCTTGAGGATGCACTGGTAGCCGACCGACAGCGCCGACCAGGCCAGCCCTTTCCGCCACACCGGCACCTGCGACTGCTGCTTCGCCGTCGGCGGCGCCGGAGCCTCATCCGCGATCCCGGCATCGTCTGGCGCGGAGAGCAGCACACGGACCCGCTGGCAGGCGATCGTCCACTCCTGCCATTCCTGCTCGGCCGCAGCCAGTTCGGCCTGAATGCACGCAAAGGGGTCGGGGCGCTCAGATCCTCTGGTCAGTTCTGTCTCGTATGACGGCGCCGCCCGGTAGGGCATGCCCCCTTCGGGAACTGCTCGGTCTCGGCCACTGGCCGTGGCACCGTCTCGGCAGGGTGCCTGTGACAACGACATGGATGCCGACCCCTGCTCGCCCTACCAACGAGCCGGCTCGCCCTGGTCGAGGAAACCCAGCCCCGCCTGCTCCACCGCGTACGCGGCCACAAGCCGGTTCCAGCTGTACCGGCCCGGGCCGATCTCCGAGACGAGGTGCGCTCGGGTGAGGCGCGACAAGACCTGGCGAACCCGGCACTCGGGCCGTCCGGCCAGGTCCGCGACCTGCGATGCCGCGAATATGGGGTCCGGGCAGGCGCCCAGGTCGCGGAAGAGCGCGGCTGTTTCCGTGTCGAGCAGGCGGTACGAGCGGGTGATGGACTCGCGGACGTCGAGCGCCTGGTCCTCGTCGCTCGCAAAGGCGTCAAGGGTGCTGTGCTCCGGCGCCTCGTACTCGTCGGCCAGGCTCGACAGGCGCAGCTGCGGTCGATAGGCCGCGCGGGCGGCGACGTTGGCCAGGGCCAAGGGGAGCTGCCCGGCCAGCCGGATGATGCGGTCGACGGCCTCTGGTTCAGCTGCTGTCCTCGCTGCGCCGAGTCGGCGCGCGAGGAGGCTGCGTGCGTCCGTCTGGCTCAGGGGCATGAGTGTCAGGGGAAGTGCCTGGTAGGCAGCGACGAGCGCGTGCAGTTGCATGCGGCTGGTGACAAGGGCCATGGAGCCGGGGCCTCCGGGGAGGAGATGCTTTAGCTGGTCCGTGTTCCATGCGTTGTCGAGCACGACGAGCACTCGGCGGTTGGCCAGCAAGCCGCGGAACATGAGCCCCCGCGCCTGCGCGGTCTCGGGCAGGTCCTCGAGGCGGACCCCCAAGGACTGCAGGAAGTCCTTGAGCACGTGCGCGGGGTCCCGCGGCTCCGCCTCCGGTCCGGCTCCCTGAAGGTCTGCAAAGAGCTGGCCGTCCGGGAAGCGGTCGGCCAGACGGTGGGCGACGGTGGTGGCGAAAGCTGTCTTGCCGACGCCGGCCAGTCCGCCGACCGCGCAGATGGCCACAGAGGACGACGCCTCTGCATCGGCGACCAAGCGCTCGACCTGCTCCTGCTCTCTCTCGCGGCCGACGAGGCTCGGCAGGGCGGCTGGGAGCTGAGCCGGGGCGTGGGGCGGGGGCGTCCGAGGCGCGCCCTTCGGGCGGTCGGCGCTTCGCGGGAGCTGGAATCGCCCGGAGAGGATGCGCTCGTGGACTTCCTGCAGTTCCGGCGACGGGCTGACGCCAAGGCGTTGACGCAGCAGGTGACTGGTCGTGTGGTAGATCGTCAGGGCCTCGGACTGCCGCCCAGCACCGTAGAGCGCGGTCATGAGGAGGCCGCACATGCGCTCTCGAAGCGGGTGCTCGACAAGGAGGGCGGACAGTTCCGCGGCGGCCTCGGTGTAGCGCCCTCTCTCCACTTCGCAGGCGAGCTGCTCCTCCGCACAGGCGAGGCGCAGCTCGCCGAGGACGCTGCGCTGCTGGGCCGCGAACGGCCCGGGCACCCCGGCGAGGGCCACTCCTTTCCACATCTCGAGGCCCTCGGTCAGCAGGCTCGCCGCCGACGCCAGGTCGCCGGTGCTGCGGGCCTCCCTCGCCCTTGCCGTTGTCTCCTTGAACCTGTTCAGGTCCAGAGCGTCCGGTTGGATGTGCAGCAGGTAGCCCCCGTCGACCAGGCTCACGGAGCTGTCGCTCTGCTCCCCCAGTGCCTGCCTGAGCCTGTAGACGTACGTGCGGACGGAGCCTACGGCCGACGGTGGGGCGTCGTCGCCCCACACGTCCTCCACCAGTTTCGAGAGGCTTACAGGCTTGCCCGCCCTGAGCAACAGCGAAGCGAGCACGGCGCACTGCCTCGGCTGACCGGCTCCGGCCTCGAGCCCCTGCTTGTGTAGCCGGACTGGGCCGAGCACTGAGAACTGGACGCCCGCGTGCATGGTGCTTACCGCCCTGGAGATCCTTGTGAGGCTTGGCTGCTTGGCTGTCCGTACGGGACCGCTCTCACCAAAGGTACCGCAGATCGGCGAACTTTCAGGACCAAATAGTCCTCTCCTGGTGGAGGAGACCTGCCTTTTATGCAGGGGCCGCCGCTTCTGGTTGGCGGCTGGGGCCATGTGCGGGCACACAGTCCGTAGGGACGAACGCATCCTCCCGCCGTCACGCCCCACCGACCAAGCCGCCTCCGCCGCCGGGGGGACGCTGAAGTCCAGTCGGGTTACGAAGGCCGCGACGCAACCGCCTGTGGCGTCGCACCCGGACTTCTCGGCGCCGCCTCGCCCCAGCCGGCTCAGCGCCCTCCCGCGTCCCCCTCCGGCGGATTGACGTCCTCGGCAAGCACGGCATAGGCCTTGACGTGGCCGATCGCCATGTCCAGGGCGATCCTCATGGGCTTGACGTCCTGGGCTGTCTGCGCGAGGAGGTAGCCGCCTTGAAGGGCGGCCATGACGCCGGTGGCGAGCTCTCCGGCGTCCGCGTCGGCACGAAGGACTCCAGAGTCCTTCATCCGCTCGACGCCGGCCTTGAGCAGTCCCTCCCAGGTGTCGAAGTGCCGGGCGATCGCCTTGCGCGCCTCTTCGTCCTGATCGGCCAGCTCGCTCGCGAGGGAGCCGAGCGGGCAGCCGTACGCTCCGTTTCGGAGCGCGTTGTGTTCGATCAGTGCGTCCCGCCAGCGCTCCAGCCCGCGAACGGAGTTGAGCCGCCGCAGCAGCTGGTGCTGACGTTCGAGCAATTCTGCAGCCTGCAACGCGACAACGTCCCGCACCAGTGCATCCTTGTCGGGGTAGTGGCGGTAGAGCTGGGATTTGCTCGTTCCGCTGGCCGCCCTGACCTCGTCGAGGGTCGTGGAGGACACGCCCTTGACGTACATCATGTCGGCGGCGGCCCTCAAAATGCGATGTCGAGTCGCCCGCCCGCGCTCAGTCAGCCGGGAGTCGTTCTTCTCGCGCGCCTGTTCCGCCACATGGGCCAGATTACCTGCGCGCACGTTAGCAGGATCCAGAAGGGACCACAAGGTCCTTTTCTGTTACCCCGCCCTCCGGCGCTCGGCCCATCCGATCCGGAGCCATCGTCCCGGGCTCTCCCGTGGCCGCGCCGGCCTGCCGGAGCCACGCACTCGACCGAGTGCGCTCGGGCCCGGCCCACCAATACCGGGGCAATCCATGCCTCCGGCGCCGCCTCCCCTGAGGACAGAACGGTCCCCACCCCCTCCTCGCCGACCAGGACACAGGACCAGCCGCTGCCAGGAGCTGCGGCGGGAGTGCTCACCACGCGTCCGAGCCGGTCCCCGGCAGGCCCCTTTCACGTGCCCTCGGCGAAGCCGACGTGCGCGAGCTGGAGCGTGGGGACCAGGTCACCGACGGCGGAGAGGGGCGAGACGTTCGTCCGCATGTACTCGTCGACCAGAACGTAGCCCCGGTCCATGGCGGCACCTTGCTCCCCGTAGCCGAGGCCCTGAGAGACCGGGCCGCGGCCGACGGCGACGAGGAGTACCTCCGCCTCGAAATGCTGCCTTCGGCGAGGATGGACTTCACGACTCCATGCGTAGTGAGGTCCTCCGTACAGGGCGTCCCCCTCCGACGCCCTCCCGTCTGAGCGTGCGCCTCCGGTGGGCTTCGGACAGGGCCGTAAAAGGGCGTAAGGAGTCCGCGGGCCGTGCAGCTAACCACTGTGGGCGCTGCACGGCCGCTGTCGTGGCGCCCCGAGCCGCAGGGCATGGTGCTGGCGGGACACGGCCAGGGCGACAGAGCACGGCCCATGCGTTCCGGCCCGTTGTATCCGGACGGTGGAATTCACAGGAGGGCGACACGGTATGGCACACCAGAGAGCAATTCTGGCAGGCGGGTGCTTCTGGGGCATGCAGGGGCTGTTTCGGGCCCTGGACGGCGTGGTCTCGACGCGTGTCGGCTACACGGGGGGCGAGACGGCGAACCCGACCTACCGCAACCACGGCAGTCACGCGGAGGCCATCGAGATCACCTACGACCCCGCCCGGACGGACTACCGGGCCCTCCTCGAGTTCTTCTTCCAGGTACACGACCCCACCACGCTGAACCGGCAGGGCAACGACGTCGGCTTGAGTTACCGGTCGGCCATCTTCTATCTCGGTGATGAGCAGCGGCGCGTCGCGGACGCCACGATCGCCGACGTCGACGCCTCAGGCCTGTGGCCGGGGAAGGTCGTCACAGAGGTGACGCCCGCCGGCGCCTTCTGGGAGGCCGAGCCAGAGCACCAGGACTATCTGCAGCGCTATCCCTACGGGTACACCTGCCACCGCATCCGCCCGGAATGGCGGCTGCCCAAGGCTCCTGACACCGTGGCCTGACGCGGGTGCCTCGGCAGCCCGGCGCCTCTGGGGCCGGCAAGGTTTCGCTGCCCCTGTGGCCCACCCGGGAGGAGAGGAGGCCCGTATGCGGAGTACGACAGCATGACCGGGGGCCAGCCATCGAGTCTCATGCGCGTCGGATGACCAGCACGGCCACGTCGTCGAGGTGGTCCACCGCGGCCACCGCGTCGAGTATTCGGTCCGCGGTCGCCTCGACGTCGAGCCGGTCCTGGAGGGCTCGGCCGGCCAGCGCTCCCGCTCGCTCCAGTCCGGCTTCCAGGGTCAGGCGCGGCCCTTCGACCACACCATCGGTGACCATGACCAGCGCGGTGCCCTCTTCCAAAGTGAAGGTCTCCTCGGGGTACTCGGTGCCAGGCACGATTCCCAGGACCGGCCCGGCGGGGAGTGCGCGGACGGTGTGGCTGCCGTCGTCGCGTGCGTGGAGCAGGGGCACATGGCCTGCGGTGGTGCCGATGACCTGTCCGTCATGCGGATCGAGGTGCAGCATGGTGCAGCTCGCGAAGCGTGGCGCATCCATCGCGACGAGCAGATCGTTGGTACGCGTCAGCACCGTTCCCGGCTCAGGCTCGTGGGCGGCGATCGCGCGCATGGACGAGCGCACCTGGCCCATGAAAACCGCGGCATCCACGTCGTGCCCTTGAGCGTCACCTATTTCCAGTGCGACCGCACCGTCGGGCAGGAAGAACGCGTCATACCAGTCTCCGCCGATATCCAGCCCATCCTGGCTGGGCTGATAGCGGGCAGCGATCTCCAGGCCTGGGAGGTGCTCCGGCAGCGTCGGGAGCATGCTCTGTTGGAGCGCCGTGGACAGCTCGACGTGGGCTTGTTGCAACCTGATGCGCCGCAGTGCCTGGCCTGCCAATTCGGCCAGAGCCGTCATGAAGGCGAGCTTCTCGGGGGACGGGGGGTGCTCACTCTCGTACGTCACCACCCAGGCCCCGAGCGGCCGGTCGCCCGCCGGGCTGAGGGGGGTGATCGACAAGGCGGTGCCGGGGACGGGGCGCGGGAGGGGCAGATCGTCATCATGCAGCCAACGGCGAACAAGCTCCTCATGGTCGGGGAAGAACTGCGCCTGACCGGTACGGATCACGCAGGGCAACGGCCGGTCCTCATCCAGCGACAGGCCGTGCAGAGCATCAGCCTCCCATGTGGGAATCCCGGCATCCGAGGAGACCCGCAAGCGCCCGTCGTCGACGACGGCGAAGAGAGCGCCGGAACCTCCGACGGCCGCGGCGAGCCGGGCCAGGACAACCTGCTGCAGTTCCTGCTCGGAGGCGGCGGTGAACAGCGCGGAGGAGAACGCGGTGATCCCGTCGGCGCGCTCCCGCTCCGCGCTCACCTCGGCCAGCATCTCTTGGCGGTGTGCCTCCGACTGGGTGTCGTCGCGGATCACCGCGAAGACCCGTTCGGGGCCGCCGTATCCCAACTGTATCCGGCGGGTCTGGCCCGCGAGAACGCGCCAGCCATCGTGCTCGGTGAGGAACCGCGACCTGATCCACGGAGACTGGGCGGCGGACGAGCGCACAAGCCGCCGCGCGTCCTTCCGGTCATCAGGATGCACTCGCCTGATCATCTCGGACAGGGGCACCGACGCCTGCGGGAAGAGCGCGGCCAGGGCGGGTGCGCCACCCAGTGACTCCACCTGGTGCTCATCGGGGGAACACATCCAGAGGCCGAGGCCGGCATCTTTCGCCGCAAGCTGGAATGGGATCAGCAGACTGCCGAGGTCGTGTCTCGCGTCCAACGAATGCGCCCACACAAGCCGCTCGCCGCTCGAGGGATCCGTCACCGGTCGCGCCTCGACGAGGCAGACCACGGATGCGGTGCCCGTGCCGGGAAATTCCAGCACACGCATCGCAAGCCTCTTCGTCGTGGCCCCGTGCGCCAGCAGGCTCGCAGCCGAGATGCGCTGATCCTCGGCGAGCAGATCAACGAAGCTATGATCGACGCACTGTTCCCACGGCCTGCCCAGTGCCGTGGCCATCGCGGCGTTGAGGGCGCGGATGACACCGTCCAGTGTCAGAAGAGCCGACGGTGTATCCCTCTGAAGAAGTTCGTCCGAGGCGTCCATGAGCCGGTCCCTGACCATCGTCGAGCGATATGACCTCGTCGTCCTGCAACAACAGTATCTGCCGCAGGGCAGGTCGCCTCCCCTGCGGCTCATGACGAGCAAGATCCCCGCTCGCCGACCCGATCGAGGGCAGGTGCGGGTCAGCCGGGAGCAGGGTCCCCGCCGGTGCAAGCCGATTCACCCGGACTGCGAGAAGATGGCGCGGTCAGTCACGGCGGTGGGCCCCAGAGCGTCTCGTACGACGCCAGGGACACGTCGGCACAGACGATCGCCGCAAGCGTCGCGACCAATAGGAGCAGGGCGCCGATCCGGTTCTGGCTCATTGCGCCGATCCACACGGCGATCGACGTGCGTCGACGAGCGCGGGTGGCAACCCTGCTCAGGGGTCGAGTGAGGCATGGATGACGGTGAGGTTCGTCATGATTACTCACCGTGCCGACTCTTCCCGGTCGCGTCGGTGTGCGGGTTGCGTGCAGCGAGGACGGTGAACAGGGTGGCGACGATGGCAAGTCCGCAGTATCCGAGGGCGATCTGCGGTAGTGAGAAGGCGTTGGAGAGTTGCCCCGAGATGAGGCTGGGGAAGGCGGCGCCGCTGTAGCAGAGGAGGTAGATCGCGCTGAAGATCGGTGCTCGGTCGGCCAGGGTGCTGTCGTGCAGCAGGCCGCGGGTGGCGGCACTGATGGCGATGCCTTGACCGGCGCCGGCGACGATGGTCGCGGCGATGAACAACGCCAGTGTGCCGATGGCGATCGCTGTCATGATGCCGATCCATCCGGTCAGGAAGATGATCATACCGATGCGTTGGGCCGCCGCGGATGTGAACCGGCCGCCGATGGGAGCGCCGAGAACGCTGAGGGCCATGTAGGCGGCGAACACCAGTCCGAGGATGAGCGGGCTGCGGGTGTGAAGTTGATCTTCGACCAGCGCAGGCATGAAGGCCTGGTAGAAGGCCCCCGTCGCCCAGGTGGCCAGGAACAGCGCGGCCGCGACAGGGAGCAGATGCCTGGCCCGGGCCGGTACGCGGACCCGGGGCAGCAGTGATCGCCAAGCGCCCGGCGTCGGCTTCGCGGTTTCCGGGCTGATGACGATAAGTGCGGCGGACAGTACGAGGAGACCGGCGCAAACCAGGTAGATGAGGTCGCGTGGCCAGGGGCCGAACTGGACCAGGGCGCCGGAGGCGACGGCGCCGAGGGTGAGGCCGAGCATGGGGCCCTGGCTGGAGGCGACGGAGGCCAGCCATTCCGGCCTGGTGGGTGCGGCGTCGACGATGTAGGAGGTGAGGCTGCTGCTGGCCAACCCCGTTCCGACGCCCATCAATAGCCGACCGGACAGCAGGGCGCCGATGTCGTGCACGTTCAGCAGCAGCAGACAGCCCAGCAGGAGCAGGCCGAGGCTGGCGATCGCGGTGAGCCGTCGGCCCAGATGATTGGACAGTCGCCCCAGCACCAACAGTGCGGCGATAGTGCCGACGGAGTAGGTGACGACGGCCAGCGAGATGCCGACGTTGGTGAACCCGTCCTCGGCCCGGTAGGTGTTGAACAGAGGGATCGGTGCGGCCGACGCGGCAAACGAGGCCACCAGGGAGACCACCGCGGATGAGAATGCCAGCCGGAGCCTTCTGCCCCGGCGAGCCAGGTTGATCACTGGTGCCACGTCTTGCATCGAGCCGTGCCTTTCGATTGTTTCTGAACCACCCCGGAGTTTCTGGAAGTCCCGGGCTGTGTCTCCGCCCAAGGCGCCGACGCCGGGCAGAGCTGGGCCGGCACATCCGGCCAAATGACGCACCACGCCACGCCCGTAAGCAAGAAGGCACAACGAATGGTGTCAACGTCCGTCTGATCAGCGTCGACCCGCGGCGCCGTCTTACCAACAACGTCGCGATCTCGCCCCGTTCTTCGTCGCTCTCCCATCGCTGCCTGCGCCGGTGAGCGTAGTACGACGCCGAGGGGCGGTGCATTTAAGAATCTCGGCGATCGATTCAGCACCGAGGTTGGCAATCCAGCGACCGTGCTCCGCCGCGTCGTTGAGGACGTCCAGCTCCCAGTTGGACTCCACGTCACCAAGACTGGGTCGGTCAAACGAGCAGTGCGACCAGGTCGGTTGGGGTTACTGACGTGCTACCGAGAGGCGGCCGTCGAAGGTAATGCCGAAGACGTTCAACGCGGTCTTCCACCGGCTGGTCCAGCGGGTCTGCCCGTTGCCGGTGGGGTCGATCGACGTGATCGCCATGTAGCCGTACTTCAACTCGGCCTGCCTCGCGGGGAAATGACCGCAATTCTTGACGGCCCGACGGATCCGCGCGTTGACCGACTCGATTGGTGTTTTCGTTTGTGCCCCGTCGCCAGGGGCTGTGCGGGTCGGTGAAGTAGACCTGCAGCCCGGTTTCCATGCGGAGTTGGCGACTCTGGGCCGGCGTCGCGCCGGCGGGTGTCGAACGCGCCTGGGTCGGGCCAGAGGTCAGGACCAGGTCGCGACCTGGCCCACCGAGCGCTCACCCCGCGGACATCATCCTTCCGGGGCCGAAGCCCCTGATCATCTCCGATGTCCGTCAAAGCGGATCAAGCCCCGATCAAGCCCACACGCGTCCGGCACGAGTTGCCCGACCCGGTTCGGATCTGACGCCGATCCACGGGTAGGGCAGGACCGGCCGCTGTTCCCGAGTCCTCACGGACGAACGCTGATGATCGTCTTCCCGTTGATCCGCTCCGTCGCATTGAAGGCGGCGACGGCGTCATCGAGGGTCGAGACCTTGCCGATGATTGTCCGCAGCCGTCCGTCCCGCACTCGCTGGACGACCTCACCCAGTTGGGCACGATCGGGCACGACGACGAAATCGATCGCCAGGCCGTCCGCGGGACGAACCTCAGGCGGACCGGCGATGGTCACCAGCGTTCCTCCAGCACGGATCAGCCCCGTGGACCGCTTCCCGATGTCTCCGCCGATGACATCGAACACCAGATCGACTCCGCCGACGTCTTCCAGCGCGTCGTTCTCGAGGTCGACGAACTCCCTCGCACCGAAGCCAAGCGCCGTCTGTCGGTCGGCGGTACGTCCGGTGCCGATGACGTAGGCGCCGGCCTCTCCCGCGAGCTGCGTCACCATCGATCCAACGCCGCCGGCCGCACCATGCACGAGGACGCTCTGCCCCGCCTGAAGGCGGCCGTGCTCGAACAGCCCCTGCCACGCGGTCAGGCCTGAAATCGGCAGGGCCGCGCCCACTGTGAAGTCGACGTCGCCCGGCAACGGCGCGAGGTTACGCGCCTCGACAGCCACGTACTCCGTCAGGGTGCCGTCGCGAGTCCAGTCCGCGAAGCCGAACACCCGCTGGCCCACCGACAGCCCCGTCGTGCCATAACCGAGGGCGCTGACCACTCCGGCCAGCTCGTGCCCGGGAATCGACGGCGTCCGGTCGCGGCCGAGACGATCGGTCCAGGTCGAGGGCCACGTCAGCTCACCCGGAGTGAATCCCGAGGCATGAACCCGAACGACGACATCGTTCAGCGCCGCCTGCGGCTCGGGCCGCTCCACCAGCGTCATCCCGGCCGTTCCCGCAGCCTGGTCCGTCACCACGATCGCCTTCATGGGAAATGTCTCCTCGCCCATTTGTCTCTTTGGTGGAAATGTTGCAGGGATGGAAAGCGCGTTCGACACCTAATGCCAGGGGCCAGGAAGCAGCCGGCCGAGCTCGACGGCGCCGGCCGGCGGCGTGCATCGATGGGCGCGTGTCGCTCACGGACGAACGCTGATGATCGTCTTCCCGGTGATCCGCTCGGTCGGATTGAAGGCGGCGACGGCGTCATCGAGGGTCGAGACGTTGCCGATATTGGTCCGCAACCGTCCGTCCCGCACCCGCTGGACGACCTGGCCCAGTTGGGCACGATCGGGCACGACGACGAAATCGATCGCCAGGCCGTCCGCGGGACGAACCTCAGGCGGGCCGGCGATGGACACCAGCGTTCCTCCGGCACGGATCACATCTACGGACCGCCTGCCGATGTCTCCGCCGATGACATCGAACACCAGATCGACTCCGCCGATCTCTTCCAGCGCGTCGTTCTCGAGGTCGACGAACTCCCTCGCACCGAAGCCAAGCGCCGTCTGTCGATCGGCGGTACGTCCGGTGCCGATGACGTAGGCGCCGGCCTCTCCCGCGAGCTGCGTCACCATCGACCCGACTGCGCCCGCCGCACCATGCACGAGGACGCTCTGCCCCGCCTGAAGGCGGCCGTGCTCGAACAGCCCCTGCCACGCGGTCAGGCCCGGCATCGGCAGGGCCGCGCCCACCGTGAAGTCGACATCGGCCGGCAGCGGCGCGAGGTTACGCGCCTCGATCGCCACATACTCCGCCAGGGTGCCGCCCCGATGCCCGTCCGCGAGGCCGAACACCCGCTGCCCCACCGACAGTCCCCTCGTGCCATAGCCGAGAGCGGTGACCACTCCGGCCAGCTCTTGCCCGGGAATCGACGGTGTCCGGTCGCGGCCGAAGCGATCGGTCCAGGTCGAGGGCCACGTCAGCTCACCCGGAGTGAATCCCGACGCATGAACCCGAACGACGACATCGTTCAGCGCCGCCTGCGGCTCGGGCCGCTCCACCAGCGTCATCCCGGCCGTTCCCGCAGCCTGGTCCGTCACCACAATCGCCTTCATCCGGCGCCTCTCTGAATCCAGTCCACGCCTGCACGGTCTTCTCGGTTCGACAGTAATAGCGGCGCCAGACCTCGGCGTCTTACCACGCTGATCGATTGGGGTGGGGCGCGAGGGCGTCGAGGAACAAGCGCAACGGCGAAATTTCGGTAAGACGGCGCGAAGGATCGACGCTCATCAGACGGGTGCAGAGGCAGTCCGGTCGACATTCCCGCTCATCGGAGTCGCGTGGTGCGCCACGGGGTGTGGGAGAGCCCATCCCACACACCGCGTTGAAAGGAACCCTCATGCATGACAGCTGGGCTTGTTGGCAAGACCGCACTGATCACCGGCTCTGGCCACGGCATGGGCGCAGCGATCGCGACCGGACTTACCCAGGCCGGAGTCGATGTCATCCTTCTCGCCCGCACCGCCGACCAACTCGACGAGACCACCGACGCCATCAGAGCAAGTGCGTCGAGTGTTGAGGTTCGCATCGTGACTACCGATCTGACCAACGAAAGCCAGCGCACCACGGCCATCGACGACCTGCTGTCCGACGACCCGGTCGATACTCCGATCAACGACGCGGCCGCTGTTGAGCCCCTCGGCGGCCGCACCACGATCAGTCCAGCGCAGCTACGGCAGGCCATTGAGAATGATTTGATACGAGCTGGACGAGGTGTGCGCCGTGCGCTGGCCGAAGCCGTGCGCGAGGCCGTCCGCACCGGCCACCTGACCCCGGGCGCACGGCTGCCCTCTTCCCGCCGGCTCGCCGCCGACTTCGGCCTTGCCCGCAACACCGTGGCTGACGCCTACGCCGACCTCGTCGCCGAGGGGTGGCTTACCGCCCGCAGAGGCTCGGGCACACTCGTGGCAGACAGGATGATCACTCGGCCGATCTTGGAGCGCTCGCCCGCCGAGCCGCCCGGCGGCCCTTGCCACGACCTGATCCCAGGTAGCCCCGACCTCACCGCTTTTCCTCGTGCAGCCTGGCTGAAGGCCACACGCCGCGCCCTGGCCGCGGCCCCCGACGACGCGCTCGGCTACGGCGACCCCCGCGGTCGGCCGGAACTACGGGCCGCGCTCGCAGACCATCTCGCTCGAGCCCGGGGCGTGTACGTGAGTCCGGAGCACATACTGATCTGCGCCGGCGTCTCCCACGGCCTGCAGATCCTGAGCAAAGTCCTGGCCGGGCGGGGGGCGAGGAACGTCGCCGTCGAGTCCTACGGCCTGGACAGGGACTGCGGCCTGCTGGCGGCTGCTGGGCTGAAGACCCTCCCGCTTCCCTTAGACACCCACGGGACCGACCCTGTGCCGCCCGTCGGCGCCGATGCCGTCCTACTCACACCGGCTCACCAGTTCCCTGTGGGCACGGCTCTGCAGCGCGATCGCCGGACGGCCGTCGTGGACTGGGCCAGACGGACCGGCGGCTTGGTCCTGGAGGATGACTACGACGGTGAGTTCCGGTTCGACCGCCAGTCTGTCGGGGCGCTCCAAGGCCTCGACCCCGGCTGCGTGGTCTACCTGGGTACCGCCAGCAAGACCCTTGCTCCTGGTCTGCGGCTGGCCTGGATGGCGCTGCCTCCGACCCTCGCTGAGGAAGCCGTGGCGGCCAAGGGGCAGATCGACTCGTGCGAGGTGTTCAGCCAGTTGACGATGGCCGAATTCATCACCTCCGGCGCCTACGACCGTCACGTACGTGGTGCCCGTCGGCGCTACCGCGATCGACGAGACGCTCTCGTTGCAGCCCTGGCCCAGCACGCCCCAAAGGTGCGCGTCATCGGGACAGCGGCCGGCCTGCACACCGTGCTCGGTTTGCCGCCCGGGACCGAGCAGCGGGTCCTTCAGTCGGCGACCCGGCAGGGCCTCAAGGTGGCCGGCCTGTCCCGATACCGCCATGAACAGTCCCTGAACGCCATGGCCGATGCCCTCGTCGTTGGATATGGGAGGCCCTCCGACGCTGCGTGGCCTCAGGCCCTCTCCGCACTCGTCCGGGTCCTTTCCTGACGCGCCCCCGAGTGGCCGGGCACATAGACGGCCGAGAACACCTCCGATCGCGCGCCACCAACGACGGATTTGTTCTGCCGACAGTGATCGGTGTGCCTCGTCAGCTCTCGATCCTGACCTGGCGTACATCGAAGGCGACGTAGCCGCTGAAGTCGCGACCGACACGGGTCGCCGCCGACTCCTTGATGTTCTAGTAAGACCAAGCCCCGTCCGTGAGCGCCATCTCGCCGACCACAACGTGGTGATACTGCGCCCTCCCCTTCCAAGGGCAGGTGTAGGGGGTTGGGCTGTCGCGGAGCGTGCCGGCCGCAACTGAGTCCGGCGGGAAGTAGACATTTCCCTCGATACTGACTACCGCCTCGCTCGCGGCCTCGGCCACGACGGTCTCCCCGACCACTGCCTTCATCAGTGTTTCCCCTCATCGATCCCTTTGCGTGGGCCACATCCGCCCTCGTCTCCAGGCGCGTTGCCCGGAGGTACCAGTCGAGACGGCGGGCTTCAGTCGGGCATCCAGCCGGTGCACCCAGAGCCGGCCCGCGCATTCGGCCGACGGTTGGCGTCAGGTGGACTCCGCTTCTTACCCATGTCTTGACGCCACGGGCCATCGGGGAGACGCGAGCTCACCGGCGTTGACCAGCCGCGCCGAATCACCCTGGCCTGCGGCTGGGTCGCTGTACTCCGCCACCAGGAGCTCGAGGCAGCACGTGTGAGGCCGCGATGGGGCTCCTCCGGGGGACTCCCGACTGCGGCGCGGGAGTCTCAGCCACCGGCCGCCACTCGCGCCGATTCGGCAGCAGCACGATCGGAGTAGCACGAGTGTCGGGCATCGACCAGATCGGCGTAGGCGGCCGTTCGCGAGAGGTAGTCGACCACAAAGGGGCAGACTGCGGTGATCGTGCCCCCGCGGGCGGGCGCGGATCAGGTCGAACACACGCCGCACCAGCGCCCCCATGCTGGTCAGCGGTGTGAGCTCAAGGAGCATCGAGCCAGGGTAGACACCGGGAATCCGAAGTCCCCGCCTAATTACTTCGAGTTGCGCCATGATGCATGGACGGATCCGGGTTGGGCTGCAACTGCGCAAGCGGCCACAGGAGGCAGGTCATGGATGAGCGGTTCGCGGTGGTGGCGAGCGCCGGGTCGTTCCTGAAGGAAGACGGCGACGACGTCCGGTTCCCGCACCGGTGGACGCCCGGCGGCGTCGGGGTGCGGTCGGCGTTCACCGGTGGCCACGTGCTGAACCTGGCGGTGGCGGCGTGCGTGCTCAACGACCTCTACCGCGAGGCCGAGGCCGGCGGGGTGGAACTGCGGGGTGTCCGGGTGCGGGCGGAGGGCGGCTTCGACACCTCCAGATGGGCATCGATCGGCATCTCCTACGCCGTCGAGGTCGACAGCGACGCGCCACAGGCGCTCATCGCGGCACTGATCGCAACCGTCGACGAGGTCGCCGAGATCCCCCGCGCCCTGCGCCAGGGTGCCGCGGTCACCCGCTCCGCGGGCTGAGACGCAAGACGAGCTCCGCGCGACAGCGTGGAGGCCTGTCTGCCTCGGCGCCAGGTTGATCACGCTGAGGGGGCTCTGGTGGCTCGGTCGAAGCCGTGAGCGGTTGGTGACAAACTGCGCGCGGTCGTCGAGCCGTTGTTGCCGAAGATCGAACGCCGTAGGCGCTACCGGGGCCGTAAGCGCCTGGACGACCGGCGGGTTCTGCGGGGGCATCCTGCTTGTGCATCGCGTGGGAGCACCTGCCGCAGGAGCTGGGCTTCGGCTCGAGGATATGACGTTACCGGGCAGCCTGCTGCGGCGCCGGGGTGAAAGGTCCGAGCGGGAAGAAGTACGGGCCGCCAAGACCCCGGCTTGCAGGCCGACCGTGTTTGAAGGGCGGTGTGTGGTGTAGGCGTCAGCCACTGCGCTTGCCGGTCGCTTCCGGGTACGGCCGGGTCTCAGCGCTGCCGGCTGAGGAGTCGAAGAGGCCAGGGCGGATGCGCGTACGGTGCCACCGAGTCTTTGCCAGGAGGGCCGAGCCGCAGATCACGATGGCGAGGCCGGTGAGCATGCCGTACAGAAGAGGCCCGGGGCGGGTGATGCCGGAGGTGATGAGCAGGCCGGTGGCAGCGGCCGGGGGATGGTGGGCACAGAACAGGGTGAGGATCAACAGCGTCACCCCGACTGCGAGCGCCTGTGCGCCGATCTGCGGCAGGGTGTCGTGGTGCTGTTCCAGCCCCGAGGGTTGGTTCCACAGCCCGAAGACTGCAAGGCAGGCAAGTCCGCAGGCAGTTGCTGACGCGTGCCCCAGCACTGCATCTCTCACTCGTGGGCCTGCTCTGTCGGGGTGCGCCAGCAGGAGGCACGCAGTCGGCCCCAGGGTCGTTGTCAGTAGGATCCAGCCGATTGCGTGACCGATGAAACCGGTGGCCGTGAGCAGTGCCGCGGAAAGGAACAGCAGTCGACCGCCCGCGGACACCCGTGTTCTGAACAGGGGCGGGCGGTCGACTGCTGTTCCTTTCCGCGGCAC
>NZ_MUBM01000729.1 GCF_002154505.1 Streptomyces carpinensis | reverse complement strand
CGGCGCCCGCCGACGGAACGTTCCGTCGGCGGGCGCCGTCCATCCACGGATACCCTTGACAGGTGACCGACGCCCGAGAAACCGCAGCAGACAGCCCACTGCGAACCACCGGAGGCGCCCCTCCGGACGACGGCGGATCTTCTGACACGGGGGCGCCGATCCCGTTGCTGGAGCCGCGCGAGGGCATTCCGCCCGTGATCGCCGACGCCGACGCGCTCGCCGAGGTGATCACCGCGTTCGCCGCCGGCTCCGGCCCCGTCGCCGTCGACGCCGAGCGAGCCTCCGGCTACCGCTACGGCCAGCGCGCCTATCTGGTGCAGCTGCGCCGCGAGGGCTCCGGGACCGCTCTGATCGACCCCATCGCCTGCCCGGACCTGTCCGGCCTCGGCGAGGCGCTGTCCGGCGTCGAGTGGGTACTGCACGCCGCCACCCAGGACCTGCCGTGCCTGCGCGAGATAGGCATGGTGCCCAGCCGCCTGTTCGACACCGAGCTGGCCGGCCGGCTGGCCGGGTTCCCGCGGGTGGGGCTCGGCGCGATGGTGGAGAACGTGCTCGGCTTCGTGCTGGAGAAGGGCCACTCCGCCGTCGACTGGTCGACCCGGCCGCTGCCCGAGCCGTGGCTGCGCTATGCCGCTCTCGACGTGGAACTGCTCGTCGACCTGCGCGACGCGCTGGAGAAGGAGCTGGACCGGCAGGGCAAGCTGGAGTGGGCCCTGCAGGAGTTCGACGCCATCGCCTCGGCACCGCCGGCCGAGCCCCGCAAGGACCCCTGGAGGCGCACGTCCGGGATGCACCGGGTGCGGCGCAGGCGGCAGCTGGCCGTCGTACGGGAGCTGTGGCAGACCCGGGACCGGGTGGCCCAGCGGCGGGACGTCTCGCCGGGCAAGGTGCTGTCGGACGTGGCCATCGTCGAGGCCGCGCTCGCGCTGCCGTCCAACGTGCACGCGCTCGCCGCGCTGAACGGCTTCGGCCACCGGATGGGCCGACGGCAGCTGGAGCAGTGGCAGACCGCGGTGGAACGGGCCAAGGCCCTCCCCGAGTCCCAGCTGCCGCAGCCCGGGCAGCCGGTCACCGGACCGCCGCCGCCGCGCGCGTGGGCCGACAAGGACCCCGTCGCCGCGGCTCGCCTCACGGCGGCCCGCGCGGCCGTCTCCGCGCTGGCCGAGCAGCTGAACATGCCGCAGGAGAACCTCGTCGCACCGGACACGGTGCGGCGGCTGTGCTGGGAGCCGCCGAAGGGCGCCGACGACGAGTCGGTGGCCGCCGCACTGGCCAAGTACGGCGCGCGCCCGTGGCAGATCGAGCAGGTCACGCCCGTACTGGTGAAGGCCCTGTCGACGAACGGCACGGGTGCCTAGGGTTCCTCGTGTTCGGCGGGGTCGCGGCCCTCGGGTGCCTGCGCCAGACGGACCGCCCCGCCCACGCGACCACCCGCACAGGCGAATCTCCCAGGCCACAGGATGCCCGCGGTGTGGGGGTTGCCCACGCCGCCCGCGGCCGTACGGGTCGCCTGCGCCGCCCGCACCGTGCGGGTTGCCCGCGTCAGGCGTATCGCCCCGGCCAAGCGGTCGCCCGCGTTGCGTGGTTCTCCGAGGCCACCGGGCTGCCCGCCCCACTCGGACTGACCAGGCCCCGCGAGAACCCGCGCCACGCGGACTGCCCAGGCCACCCGGACAGCCCACGCCGGGCGGGTCGCGGAGCGCACGCGGTCGCCCGTGCCACGTGGACTGCTCAGGTGAGGCCATCGCCCCCGCCAAGCGGATCGCACAGGTCACACCGCCGGCCCACGCCACGCGGATCACCTCGCCACAGGACTGCCCACGCCAGGCGGAC
>NZ_MUBM01000728.1 GCF_002154505.1 Streptomyces carpinensis | reverse complement strand
GATTATCTGCGCGCCCTTAGCAATGCCTGCGTGACCGTCGCCCCGCCACGCCGTCACTGTCCGCACGCATGAAGATGTCCCACTCCGGAGTGCCGAGGTAGGCGGCCGCGAAATCGCGGCCCCGCTGATTGCGGTCGAAGCTCTCCGAATCGTCCGTGACCTGGCCCGAGTCGACCCACAGCTCGTCCGCGATCGCAGCCAGACGTCTTGGTGCACTTCTGCGCGCGACTGGACCCCGCAGCCTCGACCTTCGCCTCATGAGTCGCCGGCGCCCCCGCCGAAGCCCCACCGCCACCACACGCAGCGGTCCCAACGGCCAACAGGGCGCCACGCACTCCGAACATCAGGCGTCTGCCCATAACCCCCGCACTCCCACTGATCACGGCCCCCGGCTGCCCGGACATCATGCACGAAACACGCGGGTCCCGCCCGGACGATCAGCTACTCCAGTACGCCCAGCGCCGTATCCGGCCTGCACTTCGAGCACGCCTGCGCCTGCAGACGCGTCAGCGCGTCCAGGGCCTCCGCCCGCGTCACCGGCCGCGCCCGCTTGTCTGGATCCCAGCAGTCGCCCGTATGCACGGCCACCAGGTTGTTCTTGTTCAGGCCCACCTCGACCAGCCACTCCGGTGCAGGCGGCCGTATCTCCGCACCGCGGCGGCGCTCGGCCTCCCGCCGCTGCTCCGCCGCGATCCACCCGTCGATCTGCGCCAAGGCGGCCGTCGCCTGCTGCACGACCACCGACGGGCGAACTGCAACAGCTCAAGACGGGATGGCTCGGATTCGCTCACAGGTTCGAGTCTAGTCGTCTGGTCTGCGGAAATCCCGCCGGGTCATCCGCCCCTCGTCCCACCAGTACCAGCCATGCGGCGCCACATCCGGACGCGGCCACAACGCCAACCGGTACGCCCGACACCCATCCGGCGCGTCGTAGTGGGCGACCGCCACACCCCGGTACGGCTCGCTGGCCACCCGCAGATTGATCCGCACGACCTCGTACGGCCCGTACGAGAACACCCCCACCCCGGCATCCGGGGGAGGCGCCGCCTCGGCGTCACGCGAATCGTCCACGTGTTCGATAGTAGAGGCGGTGGCCGCATCCCGACATGTGGCGCGCAGCGATAGCTGGCCATGCACAACGGGGCCCGCGAGCGGGGAGCCGCAAGGCGTGGTGACGGAGCGGGCCGAAGGCGTTGGCCTCCGGTCCGCTCCGCTCCAAGTCGCTAATAGTGGCCAAAATCAGTAACCGTGATCGCCGTGGTCGCGGTCGCCGAAATCGCGGTCGCGGTCACCGTGGTCGCGGTCACCGTGGTCACGGTCACCGTGGTCGCGGTCGTGGTCGCCGTGATCGCCGTGGTCCCCGTGGTCACGGCCCAGGACGGAGAAGAGAGCCTTGAAGATCGCCATGGCGTTCCTCCTGAAATATGCCCGAAGGCACATTAGACATGTTCAAAACTGATACGTCCCGAGTTCAGAATTGGATGGCGCTTTTGAGTAAGAAAGCGGCAAACGTCTCCTCGGCCACAGGGACATTGCCGCTCCGATCGCCGGCCCGACTGGCTTACTGGGGCTCCGTCGATCACGTGGGTAGACGCCTGGCCCCATCCGCCCGGCCGCCTGAGAGCTGTCCGCGAGCGATCAACGACGGCCTGCCCGGACAACCCCTACATGTAGGCATCAGGTACGCAAAACGCCGCCAGCCCGCGCGCCCGCCGCACCACATCC
>NZ_MUBM01000727.1:379-636 GCF_002154505.1 Streptomyces carpinensis | reverse complement strand
AGGACGACCCGGTGCTCGACGGTGCCCGCGCCCACCTGGCCGGGCGCACCGACCCCGGGACGGACGTCGAGTACGTGGCGCTGGACGGACTGCCCGGTGCCCTGCTGCCCGAACTGGGCGCCGACGCACAGCTGTTGGTGCTCGGCTCCCGGGGCCGCGGCGGCTTCGCCAGCCTGCTGCTCGGCTCCAGCGGCCTGGCCGCCGCCCGGGACGCCGAGTGCCCGGTCGTCGTGGTCCCCCGGCCCGGCCGTGAGGTC
>NZ_MUBM01000727.1:0-366 GCF_002154505.1 Streptomyces carpinensis | reverse complement strand
GGCCGGGGCCCCGGGTGGTCGTGGGCCTGAACGTCGACAGCCCGGACGACGCGGTCGCGGCGTTCGCCTTCACCGAGGCCGCCCGGCGCGGGGCCCGGCTCCGGGTGGTGGTCGCCTACGCCTGGCCCGCCCGGAGCTGGCTCGCTCCCGGCGAGTTCGTCGAGCTGATGATCGACCAGGACGAGGTGGAGAAGGAGACCCGGACCCTGGCGGAGGGCTTCCTCGGCCCACACCGCGCCCGGCACCCCGACGTGCCCGCCGACACCTACGTGGCACCCGGCGACGCGGCCGGCCACCTGGTCGCCGCCTCCCGGGATGCCGAGCTGGTCGTGGTGGGGCGCCACCGCCGGCGCCTCCTCGCCCCGG
>NZ_MUBM01000726.1 GCF_002154505.1 Streptomyces carpinensis | reverse complement strand
GGCGCGCCGGGGCACGCGCATCTTCGGTGACGTCGGCTGGGACGAGACCGGCGCCTGGGACCTGGCGGCCCTGCCCGACCTGGAGCACTGCGAGGCGTTCCTCCCCAACGCCGAGGAGGCCATGCGCTACACGGACACCGACTGCCCGCGCGCCGCCGCCCGCGCGCTCACCGCGTTCGTGCCTGTCGCGGTGGTCACCCTCGGCGCGGAGGGTGCCTACGCCGTCGACCGCAGCGGGGAGACCGCCGAGGTGCCTGCCATCGCGGTCGAGGCCCTGGATCCCACGGGCGCGGGCGACGTCTTCGTGGCCGGCTTCGTCACCGGCACGCTGGCCGGCTGGCCCCTGGCCGACCGCCTCGCCTTCGCCGGTCTCACCGCGGCGCTGTCCGTGCAGGAGTTCGGCGGCTCACTGTCGGCGCCCGGCTGGTCCGAGATCGCGGCCTGGTGGCGCAAGGTCCACTCGGTGGACGGCCAGGACCCGGCGGCCCTGCGGCGGTACGCCTTCCTGGACGGTCTGGTGCCCGAGGCGAGCGTGGAGCCGTGGCCGCGGCGCAGGGCCGTACCGACCATCGGCTTCGGCAGGTCGGCGTGACCGGCCGCGGCCCGATCCGCCCCCTCGACCGCCTGAAGGGCATACCCGGGTGACCCCTGCCCGACGGCACGTCGACCGCTGCCCGACGGCACACCAGGTCACCGCCCCGGGCCGAGCCCGTGCCGGACCCCGCCATTGACAGATGACTTTTGCTGCTCAATTATCGGCGGAATCAAGCACGATTTTGCAGGCACGCACGATTATGCACGGGCTCCCGCACCTCCCTGACCCATGACTGCCTCCTGACCTCCTCCGTCGAAGGACATGCGTCGTGCGCAGACCAACACGCAGACCCCGAGTGCTTCTCGCCGCCCTCGCCCTGGCCCTCGCCGTCCCCGTCGGCCTCACCGCACAGGACCGGGCACAGGCCGCCCCCGCCC
>NZ_MUBM01000725.1 GCF_002154505.1 Streptomyces carpinensis | reverse complement strand
ACCGCCGCACTAGGACTGACCATCACTCAGGCCCAGGCGGCCGGGCGCGGCACCGATCCCTTCGGCGTCCGCGCCCTGCGCCACCAGGCCCACCTGAACGAGCAGCACCAGGGACTGTCACCCTTCGCCAAGGACGGTGACGACGACGGCGGCGGCGAGGGCCAGGAGATCGCCGAACAGGCCGACCAGTACGCCGAGGCACGCACCTCGCCCGGCATCGTGGCGCCGGGCGCCTACGGGGCGGCTTACGAGGCGCTGCGGAACCTGCCGCACACCGGCGGCAGCTGGCGGGACGTGACCCGGCTGCCCTACGACTCCGACGACCCCCGCTACCGGGACGTCAACTCCAACTCCAGCGGCGGTGCGGGCCGGGTCACCGGCCGGGTCACCGGACTGGCCGCCGACGACCACGGCTACGTGTACGCAGGTTCGGCCAACGGCGGCGTGTTCCGCTCCCGTACCGGCGGCGGCCACTGGACCGAGATCTCCGACCGGCTCCCGGCGCTGTCCACCGGCGACCTGCAGCTCGACGGCCGCGGGCGGCTCTGGTACGNNACATCGCCAACGACATCGCCGCCGACCCCAAGGACCCGAACAAGGTCGTCCTCGCGGTCGGCTGGCGCGGCGGCGACGACTACAACGGCTTCTACACCAAGGGCAGGAACGGCTGGCAGCGGCTGACCGGGCTCGGTGACCTGCCCAGTGACAGCGGGGACGTCGGCAACGTCACCTTCGCGCACAGCGCGGACGGCTCACGCTACTACGCCATCGACCAGTCGCCGGAGCAGACCAACGAGAACCCGGACAGCGGCCTGGAGGGCATCTTCGTCTCCAAGTCCGGTTCGCCGACCGGTCCGTGGACGAGGATCGCCGACTACAAGCAGCTGCGCGACTCCGGCTCGGCGCTCACCGGCGCCGGGTACCAGCCGGGCATCCAGGCCTGGTACAACCAGTTCCTCGCCGTCGACCCGAAGAACCCCGACCATGTGTACGCCGGCCTGGAGGAGGTCTTCGAGACGAAGGACGGCGGTAAGTCCTGGACCGTCCCCGGGCCGTACTGGAACTTCGGCTTCCCGTGCTGGTC
>NZ_MUBM01000724.1 GCF_002154505.1 Streptomyces carpinensis | reverse complement strand
GCCCCGGCCCCGCCCGTCGGCGAAGCCGGTGTCCTACCCGCGCTACCACCCGCAGCCGCACCGGCGCGCGCCCCGGCACGGACCGTCGCCCATCACCTACGTCCTGCTCATCGCGGTGCCCGCACTGGCCGCCGTCGCCGCGCTCCGCCCGCGCTGACCCCTGGAGGAACCGTTGTCGGAATGGCTTGTTCTCGTCCTCGCGATGCTGGCCGCCTGTGCCGTGGTGGTCGTCATCACCCTCGTACGGCACCGCACGGCGGCCGAGGACGACGATCCCAGTGAGACCCCGGACGTCATCGAGTACATGACGATGTGGATCGGCGTGGTCTATGCCATCGTGCTGGGCCTGGCCATCGCTGGTGTCTGGGAGGCGCGCGTCGCCGCCCAGGACCACGTCCAGGCGGAGGCACAGGCGCTGCACGAGATCTCCGAGCGCGTCCGGGTCTACCCGCCCGACGTCCGTGACCGGATCCGTTCCGATGTCAACGCCTATGTCGGACACGTCGTCACCACCGAGTGGAAGACGATGACGGACCACGGCCATGTCACCCAGCGGGGCGACCAGCTGCTCGAGAAGGTCCGCGCGGACGTCAGCGACTACCGGCCGGCGTCGGACTTCGAGGCACAGGCCTACCAGCCGCTCGTCGACCAGGTGACCGCGGCCGACCAGGCCCGCACCGCCCGCGCCGACTCGACCGGGGCGACCATGCCGTCCGTGGTCTGGTTCGGGCTGCTCTCCGGGGCCGCCGTCACCATCGGCATGGTGTTCGCCCTCCAGATCCGGCGGACCACACGGGAGCTGGTCCTGGCCGGACTGTTCTCCGCACTGATCGCCTTCCTGCTCTTCCTGATCTGGGACTTCGACGCGCCCTACAGCAGAGGGGTCTCGGCGACGGCGGGGCCCTTCCTCGACCTGTTCCCGCACATCGGAGGCTGACGGGCGCTCACCGTTCGACCGTCCTCACGGAGACTGACGTCCCTTCATCCCGCACCATCCCGGACGGGCCGTCCCGAGGCGGCCCGCCACACCGTCCCCTCC
>NZ_MUBM01000723.1 GCF_002154505.1 Streptomyces carpinensis | reverse complement strand
GACATGGTGGTGGGCGTCGACACGATCAGGTGCGGTCATCGGCATATCACTCCGACCGACCGGTCGCCGGCGAGCACGTGGATGCTCGCGCCGAGCATCCGCTTGCCCGCGCTCTCGGGACGCACATGCCGGCTCTCCGGCCCGGTGCGGCCTGCCGAGGGCATCAGGGCCGCGATGGCGTCCTCGTCGACCAGAGGCCCAAGGCCGGGCGACTCTCCGAGGATGATGTTGCCGTCCTCGAACTCCTGGTCGGCGTGGACCCCTTCCGGGAAGGAGAGATCCTGCACCTCCGTCGCCAGGTGGTTGGGAATGCCGGCGGCGGCGTGGGCCAGGGGGTTGGCGTACAGCGCGCTGACCGCTCGGGGGTCCTCACCATCGATGGCCGGGAAGACCTCATCCAGCCCACGGTGGGAGCCGAGGCCGACGCCGGTGAGACCGACGTCGGTTTCGAGCAGAACCAGCGGTACGGTCGTCACGCCCGCGGGCGTGGATCCATTGGCGTCACCGATCGGTCTGCCCCACCGATGCACTGTGGTGAGAGTGCGGTACCCGGTGATGCGCATGTCCTCCCCCTTCACC
>NZ_MUBM01000722.1 GCF_002154505.1 Streptomyces carpinensis | reverse complement strand
GGCTGCGCCCGCCCGCCCTGGACGCGGCCAACCCCCCGGAGGCCCGCCTGCTGCTCGGCACCCTGGCGTACGTGGCCCATCGGTCGAGGGCCCGGGAGAGCTACTAGGACAGCCGGCGGCACCCGCGCCGGCCGCGGCACCGGGACGCCAGTCCGCCTCTCGCCCCCTCCTGCACCGCTCACGGGGACGCCCGCCCACCCCCTCAGGCCTCGTGACTGACCGGCACAGCTCTCACGGCTCGCAAGCGGCACACCTTTCACACCCCTGGGCCCGGCTCTCGCACCCCTGTGCCCGCGCATCTCCCACCGACGTCTCCGGCACCCGCGCCCTCGCCCCGTACGACGACAGCGCCCGTCCCCCACTGGACCAGGGGGCGGGCGCTGCCGTTGCGGAGGGGGTGCGTCAGTCCCCGATGAGGGCGTCGACGAACGCCTCCGGCTCGAACGGGGCCAGGTCGTCCGCGCCCTCGCCGAGCCCGATCAGCTTGACCGGGACGCCCAGCTCGCGCTGGACCGCGACCACGATGCCGCCCTTGGCCGTGCCGTCGAGCTTGGTGAGCACGATGCCGGTGATGTCGACGACCTCTGCGAAGACGCGGGCCTGGACCAGGCCGTTCTGTCCCGTCGTGGCGTCGAGCACGAGCAGCACCTCGTCCAGCGGGGCGTGCTTCTCGACGACGCGCTTGACCTTGCCGAGCTCGTCCATGAGACCGGTCTTGGTGTGCAGGCGGCCGGCGGTGTCGATCAGCACCACGTCGGCGCCCATCTCCTTGCCCTCCTTCACCGCGTCGAAGGCGACGGAGGCGGGGTCACCGGCCTCCGGGCCGCGCACGGTGTAGGCGCCGACCCGCTCGCCCCAGGTCTGCAGCTGGTCGGCGGCGGCGGCGCGGAAGGTGTCGGCGGCGCCGAGCACGACGCTGCGGCCGTCGGCCACCAGGACGCGGGCGAGCTTGCCTGTGGTGGTCGTCTTGCCGGTGCCGTTGACGCCGACGACCATCACGATGCCCGGCTTGCTGGTGGCCGGCTCGGTCTTCACCACACGGTCCATGGCGGGGCCGACCAGCGTGAGCAGCTCCTCGCGCAGCAGCCCGCGCAGCTCCTCGGGGGTGCGGGTGCCGAGCACGCGGACGCGCTCACGCAGCCGCTCGACCAGCTCCTGGGTGGGCTGCACGCCGACGTCGGCGGTCAGCA
>NZ_MUBM01000721.1 GCF_002154505.1 Streptomyces carpinensis | reverse complement strand
GGACCGGCGGTCCGATTGCCCCGTGTGAAGTGATGACCGTCGGCATCCACCAGCCAGAAGGTGAGCAGATGCGGCCTGGGGAACCACAGCGCGTAGTCCGAAATGCCGTCGGACGAGGACCTCGTGTCCAACCTGATCCACTCCGGTGATTCCCGCACACTCTTGACGAAGCGGACGTCCAGACGCTCCGGGTACTCGTCGAGCCGTATCGTCCGGCCCTGCTCGTGCCAGCACAGAGTCACCAGGAACCGTCCCCGTGGCTCATGGGTCACCGTCACCGCGTCCGGCACGCCTAGCGCGTCCGGCACCAGGGGTTCGAAACCGGCCTGCCTCCGGGCCTGCGCCAGTGACAGCGACCTGCCGCAGCCGGGGACCTGTGCACCCGGCGAGGGCACCGCCGATGGGTCGTACCGCACCTCGACGCCGGCGAAACCGAACCAGTCAAGGACCGCCGCCCGCACCGGAGGAGTGAGCACGAGCACGGTCAGCAGACCGCACAGGGCCGCCGTCAGCGAACGCCACCGCATCCGCGTCCAGTGCCGCACCGCCCGCAGCCGCTCACCGGCACCCGCCGGCTCGGCCACCGGGACCGGCACCTGATCGGCCAATATCTGCTGCAGCACCCGCTCCACCATCGACTCCGGCCCTGCCGGCGAACCCGGCGAACCCTGCGCCCCGGGCACGTCCAGCGACCGTCCCAGTGCCCGCAGCTCCTCCGGCAGCCCGGACGCCTCCTCCGGCTCACGCACGCTCCTCACCCCCTTCCCGAGGCTGAAAACTCCGGCAGCAGACGACCCAGCCTGCGCAGGGCACGGTTGAGCCGGGACTTCACGGTTCCACGAGGCCAGCCCAGGGCCTGGGCGGTCTCCGACTCGTCCATCTCCAACAGATACCGGTAGGTCACGACCAGACGGTGGTCCTCGCTCAGCTGCTCCAGGGCGGCCAGCAGAGCGGCGCGGCGCTCGGTCTGCAAGGTCGCCACCACCGGGTCCGCCGACTCCGGTATCAGCGGCTCGGCCTCCACGAAGGCGGCCTCCCGGCCGGCGAGCGTGCGCTGCCGGACAGCTGCGCGCACTGTGTTCCTGGCCTCATTGGCGACGATCGACAGCAGCCACGGCTTGAAGGCCGAGCCGTCCCTGAACCGGCCCAGGGCGCAGTACGCCTTGACGAAGGCCTGCTGCACCACGTCCTCCGCGTCCGCCCCCGCCCCGAGCGCCGCGGCCGCCCTGAGCGCGACGCCCGTATGGGCCCTCACCAGCTCCGCGTACGCCTCCGGCTCCCCGGCGCGTACGCGAGCGATCACCGCGGCCTCGTCGACGATGCGGCCCCCTTCCCGCGTCCTCACACCCTTGTTACACCGCGCGGGACGATTCGGTTCCCAACGCCCTGATGCCCATTGATCGGCTTGACCCGTGAGCCATCACCGCTGGCGCGCCGGGCCCGCTCGAGGTACGAAGCCGAGCGGGGAGAGGGGTCTTCCGGCGCGGCCTCGTGACAGGCCTGCCGCTGCTGCCCTGTGGCGTTGCGCCCTGCGGCCCGCCTGCTCCTCTGGCGTGCCGGACTTGCCCGGCAGGGGGCGCGGCGGCCCTGGCCGACGCGCAACGAGACACCAAGGCGCCCAATCCCCGCCGCGCCGACCGCCAACCACAGCACGCCCCACGCCACGCAACGGTCGAACACCGCTCGCCTCCGCGGGCCTGCCTCCAGGGCGCCGCAGGAGCGCTCGGAACCAAGCTCGTGCGCTGGCCCAGCACCGCACACAAGGGGGCGGGGCGACAGCGATATGGCTGCCACCCCGCCCCTCAGGAGGGTAGGCCGCACTGAGCCTGACCCGCCGGTTTCCCATCTCTGACCAGGGCGTGAGGCCAACCTGCGGCCAAGAATCAGGATCCCTCGCCCGCACACTCGTGCTCCGTCAGCCCTCGCTCGAATCAGCGCGTGCCGGAGTTCATCGACAAGGACGGCAACGTGCTCGGTACGACCGGGACGACGGCCGACACGCTGGGCCTCAGCACGACGAACACCGAAAGCACGGCACCTCTTGAGGCCGAGATCGCGAACGGCAAGATCGCCGATATCAAGGCCGTGGGGGTATCGCAGGTCGACCGCACCGACCCGGCGTGACCGACCATGGGTGAGGTGAGGGCGGCCCCCGTCTGCGCGAGCCGGCGAGGGCCGTGTCCGGGGCTAGAAGTGCCCCAGGTCCATCTCCTGGTCCAGCCGCTCCTTGAGCTTCACGACGTCCTTCAGGAGGGCATCCCCCGCATCCAGGTCCGCCGGATCCGTCTCCTGCACACCCTCGGACACCTTGTCGGCCAGGTCGCGGAGATCCGCGTAGTACGGATCCCACCCCGCTTCGTCGTGCAGTTGCTGCGCCACGGGAGCCGCAAGCGGCTGGAGCAGGGTGAGAGTCCCCCGGCATTGGTGGGCAGTGACACAACCACCGGCGAACGTCTCACTCGCAGTGAACCTCGTGTACTGAAGCGCAGCAGATTTCGTCGCCCTCATCTCCTCCGGCTTCACCCTCGGGGCCGTCGCCGCATCGGGCTTCACCGTCGGGGCCGTCGCCCCAGTCGGCTTCGCCTCCCTGGTCGTGCTCGACTTACCCGCCTGCCCGCTGCACGCCGTCATCAGAACCAGTGCCCCACCCACGGCCAGCACGGAAATGCTGCGGCCGGTCCACCTCCGGATCTTCATGCGCGGGAACGTAGCACCTCGTCGCAGAGAGCGACGAGTTGTCTGATGCCGGTGGCCCCGGTCGTCGGGCGTTGTTGCTGGTAGCCTCGCCACCGTCGCCAACCGCCGGTCGGTCTCACCCGAGCGGGCGCCGGTGACGTCGCCAGCGTCGATCAGATCCCGCAGCACCGCGGAGTGGGCCAGCAACCTCACTGGACTCCCGCCGACACCCTCACAAGAAGCAGGGAAGCGGCGCACAGCTCCTACGCCGCTTTCCGCTCCCCGACCGAGCCAGCAACTCGACCAGCACGCAAGGTGACTGACTGACTGTCAGCCACCTTGCGCTGAAACTCCGCCCCGTCAGCCGCGCACGATGTTCTGCGCCTGCGGCCCCTTCTGCCCCTGCCCAATCTCGAAGCTGACATGCTCACCTTCCGTCAGCTCGCGGTACCCGCTGCCCTGGTCTCGGAGTAGTGCGCAAAGACGTCCGGCGATCTCGACATCGATCACGCCATCGCTACCCGGCATGGTGGGCCGCGCGAGAGGGAGCGCGACCGGTCGGCGACGGCAGCCGGCGAGGACCGAG
>NZ_MUBM01000720.1:437-564 GCF_002154505.1 Streptomyces carpinensis | reverse complement strand
GCGCCTCGGCCCCCGGGGCGCGGACCAGCCACTCGTTCCAGACCTGGCCGTTCGGCCCGACCAGCACCTCCAAACGCAGGTCGGGCCAGAGGGGAACGGGCCACTGCCGGGCCTCGCAGTCCAGGTC
>NZ_MUBM01000720.1:0-371 GCF_002154505.1 Streptomyces carpinensis | reverse complement strand
GACACCCAGCGCATGTCGGGCGTCCTCCACCAGGTCCGGATTGTGGTCGGCCATGCGGCGCAGCAGCACCAGCTGGAAGTCGAGCGGGGTGAAGGGCGGGCGTGTCGAGGACGGCATGTCCTCCATCGTGGCCCAGCCCGGCCCATTGCCCACCCCGACCCATTGCCCGACCACCCCACTGTGGCTAGCCTGTGTTCGTGATGCCGACCGCCTGTTGAAATTTCGAACAGGCCTGGACTCTAGGGAGGGGGCCGGTCGTGGGACGCCTCGTACCTGCCGTGACCCGGGCTCTCGACATACTCGAGCTCTTCCTCGACGGGGACGGGACGCTCTCCGCCCCCGACATCGTGCGCAAGCTGCAGCTGCCGCGC